>CAIVPT010000191.1 GCA_903907855.1 uncultured Synechococcaceae cyanobacterium | reverse complement strand
TGTCGAAGTCATCACCGCCGAGGTGGGTATCACCGCTGGTGGAGAGCACTTCGAACACGCCATCGCCCACCTCCAGCACCGACACGTCGAAGGTGCCGCCGCCCAGGTCGAAGACCAGGATGCGCTCGTTGCTCTTCTTGTCGAGGCCGTAGGCCAGCGCAGCCGCCGTGGGCTCGTTGATGATGCGCAGCACCTCGAGGCCGGCGATCTTGCCGGCATCCTTGGTGGCCTGGCGCTGGGAGTCGTTGAAGTAGGCCGGAACGGTGATCACCGCCTGGGTGACCGTTTCACCCAGGTATTTGCCGGCATCATCGGCCAGCTTGCGCAGCACCTCCGCCGAGATCTCCTCAGGGGCGAACTGCTTGTTGAGCACGGGGCAGCGCACCTTGACGTTGGCGCCCGCCTTCTCCACGCCGTAGCTCACCTCCTTCGACTCCTCATTCACCTCATCAACCCGGCGGCCGATGAAGCGCTTGACGGAATAAAAGGTGTTTTCCGGGTTCATGACCGCCTGGCGTTTGGCGATCTGACCCACCAGCTTGTCCTGGTTTTTGGTGTAGGCCACCACCGAGGGGGTCGTGCGGAACCCCTCGGCATTGGCGATCACCGTGGGCTTGCCACCCTCCATCACGGCGACACAGCTGTTCGTGGTGCCGAGGTCAATGCCGACGACCTTTCCCATGGATTCCCACCTCCTGGAGTGGATGAATGCGGACTGAGAGCATCTTCATCAGCTGACTCGCACCCCGGCGAGGGGTGGTTCCCGAACCCGACCGCCGCCGGGCAGGCCACTCAGGCCAGTGGTGGCAAGGGATCCGGCCGGTCTACGGTCGGCGCAACGCGCCTCCGCCCATGCCCGCCGCCCTGCCGGAACCACCCGCACCACCGGAACCGCCATCGATCACCGGCCGCACCGCCCTGGTGGGGCTGCTCGGCGATCCGGTGCGCCACTCCCTCTCGCCGGCGATGCACAACGCCGCCCTGGCGGAGCTGGGGCTCGACTGGGTCTACCTGGCCCTGGCGGTGCCCGCCGCCGAGCTCGCCGGGGCGGTGCGCGCCCTGGCGGCGATGGGCTGTCGCGGCCTGAACGTCACCATTCCCCACAAGCGCGCCGTGGCCGATCTGGCCGGCGCCCTGAGCCCCCTGGCGAGCCGGCTCGGGGCCGTCAACACCCTGGTGCCCCGGCCGGAGGGGGGCTGGTGGGGCACGAACACCGACGGGGAGGGCTTCAGCCAGCCGCTGCGGGAGGCGGTGGGGCCGGGCGGGAGCTGGCGGGGCAAGCGCGCCCTGGTGCTCGGCTGCGGGGGCAGCGCCCGCGCCGTGGTGGCCGCCCTGGCGGAGCTGGAGATGGGCGCGATCCGGATCGCCGGCCGCCGGCCGGAGGCGCTGGCCAACTTTCTGGGCGGCTGCGCGTCGTGGTCGCCGGGGATCGGCGGGCTGGCCTGGTCCGAAGGGGTCGGCGCCCTGGCGGCGGAGCTGGCAGCGGCCGACCTAGTGGTGAACACCACCCCGGTGGGCATGGCGGCGGCCCAGGACGCGGCCGCTGCGGCGCGCTGCCCGCTGGCGGAGGCCGATCTGGAGGCGTTGCGGCCCAGCACCGTGGTGTACGACCTCATCTACACCCCCAGGCCCACCCGCCTGCTGGAGAGCGCCGCGGCGCGGGGCTGCCCGGTGATCGACGGGCTGGAGATGCTGGTGGGCCAGGGGGCGGCCGCCCTGCGGCTCTGGAGCGGCCGCAGCGAGGTGCCGGTGGCGGCGATGCGGCGGGCCGCCCTCGCCCAGCTCGAGGCCACCTAGCCTGATCCCAACCCCGCCCGATCCCATGCAGGACCCACCGATCTGGCAGCGGCTGCTGGCGGCCCTGGCCTACCTGCTGCCCTGGAGCGACGCCATCGGCTTCGGCGGCTCCCTCTTCCGCCAGTTCCCGCCGCTGGCATGGCTCACCCTGCCGGTGTTGCCGCTACAGCTGCTGGAGAGCGCCGTGCCGCTGGGCAACCTGGTGCTCTTCCTGGCGCTGTTCCTGGGGGTGGCCCGCAACCCCAGGGTGCCCTACTTCGTGCGCTTCGGAGTGTTCCAGGCCCTGCTGCTCGACATCGTGCTGGTGCTCCTGCAGCTGGCCTTCCAGACCCTGCTGCCCTCCCTGGAAGGCACCTTCCTGGTGCGCACCCTCAACAACACGGTGTTCCTGGGCGCCCTTCTGCTGGTTCTCTACGGCATGGTCGAGGCGGTGCGGGGGCGCGAAGCGGAGATCCCCACGGTCTCCGAGGCGGTGCGCATGCAGCTGTTCTGAGCCCTGGGGCCTGAGCAGGAGGGGCAGGGAGGCGCTGCGATAGGTTGCTAAGTCCGTCGCTGGAGCTCGGCGCCGCCGATTTCCCCTCCAGCCCCTCCCCCCAGGGCGACCGAGACGCACCCAACCATGACCCAGTCCTATTACGAAACGATGTACATCCTCCGTCCGGACATCCCGGAGGAGGAGGTCGAGAGCCACGTCACCAAGTACCGCGACCTTGTCACGGAGTCCGGCGGCCAGGTGCTCGACTGCCAGATGCGGGGCAAGCGCCGCCTGGCGTACCCGATCGCCAAGCACCGCGAAGGGATCTACGTTCAGCTCAACCACGACGGCGACGGCCAGCAGGTGTCTCCGCTGGAGCGGGCGATGCGCCTCTCCGAAGACGTGATCCGCTACCTCACCGTCAAACAGGACGGTCCGATGCCGGCACCCCGCACCCTGCCCGCCGAGTCGAACGAAGCCCCGGCTCCCGCCACCGCCTCCGCAGCCGCAGCCACCGCCGGCTGATCACCGTGGCCCCAGGGGCCCCTGGGCCCGATCCAACCAGCCAGCGCCTTCGAAGATTGCGCAATTCGTACGAATTGCGCAAATGGGGTGTTTTTGCAGCGAGTGTGCGGAAGCGGGAGCCCCACACACTCGCTTCAGACTCCTGCCTCCGCACAGTAAAGTCGCCCGAAAGTTTCGGGGCGGTCATGAGCGATTCCGGCGAAGGCCAGGCCCAGCTTCGGCGCAGCGCCCAGGCGGCTTCGGTGTCCCGTCCGTGGTGGGAGCCGGGCGCTGTGGCTCCCGCCCCTCCACCGTTCCCGGCGGCGCCGGCGCCGCCCGCACCCCCTTCCGTGCTGCCCACGCCCCAGGTGCAGGTGGCCCCCTCGGCCCCTATCCAATCCTCCGCCCTTGCCGTGCGCTCGATTCGGGAGCTGGAGCTGGAGCGCGAGCTGGAGGCCGCCCGGGCGGAAGTGCAGGCCCTGCACGAAATGCTCGAAGACCTGCCGGAAATCTTCGAGCGCAAGTTCCGCCAACGGGTGCATGGCCTGGTGGACGAACAACAGCGCCTGCTTGCCGACAACCAGCTGCTGCGCGATCGCCTCTACGCCCTGACCCCGGCCACCCCCACCGCCCTACCCGGCACCAGGGCCCCTGCACCCGAGCGCAAGGGGCTGCGCCGCAGCCTGCTCGATGCCCTGGGGGGCCGGCGCAGCCCGGGCAACACCGAGCAGCAGGCCCCCTCCCGCATCAGCTACCGCGACGACGGGCGGACCACAGCCGCGTAGGCAGCCCCCACACGTAGATGAAGCCCTCGGCGGCCCGGTGGTCGAAGCGATCCTCGGCGCCGTAGGTGGCCATATCGGGCACGTAGAGGCTGTCGCCGGCGCTGGCACGGCCCACCACCGTGGCGTTGCCCTTGTGCAGCCGCACCCGCACCACCCCATTCACCGTGTCCTGGGTGCGATCGAGGAAGCCATCGAGCGCCTGCTTCAGCGGCCCGAACCACAAACCCTGGTACACCAGATCGGCCCAGCTCGCCTCGATCTGCCGCTTGTAGCGCTGCACGTCGGCGGCGAGGGTGAGGCTCTCGAGCTCCTGATGGGCGCGGATCAGCAGCAGCAGGCCCGGGGTTTCGTAGATCTCCCGGCTCTTGATCCCCACCACCCGGTTCTCGATCATGTCGAGGCGGCCGAAGCCGTGCTCCCCCGCCAGGGCATTGGCCTTACGGATCACGCTCACCGGGTCGAGGGCTTCACCGTCGATCGCCACCGGGTTGCCGCGCTCGAAGGCGATCTCCACCACCTGGCCCTCTGCGGGGGCGGCGTCGATCGAGCGGGTGAGGGCAAACACCTCCTCCGGCGGCTCCACCATCGGATCCTCCAGGCAGCCGGCCTCGATGCTGCGACCCAGCAGGTTGAGGTCGATCGAATAGGGGGAGCTCTTGCTCACCGGCGCCGGGATGCCGCAGCGCTCGCCGTAGGCGATCGTTTCCTCCCGGCTCATGCCCCACTCCCGCGCCGGCGCCAGCACCTTCAGCTCGGGGGCCAGGGAGCCGATGGCCACATCGAAGCGCACCTGGTCGTTGCCCTTGCCGGTGCAACCGTGGGCAACGGCATCGGCGCCCATCTCGCGGGCCACCTCCACCAGGCGGCGGGCGATCAGGGGCCGGGCCAGGGCGGTGGAGAGGGGATAGCGCCCCTCGTAGAGAGCGTTGGCGCGGATCGCCGGGAAAGCGAACTCGGTGATGAAGGGTTCGATCAGATCGCCCACCACCGATTCGCTGGCGCCCGCATCGAGGGCCTTGCGCCGGATCGGCTCCAGTTCATCGCCCTGGCCCAGATCGGCGGCGAAGGTGATCACCTCCTCCACGCCCCACTCATTCTTGAGATAGGGGATGCAGACGCTGGTGTCGACGCCGCCGGAGTAGGCCAGCACCACCCGCCGGGCCCGCGCCCCGCTCGCCGTCGCACCGGATTGGCTCATGCCCGCGTGTCCTCGCTGATTGGGTCCGATTCTCCCCCCTCGCCCGGCGGGGCCCAAGGGACCAGCAACCACAGGGCCATTGCCAGGGGCGGCAGCAGCACCAGGGCCGCCACCCAGTCGCCCCGAATGGGCAGCGGGGCGCTCCAGCGCTCGCCCGCCGCCGCCAACGCGGCGCTCAGGGCCAGGGCCAGGGCCCAGAGGCGGGCCACCGCTCGAATTTTGGAGGGGGTCATCAGGCGGCAGTCGCGTTAGGGTGGTAGATCGCACTGTCAGGACCCAGCCAGCTGGGACCCGCATGAGCATTCTCGATACGATCAACCCCTCCCTCACCCGCTACCGGCGCGATGAGCCGGCGCCGGTTCTGCCCCTGCGGGATGAGCCCGATTTACTCAGCCTGCTGGAGGCCAGTGGCCGGCTGGTGGCAGATGAGGAAACCGCCGGCTCCGATGTGAGCACCGTGGAGGAGGAGGAACTCTCGGCGCTGATGGGCGAGAAGGAGGACTACAACCAGGCCGACGAGCAACCCGAAGAAGACTGGGAAGACTGACCCCATGACGGCGCCCGACGGCAGGCTGCCCGCCGCCCTGCTTGCCCTGATCGCGCTGGCTGCCTGCCTGGCCGCCGACTGGAGCCTCGCCAACGCCAGCCTCACCCTGCCGCTGCTGGTGTCCGCCGCCGTGAGCGCCGGGGTGGCGGCCTGGGGCGTGCCGCGTCTGCGGCGCCTCAAGCTGGGCCAGGTGATCCGCGACGAGGGTCCCCAGGCGCACCACAGCAAGGCGGGCACACCCACGATGGGGGGCCTGCTCGTGGTGCCGGTGGGGGTGCTCGTGGGCGGCCTGGTGGCCCCGGACGATCCGCGGCTCCTGGCGGTGGCGGCCATCACCCTGGCCTTCCTGGCGATCGGCGCGATCGACGACTGGCGCAGCCTCACCCGCCAGACGAACACGGGCCTCACCCCCCGCGGCAAGCTGCTGCTCCAGGCCGGCGCCGCCCTGCTCTTCCTGCTCTGGGCAGGGTTCGGTGGCTGGCTCGGCGGGGGCGATGCCGGCGATGTGGGCCTGCCCTTCGGCTGGATCCTGCCCCTCGGGCTGCTGATCTGGCCCCTGGGCCTGTTCGTGTTCCTCGCCGAGAGCAACGCCACCAACCTCACCGACGGCCTCGATGGTCTGGCCGCCGGCTGCGGCACGATTGTGTTCACCGGCATGGGCCTGCAGCTGATGCTGCGGGGCAACGACGGTGACCCCGCCCTGGCCGCCTTCTGCCTGGCGATGGCGGGCTGCTGGCTCGGTTTCCTCAGCCAGAACCGCCATCCCGCCCGCGTGTTCATGGGCGACACCGGCTCGCTGGCGATGGGCGCCGCCCTCAGCGCCGTGGCCCTGCTGAGCGACAGCCTCTGGCCGCTGCTGCTGATGGGCGGGGTGTTCCTCGCGGAATCCCTCTCGGTGATCCTGCAGGTGTGGGTGTTCAAGGCCACCAAAGGGGCCGATGGCCAGGGCCGCCGCCTGTTCCGCATGGCGCCCCTGCACCACCACTTCGAGCTCAGCGGCCTGAGCGAGCAGCAGGTGGTGCTCTCCTTCTGGGGCGTCAGCCTGATACTGGTGGTGCTGGGGCTGCTGCTGCGGCCCTGAGCCCGCTCCCCGGTCTGTCTGGCGATGGCCTATTTCACCTGGAACGAAGCCGGCCTCACCGGCGACTGCGCCAGCCTCGACGCGATGGCGGCCCGCTTTGAGGAATCCGCCGCCCTGATGCGGCGCATGGCCGCCGAGGGCTTCCGGCTCGACCGCGACCCCGACGGACAGACCCGCATCACCCATCCGGATCCGGGGGTGTTTGAGGCCTACGGCTTTATCAGCGAGGAGCCGCCCGAGCGCCAGCTGCAGCTCCTCAACGACGATCCCACCGCAGGCTGAGCGGCCCAGACCAGATCCTGAGCCCCGCCTCAGCGGCGCCGCACAAACCCCACCACCCACACCACCACAAAGGCCAACGACGAGAGGCCCAGGTAGATCAACGTGCCCTCCTGCAGGGCGGCGATGTCGAAGCCGAACAGGCGGAAGCCATCGCCCACATCCCCGGCGGTCTGGAAGGCGAACAGGGGAAGGGGGGCAGACATGGGGGACTGCGGCGGCACGACGGGCGGAATAGCCACCGGGGCAACGGTAGGGGAGGGCGGCGGCGGCGCGGCAGGATCGGGGGATGTTGGCGGCCCGGCAGGAGGGCAGAACATGTTCGACCCCACGGCCCCCTTCCCCCGCACCGTGATGCTGCTGGGCAGCGGCGAACTGGGCAAGGAGGTGGCGATCGCCGCCCAGCGCCTGGGCTGCCGGGTGATCGCGGTCGATCGCTACGCCGGGGCCCCGGCGATGCAGGTGGCCGACGTGGCGGAGGTGGTGCCGATGGGGGAGCCGGAGGCGCTGCGGGCGGTGGTACGCCGCCACCGCCCCGACCTGGTGATCCCGGAAATCGAAGCCCTGGCGGTGGATGCCCTGGCGGATCTGGAGGCGGAGGGCATCACCGTGATCCCCACCGCACGGGCGACGGCGGTGACGATGAACCGCGACCGCATCCGCGATCTGGCGGCGGGGGAGCTGGGGCTGCGCACCGCCCGCTTCGCCTACGCCAGCAGCGCCCAAGAGCTGGCGGAGGCCGCCACGCCCCTGGGCTGGCCGGTGGTGGTCAAGCCGGTGATGAGCTCCTCGGGCAAGGGGCAGAGCGTGGTGGCAGGACCGGAGGGGATCGGGGCCGCCTGGGACGCGGCGATGGCGGGGGCACGGGGGGCCGGGGCGATGGTGATCGTGGAGGAGTTCCTGCGTTTCGAGCTGGAGATCACCCTGCTGACGGTGAAGCCGTGGCAGGGGCCCACCCTCTTCTGCCCGCCGATCGGCCACGTGCAGGAGCGGGGCGATTACCAGTGCAGCTGGCAGCCGGCGGCGCTGGGGGAACGGCAGCTGGCGGCGGCCCAGGCCATGGCCCGCACCGTCACCGATGCCCTGGGGGGCGCCGGCCTGTTCGGGGTGGAGTTTTTCCTGTGCGGCGAGCCCGGGGCGGAGGAGGTGGTGTTTTCGGAACTGTCGCCCCGCCCCCACGACACCGGCCTGGTGACGCTGGTGGGCCAGAACCTCAGCGAATTTGAGCTCCATCTGCGGGCGGTGCTGGGGCTGCCGATCCCGGAGATCCGCAGCCTGGGGCCCGCTGCCACGCGGGTGATCCTGGCCAGCGACCAGGGCCAGCCGGTGCACTACGAGGGGGTGGCGGAGGCCCTGGCGCAGCCCGAAAGCCAGCTGCTGCTGTTCGGCAAGGAGGAGGCGCGGCCCGGGCGGCGCATGGGGGTGGCCCTGGCCCGCGGCGCCAACCTGGGGGAGGCGCGCACCCGGGCCGCCGCCGCCGCCGCCGCGGTGCAGGTACGGACCGGCCGATGAACCGTCGTTCCCCCTGGTGAGAAGGGAAAACGGGCCTTATGGTTCGGCCAGCTTTCCGGACCATGAGCCAGGCCCACTCCCACCAGCCACCACCGCGGCGGCAGCGAGGACGATCCGGCGGCCGCAGCAGCTCCGCCAGCCCGGCGCGGGCCAGCCGCGACCTCGGCACCGTGCCCGAACTGCTGAGCCGGCGCCAGACGCCCGTTGCGCCGGCAGCCCGTCCGCGGGGCCCCCACCGGCTTCTGGTGCTCGGCCTGGGGATGGCCATGGGCTACGGCCTGGCCAGCCCGCTGCCCTCCCTGTTGAGCTCGAGCCTGGCCGCCCTGGTGCACGCGCCCAAGGGCATCGCCGCGATGGTCGACCCGCTGGGGCTGGGCGAGCGCAGCGTGCTGGTGATGGGCAGCGATGTGATCGGCGGCAACACCGATGTGATGTTCACCGTGCAGGTGAAAAATGGCATCACCCAAGTAACACAGGTGCCGCGCGACACGTTTGTGGAACCCCCCGATCTGGGGGTGATGAAGGCCAACGCCCTTTACGCCAACGGCGGCCCGGAGAGCGCCAAGAGTGAGGTGGGCCGCCTGCTCTCGATGCCGGTGCAGAAGCACATCAAGGTGAATCTGGATGCGGTGGCGAAGGTGGCCGACGCCCTCGGTGGCGTGGAGGTGGATGTGCCCAAGGCGATGTATTACGTGGACAACGCCCAGGGGCTGCTGATCGACCTGGCCCCCGGCCGCCAGGTGCTGAAGGGCAGTGATCTGGAGGGCTTCCTGCGCTTCCGCCACGACGAAATGGGCGATCTGGGGCGGATGGAGCGCCAGCGGCTGGTGCTGGCCGAGGTGTTCCGCAAGCTGGTGCAGCCCACCACCCTGGCCCAGCTGCCCGCCCTTCTGAAGATCGCCGGCGAAGACATCCGCACCGATCTGACGCCGATCGAGATGACCCAGCTGCTGACAGCGATGACCCGCTCGAAGCTCAGCACCCAGCGCCTGCCCGGCCGCCTCTACTGGCAGGACGACCTGAGCTACTGGATGCCCGATTCCAACGCCGCCCACCCCACGGGCAACGGCGAGGAGCCGCCGCTCTGAGGTGACGGGGCTGCCGCGCCTGACGGGGCCCACACCCCCTAAACTGCTAGCAACGAGCAAGCATCCCTACCGATGCGCACCCTCTACATCCGCCACGTGCCCGACGCCGTAGCCGCACGGCTGGAGAAACTCGCGGCCCAGGCAGGCCTGCCCCTGAGCACCTTCGCCCTGCAGGAGCTCACGGAAACAGCCCGTCGTGCCGACAACGCTGACCTGCTGAACGCCCTGCCCTCCCTACCGATCGAACGCTCCAGCCTCCTGGAGGCCCTGGCCAGCAGCCGCGCTGAGCACTGAGCTGATGCTCGTGATTGATGCCTCCGCCCTGGTGGAGGCCCTGTTGATGAACGGCCCAGTCCGGGTGCGCGTCGCGAACAGCAACCTGCAGGCTCCAGAGCTGATCGATGCCGATGTGCTCTCGGTGCTGCGGCGTTTGGTGCTGGCCAACACGCTTGCGGAGAGCAACGCCCTCCAGGCCTTGAACGCTGCTGCCCGGCTGGGCCTGCGCCGCTATCCCAGCCGCGCCCTCTGGCCGCGGGCCTGGGAGCTTCGCACAAATCTCTCCGCCTACGACGCCCTCTACGTGGCTTTGGCCGAGCACCTGGATGCTCCCCTCCTCACCGCCGACGCCCGCCTCGCCAGGGCCCCGGGGTTGCGCTGTTCGATTGAGATCGTCGGGCGCTGAGCCATGTGCGCTGCCAACCCCCGCCACTTTTGGCAGGCTGGGGATCCTCGCTTGGCCCCAGTGATCCCCCCCCAGAAGCAGATGACGGGCATGCTCGGCCATCCGGTGGCGGAGAACCCGATCGATCTGATGTTTGATGCGGTGTATGCCCACTACGGGCTGCCGTGGCAGTTCTGGAAGAACGACATCGCCAGCGAGGCCGATCTGGCCCTGGCGGTGAAGGCGCTGGTGCCGCTGGGCTATCGGGGCATGGGCATCACGGTGCCCTGGAAGGTGGCGGTGATGCCGCTGCTCGATGAGCTCGACGCTGACGTGCAGGCGATCGGCTCGTGCAACTACATGACCGTCGAAGACGGCCGGCTGATGGGCCACAACAACGACGGCAAAGGGGTGGTGAAGGCGATCCGCAAGGTGACGCCGCTGGAGGGGCAGCGGGTGGTGATGCTGGGGGCGGGCGGCGCCGGGCGGGCGATGGCGGTGGAGATCGCCTGGGCCGGGGCCGCCCATCTCACGCTGGTGACGCGGCGGCAGGAGCAGGGGGAGGAGGTGGCCGCCACGGTGACGAAGGCCAGCGGCGTGCCGGCGGTGTGGCAGCCGTGGCAGGGGGAGGTGGCGGTGCCGGCGGGCACCACGCTGCTGATGAATGCCACCCACCTGGGCTGCGCGCCGGATCTGGAGCCGGTGCCCGTGCGCTGGGACACGGTGGCTCCCACCTGCACGGTGGTGGATGTGATCACCAACCCGCGCATCACCCCGTTTCTGGCCACGGCCCGCGAGCGGGGCTGCCCGGTGGTGGATGGGGTGGAGATGCTGGTGCAGCTGGCGATGGAGATCTTCGAACGCTGGACCGGCCTCACCCCAGAGGAGTCGGTGTTTCAGACGGCGGTGGCGGCGGCGCTGGGGGAGTGAGGGGCTGGGAATGATCTGCTCTGAGCCTTGGTCTTTCGTACCAAGACCAAGGCTCTGTCGGTGCCGCCCCCCAGACTGGGGGCTCGCCAAGCCGCCACAGCGCAGCTCTGGCATCCGCACGACTGAGTCCCTAGCTCCGCAGCATCAGTTGGAAGGTTTCGACTGCGGCAACGCCGCCTTGAACCGCTGCCCGCAGCAGAGGGCCTTGGCCAATGAGCGCCAAATGGTCTCGCGCACCGTGGTGCTCTGCCCAGGCGAGGGCAACGACGTGATCGCCTACAGCGCTCCAGGTCCTGGAGCAGCGCCTCGTTCGCTTGGAGCAACTGGTGCTGCTGATCGCCCATCACGTAGGTGTTCCCCATGAAGCGATTGAGCGGTTGTTGCCGCCGGCTGCCTCGGAAGCCTGAGACAGCGGCGGGAGCAACCACGCCCGAGGGTTCTATCTGCGCTATTCACGAATGTCGAATGGCCTGGTGCGACCGTGTACACCCCGCCGCCCTTCCGTCAACCTGAAGCACCTCTGCGCTGGCCCCAGCTGATGACGGTGAACCGGGAGCCGCTAGAGAAGCTGGGCCGCTTTCTTCTGCGCGGCCTGCGCATCGGCGCCAGCACGGTGGCAGTGGTGGAGCTGCTGCGCAACGACTGGACCGGCGGCATCAGTGCCGGGGCGGCCTGGCTGGTCTTCCTGCAGGTGGAGAGGCGGCTGCCGCCCCTCAGTCCGGAGCCTGAGGACTGATTCGCAGCTCGGCATAACCCGTGGCCGGATCCGGCTGTCGGCGATGGCGATGTGCAGGTGGGACCCATCGGGCGAGAGGGTGCCGGAGAGGCTGAGGGTCTCCGGCTCACCGTGGATCGCCGTGGCCTGAGTCGCACCGACCAAGCGCAGCTGGCCTGCAGCCGCAGCGGCAACACCTTCATGGCTTCGGCACCTCCTGCAGGCACTGGACCATCACCAGGGCGTCCACATAACCCAACCGCTTGTGGAGGAATGCCCCCGGTAGGGTACCCACCACCTGAAAGCCGTTGCGCTGCCAACAGCGGAGGCCGGCGGTGTTGGTGCTCACCACCAGGTTGAACTGCATCGCCCGGAACCCCAGCCACCGGGCCGCCTGCAGGGAGTGCTGACAGAGGCGGCTGCCGATTCCCTGGCGGCGGCAGTGCTGGGCCACCACGTAGCCGGCATTGGCCACATGGGCGCCGAGAGCGAGGGAGTTGGGCCTCAGGTAATAGGTGCCCACCAGCGCTCCGGCCGGATCCAGAGCCACCATCACCGCCTGGCTCTGCTCCACCCAGGCCAGCTGGGCCTCGGCCTCGCTGATGGCCGGGTCGTGGGGAAAGGTTTCACCGGCGCGGAACACCGGCTCCAGCAGCGCCCACACCGCCGGCCAGTCGGTTGCCACAAAGGGGCGAATCAGCAGGGTCGATCGGGAGGAGGTCAGAGCAACGCTGGTGAGGTCTGATGATTGTCACCCCACTCAGTGCCACGCCTTTAGGGCGTACTGCTAAGGCAGCAAGCCAACCCGCTGATCGCCATGGGCTTCCGCTTTCGCCGCTCCGCCCGCCTGGGTCCGCTGAGGTTCAACTTCTCCAGCGGTGGACTGAGCTCAATCTCCGTCGGTGGGCGCGGGGCTTCCTTCAATGTTCCGGTGAACCGCAGGGGTGGGCCCCGCACCACCGTGGGGCTGCCTGGCACCGGCCTGAGCTGGAGCGTGGAGCACACCCCCGATCGCGCCGCTGCGATCCCCACCGCGATCCCGGCCGGTCCTGCGGCGGGCCTGCCCAACAGCCGCCGGCTGCGGCCGGGCCAGCTCGATGCGCTCAAGCAGTCGCTGCTGGGCGTGCTGCGTCAGGAGCTGTTTGCTCCCGGTTCCACCGGGGAGCAGCTGTGGGAGCACGGCCTGGTGAGCCGTCTGCTGGCTGATGGCTCCCTGGGGGCGCGCACCACGGGTCTGCTGGCGCTGATCGAAACGCCGGAAGCGATCGAGGGCTACCTGCTGCGGGCCCAGGGCCAGGACGATGCCAAACGCCGGGCCCTGCGCTGCATCACGGCCGTGCAGGAAGCCGCACGGCTGGCAGCTGGGCGGGGCTGGCTCTCCTGAGACGACAAGGGGAGGTGCCCGCAGGGACGGTTCCCCGTATCCGGCCGTACCTGCGCTCTCGCCCCAGCACGCCAAGGATGGAGACGGAAGAAAGAGATACCCCACATGCGAGAGGTCGTGTTCCGCGTTCTGGCTGAACGCCCCGGCCACCTGGAAGCCCAGGCCGAGTCCCTGCCCATCCACATCACCGCTCCGACTCTTGAGGAACTGCAGCACGAGGCCCGTGAGGCCTTGATTCAGCTCATGGGGCCGGCCCATGGCACGGTTCGGGTGCGAGTGCGCCGCGGCCCCAGTGGTGCCGTCAGCAGCATCCGTCCGGTCAGGCGCCCCGCAGCACTCAGCAGCTGATCGGGGATGCCAGAACCAGAGGAGCCAGCCATCACCGGCTCGATCACGGGCTCGCTTGTTCTGGCCGCCGACGATCCCGCCGCCTTGGCGCGGTTCTATGGCGCTCTGCTGAACGTGGAGCCGCAGCCGGGCCTCAGCGGCACCCACTGGCGGGTTCCGTGGCCCGCCGGTGGCTGGCTGGAGGTGTACTCCCCATCCAGGAGCCGGCCGCAACCGCACCAGCAGGGTCGCCTCGCCCTCTGCCTGCAACGCCCGGCGGAGGCAACAGGCGCCCTTGCCGGGCTCCACGCCTGGATCAGCACAGCCCTGGAGCTGGGCGCCAGCGTGGAGAATCCACCGCGACAGGAACCATTCGGCGCCGAGGCCTGGCTGCTCGATCCCGAGGGCAACCGCTTACTGCTGCTCGTGTTGCCTGCCCCGTGACGCTGCCCGGTCGGATCAGGCGCTGAGCCTGGCGGCGTTGCGCCCTGCATTCTTCACGGCATAGAGCGCGGCATCGGCACGGTCAAACCACTGGTCAAGGCTCTCGTGCCCACGAAGCTCCGCCACGCCGATGCTCAGCGTGACCACCCAACCCCCAGGGAATGGGTGGCCGGAGACGCTCTCGCACAGACGGTTCGCCGCCTGGAGAGCCTCGCCAGGCTGCACCCGCGGCATCACCATGATGAATTCATCACCTCCCCAGCGAGCCAGTCGATCAGCCTCACGCAGGCTGGCCGCTAGTAAGTGGGACACCTCAATCAGAATCTTGTCCCCCAGAGTGTGACCCAGTCCATCATTGATCTCCTTGAAGTTATCCACATCAATCACCAGGAGAGACAGGCTCGTCCCATGCTCAACACTCGCCTTCATCTGCGCCCGCAGGATCTCCTCGAAATGACGGCGGTTCAAGAGCCCTGTGAGCCCATCTGTGATGGCACGACCGTGCAGCAACGCGTTGGCGGAGAGCAGAGCGCTGTTGGCCTTTTCGGTGGCATCGCGAGCCTCGCTGAGCTTGCGCTCATAGAGCTTATGAATGCGGATATCCCGCGTGACACCAACAAAACCCATCAGCGGCCCCTCCTTCTCACGCAAGGGCGTCATGGTGATCTCGGTCCAGAGCCGGGAACCATCGAGATGGAGATGCTCGAGTTCCGCCCGGTAGGACGGCAGCAGGGGATTGACGGGTTGCCGATGCTCGAGCCACTGCGTGAGGGCACCCTGCAGGGAGGCGGCCGAAGCTGGAGTCAGCAGACTGATCAGGGGTTTGCCGATCCACTGCTCATCCCCATAGCCCAGAAGGGTTTTCAGGGATGGGCTGATGAAGGTGAACAGTCCCTGGGAATCCAGGGTCCAGATCACATCATCCACATTGTTGGCAATCAGCCGATACCGCCGTTCACTTGCCTGCAGCTCTGCCTTGGTCTTCTGAAGGATGACCAACTGACGCTGCAATTGCTTCGTGCGGCGACGCTCCGCGTAGGCGAACGCGTCGATCAAGCAGCGGCTGATCGCCAGAAACAGCAGCACATCGATCGGCAGGAACACGGTGGCCAGACCGAATTGCGGGGACTGAACCGGAACCGCAGCACTGGATAAAGCCGCTGCACGGGACGAAAAGTCGCCAGCATGACGGACCAGGATCAAGACGATCTGACTGGCCAGCAGCAGCTTGAGGAACCGCAGAGGCGGCACGATGGCCCGCCGGCCGATCAGGGCCACCTCCAGGAAGGCCCAGAGCGAGAGCACGACCAACAGCAGGGCAATGAGAATATGCTCTGATTCATATAGATTATTGATCACCAGTACTTCAAAGATGGAGCTGATCAGGAAGATCAACGCTGAAAGCAGGCCCGCACTCTGAAGCGGCAGGGTGATGGAGCGGCGCTCAGCAGGGCTGCCATCGGCAAGGCGACTGGGCATCACGGAAGCGGCTGGGCAGGACGGACGAATCCCGTCACGGGCGCCACGATCGCGTCCCATGTGGGACGACAGCCCGGACGATGCGCTTCGCAGCGGGCGGACCAGCTGGGCAGGACGACCTCCCGGGAGATCCGCTGCAGAAGCTGAACGTCCTGGCTGCTGACCGGAACACGGCGCAGGGCAGAGGGATTCAGCTGACGACAGGGTCCGCCTAAAATGCAGCTTTCCGACTCCCTTTGCAGGTTTTCGGAATAGCGCCACAACTTCACACTAAACGCCCTGAAGGCCTTCGCCAGGCGATCCTGCTCCTCAGGCCGCAACCCCCTCCACTTGGCCAGGGAGATGGCGTAGCCGTTAAAGCCGAATTGAAAGGCGAGTGGAAAATAGTAGCGGGTGTACTCCGTCCAGCCGGCGAAGTTGGCGGACGCGGCACTGGTCACGGCGCAGTCGACCAGCCCAAGCTCCAGAGCTTTCTTGGTGTCTTCAAAGGGAAGAATCGCAGGGATTCCACCAATCTCGGCAATCAACTGTGCCAAACCAGGGCTAGCGATCCTCACCTTTCGTCCCTTGAGATCACTCAGCTTCCCCAGAGGGCTTCGGCAGACCATGACCTGGGGACCGAAACTCCATAGCCCAAGCAGCTTGGCTCCGAAGCTGTCCTGCAGATAGCGGTCCAGCGTGGGGCCATAGGCCTGGGCAACCCGACGGGCCTGCTGGAAGTCTGGAATCATGCCCGGCAAATCCAGGCCCTCCAGGGCCGGCTCCTTGGCGATGTTCTGCATGAAACGCAGAGAAACGATATCCACGCGCCCATCGCGGAGAACCTCCAGCTGGTGGGAATCCTTCAAGCCAAAGGAATCAGCCGTTTGATAGGTGATCGTCAACGGCAGATCTGTGGTGTCGGCCAGATGGCGAAAAAAGGGAGCTTCCTGTTCCCGCTGCAGCAGACCCACCGACTTGGGCTGGCCCAGGACCAGCAGCGGGATGGTTCTGTAGTGCTGCCAGGCTGCAACAAACGCCGCCCCAACTCCGACCATCAGGAGCAGACGAGCCATGACTTGGCGGTTCACAGCCAAGGGGTCGTCCGTTCAAGGGCCATCGGGTCTGGCGGCTGGCGATGGCCACAATTTTCGGCCAAAGTGTAAGCCGGTGCGGGACAACCTGTCGACTGCGCTTTGACTACATGATTTAAAATCAGCAATGGGTTTGCACCAGCACCCATCCCAGGGCGAGGCTCACCTGGCGCAGCACCTTCTACACCAGGGCATCAAGCCGCGGCTCATGGACAGGGTCGAGCAGCAGGGGCTTCACCAGCCCGGTGAGCACCTGGATCGCCAGGCCACGCCCAATCACCAGCAGCGGAAACACCGACAAGGCAGCGCGGCCGGGCAGCGGCTTCCACAATGGGGGCAAGGTGGCCAGTATGCAGGCCCTGCTCTGATGGATGGTGCTCGGAACAAGGCCAGCGAGGTTCTGGAGTTCTGGTTCGTGCAGAGCCGGCCGCGCCAGTGGTTCGCCAAGGACTCGGCCTTTGATGCCCTGCTGCGGGAACGATTCCTCGGCCTGACGCAGCGGGCGATCGCCGGTGAGCTCGACGCCTGGGGCACGGAAGCGGCCCGAGCCCTGGCGTTGGTGCTGCTGCTGGATCAGTTCCCGCGCCAGATCTGGCGCGATACCGCCATGGCCTTCGCCGGCGATCCCCAGGCCCTGGCGCTGAGCCTGAAGGCTGTGGAGCTGGGCTGGGTCGGGGCGGAGCCTGAGCAGGCGCGACGGCAGTTCTGGCTGATGCCACTGATGCACAGCGAAGACCTTGCGGTGCAGGAGACGGCGCTGCCGCTGTTCGGGCGGTTCAGCGATCCCCGCACCGCCGACTTCGCCCGCCGGCATCGGGATGTGATCGCCCGCTTTGGCCGCTTCCCTCACCGCAACGCGCTCCTGGGACGGGAGTCGAGTGCGCGGGAGCTGGCCTTCCTGCAGACGCCAGGCTCCCGCTTCTGAAACGGAACTGGCCCTGCCAGTTCGCTGGAGACCCTCAAGGCTGCAGCGAACCGACCGGAACCAACACCAGCGGGATCTCATCGTCGCCCCAGTCGGTGGGGGAGAGCAGCGGGGTGGCGCCGGGGGCGGGGGGCAGGGCGGCGCCGGCGGCGAAGGCGGCATCCACCCAACGGAGCAGCAGGGCCCGCAGGGGGCCTCCATCGCCGTGGCCGCGCAGGTTGAAGTGGTCGCCGCCGCTGGCCACCACCAGCTGGTGGCCGGCCACGGCGGGC
Organism: uncultured Synechococcaceae cyanobacterium; assembly: GCA_903907855.1. Classification (GTDB taxonomy): domain Bacteria; phylum Cyanobacteriota; class Cyanobacteriia; order PCC-6307; family Cyanobiaceae; genus Cyanobium. The sequence continues at coordinate 63,357 of CAIVPT010000191.1, read as the reverse complement.
CTGCGGAAGCGGCGGATCGCCTCCGGGCCAGAGGGCACCACCCAGTCGCGGCTGCCGGTGATCAGCAACACCCGGGCGTTAATTTTCTCGCCGGCCCCGTGGTCAAAGATCAGGTTGAGCGGCGGGCTCACGGCCGCAATGGCCACCACCCGCGGATCGGCGAGGGAAGCCCGGTCCGCGGCGTCGAGGAAGCTGCACTGGAGCACCCAGCTGAGGTTGCGATCCGGGTCAGCCGGGTTGAGGCAGCGCTCCTTCAGGCGCCGCGAACTGGGGGTGGCGCCGGCCAGCTGCATGGCGGTGGTGGCTCCCCAGGAGTGGCCGAACACCACCACCCGCTTGTGGTCGACCCCACTGAGACCGGCCACGTCGCCCGTACCCACCGCATCGATGACGGCACTCACATCCAAGGGCCGCATCCGCAGCTCCTGGGGGCCCGGCGGCGGCAGCTTGCCGGAGAGCATGGCCTGCTGCTGGCTGCTGTCGCTGCCCGGGTGGAGGGGCAGCACCACCGTGTAACCGCGGCTGGCCAGGTAGGTGGCCCAGCCTTCGAAACTCGCCGGCCCATCCCAGAGCCCGTGGGAAATAACCACCAGCCGGCCATTCGCCTTCTGCTCCGGCCGGATCACCACCATCTGCAGCGGCTCGGTCCGATGGCGCACCGGGATCTGCGCCGTGCTGCGCACCGTGGGCAGGGGGCCTAGCGCATCGTTGGTGGAAAGGGTGGGAGTGGGCGGCAGGGTGGCGACAATCTCCTGGGCGTGGCGGAACTGGTTGGCGAGCCGCCGCAGCCCCAGCAGGGCCTTCTCCAGGTTGATCGTGGCTGACTGGCCCGGGAGGGCTTGCAGCAGCGACTGCAGGGTGAGGGGCCCGGAGGCGGAGGCCCGCTGCAGGGCAGCCGCGAGGTCACTGCCGTCGAGGTCGGGGGCCACGCCATCGATCGAGCCGATGGTGGAGGCCATCAACAGGGCCTGCTCAAACATCGGCGTGCCCACGGCATTGCGCACCAGCGCCTTGGTGGTGACCGGCAGGGGCGCGGCGAACAGCTCGGTGATGCGACGGCCGAGGGCCCCATCGGTGGCGCGGTCGATCTCCGCCAGGTCGCTGCTGCCGTTGGCGAGGGCTTTGGGATCACCCAGCTCGCTCACCCTGACGTTAAAAACCAGATCGAGCAGGGGCAGCTGCAGCTCCACCCGCTCCAGGGCGGCGGCCGGCGGCATCCAGGCCAGCGGAGCGGCGAGCCCGAGCAGCCAGGCCAGGAGGGGGCGGCGGAGGGAGAACGGCAGGGGCATCGGGAGACGGCCGGGGGACGACCACGGGGGCGACCGGAGGTTGGATGCTACGGCGGGCTCACCGAAGCGCCCGATCCATACCACTGGGCCGCCACCTGGTTCACGCCATGGCGCATCAGATCGCGATGCAGATCCTTGAGCTGGTTCTGCAGCTGGTGGATGGTGCGCAGGCACGCCTCCTCCGAGAGGGGCAGGGGTGGATCGGTGGCGGGGGTGGCATCGAGCAGGGAGAGGGAGAGGGCCAGGGCGGGCTCGAGGGCGGTGGCGAACAGATCGCTTTCCTCAAAGCAGGGCAGGCCCGGGGCAGCCGAGGTGGTCCCGGGGCCGATGGCGTGGCGGCGCCAGAAGGCATCGAGCTCCTGGGAGGCCTCCAGATCCAGCAGCATGCGGCTCTGCCAGCCGTGGTGGAAGGGAAAACCCTGGGCCATGAGATTGCGGGCCTGGGCCAGGCGGCACTCCAGGCGGCGGCGGCTGAGCAGGGGCAGGTGGATGGCTTGGAAGGCGGCGGGCGACAGCTCGGCGGAGGGGCGCAGCAGGGCGGCCGGCGGCCTGAGGCGATGGGCACCGGGACCCAGCCAACGCTCCCGCAGGGCATCAAGGCGGAACAATCCCTTGTCGTAGAAGGGCAGATCGAAGTAGTTGACGAAGCCGCGGCCGATCTCCTCGGCCAGGATGTGCGGCGGCAGGGAGAGGAACACGCAGGGCAGGGCCCGGTGCCGGATCCGGCCGTAGGAGGCCAGGTCCCAGTCGTCGAAATCAACGGGGGCGATCCAGTTCCACACCGGGTAGCGCAGCTCCTGGTGGTCGCTCGGCTGGAGAGCGATCTGCTCCCGCAGGGGCAGCGCCGAGGGGGTGACGGCGAACTCATCGGCGTCGAACACATACAGCCAATCGCCCGGAGCGGCCGCGGCCGCCAGCTGCCGCACCAACGTGGCCACGATCGCCTCCTGCAGGTAGGCGGGGGTACGGATCTCCACCACCGTGAGCCGCTCCCCCCAGAACCCCCTCAGCTGCTGCACCCCCTCCAACGTGGCGTCGCTGCTGACCTGCACGGCGCAGTGGAGCCGGTCCACGTGGTGCAGCAGGGCGTGGTTGATCGAGAGCAGGGCCAGGGGCCACTCGTCGCGGATGAGGGTGAGGCCGTGGATGCGCGCCATGGCTCAGCCCTCCTTCGCCACCAGCCAGCCCCGCTCCTGCAGCTCCTCCAGAGCCAGCGGGGCGCAACGGCGGCGCTGGGGCTCCTCGAAGGCAAAGGCGAGGTAGCTGGAGATCTTGCGGTCGTACGGATCGATCCAGGAGAGCCGCTTGCCGAGCATCACCGCCGACACCGCGATGTGCAGCCGGTCGGTGACCACATGGGCGGCGGCATCGACGGCGTCGAGGAAGGCGTCGAGATCGGGGGCCACCCGCGAGAGATCCCGGTTGCGCTGCGGATCGGGGCGCAGGGGCAGATCGGCCAGGCAGGAGCCGCGGTCGGTGCGCAGGGCCAGCAGCAGCGGCTCTTCCGGATCCCCGTGGTCGGCGTTGGCGGCAGCCGCGGCCGGCGGGGCGGGGGAGGCCGGATGGAAGCGGCGGCACCAGAGGGCTGGATCGGGCATCAGCACGGCGCGGCCGAAGGGGCGGATGGCGGCGTAGGAAAGGGGCTGGCGGGCAATGGCCCACACGTTGGGCAGCGCCAGGGCGCGGGCCACCCCAGGCACATCGGGGTCGTAGTCGGAGGCGAGCACCACCACCTGGCGGTACTGGGCGGCCGCCTGCTCGATCAGCTCCGGCAGCCACTCGTGCCAGAGGCGGGTGAGGGCGCCACTGCCGGGGATCACCAGGGTGGTGTCGGGATGGGGGCCGTCGAGGGCCTGGCGATGGTCAATCCGCTCGGCGTCGATGCGGTGGCGCTCGAACAGGTCGGCGGTGCCGCGCCAGATCAGGGCATCCCCGATGTTGCCGGGCATGCGCACGATCAGCCGCAGCGGACCTTGCTGATGCAGCCAGCGGGCCAGGGCCTGGCCATAGAGATCGAGCCGCTCGGGGAAGGCCGCCATCGGCTCAGACCGGCTCGGGTTCGGGCTGCTGGACACCGGGGTCGGCCTCGAGCCGTGGCTGGGGCGGATGCTGGGCGAGCACCTGGCGCAGGTAGCGGCCGGTGTGGCTGGTGGGATGGTCGGCCAGCTCCTCGGGGGTGGCGCAGGCAACGAGCTCGCCCCCCTTGTCGCCCCCCTCGGGACCGAGGTCGATGATCCAGTCGGCGCAGCGGATCACATCGAGGTTGTGCTCGATCACCAGGATCGAGTTGCCCTTGTCCACCAGGCGCTGGATCACATCCATCAGCTTGTGGACGTCGTAGAAGCTGAGGCCCGTGGTGGGTTCGTCGATCAGATACAGCGTTTTGCCGGTGGCGCGGCGACTGAGCTCGGTGGCCAGCTTGACCCGCTGCGCTTCGCCGCCGGAGAGGGTGGGGGCGCTCTGGCCGAGCTTGATGTACCCCAGGCCCACATCCACCAACGTGCGCAGGCGATCGGCGGCCTGGGGGATGGCCGAGAACACCTCGGCGGCCTGCTCCACCGTCATCTCCAGCACCTCGGCGATCGTGTGGCCCCGGTAGGTGACCTGCAGGGTTTCGCGGTTGTAGCGGGCCCCCTTGCAGACCTCACACTGCACATAAACATCGGGCAGGAAGTTCATCTCGATCACGTTCACCCCCTGGCCGCCGCAGGCCTCGCAGCGCCCTCCCTTGACGTTGAAACTGAACTGACCCACCTGATAGCCGCGGGCCTTGGCCTCCACGGTGGCGGCGAACACCTGCCGGATCGGATCGAAGGCGCCGGTGTAGGTGGCGGGGTTGGAGCGGGGGGTGCGGCCGATCGGCGATTGATCGATGACGATCACCTTGTCGATCGCCTGGACGCCGCGCAGATCCTCCAATCCGGACGGGAAGGGCACCTTCAGGCCCAGGCGGTGTTCGAGGGCGGGATGGAGCAGTTCGTTCACCAGCGTGCTCTTGCCGCTGCCGCTCACACCGGTCACGCAGACCAGGCGGCCCAGGGGGATGTCGACGCTGATGTCGCGCAGGTTGTTGCGGGTGGCATGGCAGAGGCTCAGGCAACGGCTGCCGCCGCCGCGCCGCTCGGCCGGGGTGGGGATGGAGCGCCGGCCGCTCAGGTAGGCACCGGTGAGAGAGTCCTCAGCCGCCAGCAGATCCGCCAGGCTGCCCTCCGCCACGATGCGGCCGCCATGCACGCCCGCCCCCGGGCCGATGTCGACGATGTGGTCGGCGGCGCGGATGGTGTCCTCGTCGTGCTCCACCACGATCAGGGTGTTGCCCAGGTCGCGAAGGCGCACCAGGGTGGCCAGCAGGCGGTCGTTGTCGCGCTGGTGCAGGCCGATGCTCGGTTCGTCGAGCACGTAGAGCACACCCGTGAGGCCGGCACCGATCTGGGTGGCGAGGCGGATGCGCTGCGCTTCGCCGCCGGAGAGGGTCATCGCCGGACGGTCGAGGGTGATGTAGTCGAGCCCCACATCGATCAGGAAGCGCAGGCGCATGCGGATCTCCCGCAGCACCAGGTCGCCGATCTGGATCTGGCGGGGGCTCAGCAGCGGCGCACTGCCCTCACTCGCGCCCACCCCCATCAACGCCTCGATCCGCTGCAGCGTTTCCCCCACGCTGACGCAGGTGAGCTCATGGATCCGGTAGGGCCCCACCTTCACCGCCAGGGCCTCGGGCCGCAGGCGCAGGCCGCGGCAGGTGGCGCAGGGCACCATCTCCAGATACTTCTCCAGCTTCTGGCGAATCGCCTCACCGCTGGCGTCACGCAGCTGGCGCTCCAGGATCGGCAGCACCCCCTCGAACGGCCGCTCGTACCCGGCCCCCTTGCGGTAGCGACTGTCGGCCTGGATCTTGATCGGCTCCCCTGAGCCGTGCAGCAACACCTGGCGCTGCTCCTCGCTGAGCTGGTTCCAGGGGGTCTTGAGCTCGAAGCCGAAGGCCTCGCCCACCGAATAGAGCAGGGAGAAGTAGTAGGAGTTGTCCTTGTCGCTCCAGGGGGCGATCGCCGCATACACCGGCAGGCTGGGATCGGGCACCACCCGCTCCACAGTGAAGGTGCGCAGGTGGCCGATGCCGTGGCAATCGGAGCAGGCGCCGTAGGGGCTGTTGAAGGAGAACAATCGCGGCGAGAGCTCCTCCATCACCGCCCCGTGCACCGGGCAGGCGAAGTTTTCGGAGTAGAGGCGTTCGCGCTCCAGGCCCTCCGGCAGCTCCTCACCGGCCTTGGGCACCACCTCCACCAGCGCCAGCCCCTCGCCCCGCTTGAGGGCGGTGGCCAGAGAATCGGTGAGGCGCTCCTGCACCCCCTCGCGGGCCACCAGCCGGTCAACCACCACCTCGATGTTGTGGGCGTGGTTTTTGTCGAGCTCGATGTTGTCGGCGAGCTCGCGCACCTCTCCGTTGATGCGCACGCGGGCGAAGCCCTCCGCCGCCAGGCCGGAGATCAGCTTCACGTGGGTGCCCTTCTTGCCCCGCACCACCGGTGCCAGCAGCTGGTAGCGGGTGCCCTCCGGCAGGGTGAGGATCTGGTCGACCATCTCATCGATGGTCTGGGGGCGGATCGAGCGCTCGCACTGGGGGCAGTGGGGTTCGCCGGCGCGGCCGAACAGCAGGCGTAGGTAGTCCTGGATCTCCGTCACCGTGCCGACGGTGGAGCGGGGGTTGTGGCTGGTGGACTTCTGGTCGATCGAGATCGCGGGCGACAACCCCTCGATCGCGTCCACATCCGGCTTGTCGACCTGGCCGAGGAATTGGCGGGCGTAGGCCGACAGGCTCTCGACGTAACGGCGCTGGCCCTCGGCAAAGATCGTGTCGAAGGCCAGGGAGCTCTTGCCGCTGCCGCTCACACCGGTGAACACCACCAGGCGGTTGCGCGGGATCGTGAGGTCAACGTTGCGCAGGTTGTGCTGGCGGGCCCCGCGCACGCGGATCACGTCCTCCAGCGATCCGCCGCTGAGCGCCTGGTGCGGCTCGGCCGCTCCCTTGCCGTTGCCGTTGCTGGCTGTGGACCCGGCGCGGGCGCGGGGCATGGGGGGCATTCGACAGCTGGCGAGTCTATCGGCGGCTCCCGCCGAGGGGGTTCAGGCGACGCGCCTGGGGCCGGGCTCGCGGCGCTCCAGCAGGCTGGCGGCGAAGCTGCGGGCCTCCTCGGCGTCGCCCCCCGCCAGTTCCGCCAGTTCCGCCTGCCGTTCGCCAACGTCCCGCAGTCGGGACACTCGCGTGTGGGTGTGGCCGTCTTCCACCTCCTTGGCGACCCGGAAGTGGTGGTCGGCGGCGGCGGCCACCAGGGGTTGGTGGGTGACGCAGAACACCTGGCGCGAGGCGCCGAGCCGCTGCAGCAACTCCGCCATCGCCCCGCTCACCCGGCCGCTGACGCCCGTATCGATCTCGTCGAACAGCAGGGTGACGTGGGGATCGGCCGCCGCCAGGCAGGTCTTGAGGGCGAGCAGGAAGCGGCTCATCTCACCGCCGGAGGCCACCTCCGCCAGGGGCGCGAGCGGTTGGCCGGGGTTGGCGCTGAAGCGGAACTGCACCGCGTCGGCCCCCTCCTCGCCAGGCTCGGCGGGTTCAAGGGCCACGGCGAAGCGCACATTGGCCAGGCCCATCGGCCGCAGCGCCGCCAGCAGCTGCTCCTCCAGGGCGCGGGCGGCGGCGGCGCGGCGGCGGCCCAGGGCGCTGTTGTGGCGGTCACGGTCGCGGCGCGCCCCCTCCTCCGCCTCCCGCAGGAGCGCCAGGGAGGCCTCAGCGCCCCCGGGGGCGAGGCTCTCCCGCAGGCGGTCGCGGCGGTCGATCAGATCGGAGAGGGCCAGGCCGTGGCGGCGCTCGAGGCTGCGCAGGTCGGCGATGCGTTCCTGCAGCTCGGCGAGGCGGCCGGGCTCGCTGTCGAGGGAGGCGCCGTAGCGGTCGAGGTCGCGGCCGAGCTGCTGCAGGCCGAGCAGGGCGCCGGTGCAGGTGTCCAGCAGGGGGGCGGCGGCGGGATCGAGGGCGGCCATCTGCTGGAGCTCCTGCTCACAGGCCGACAGGTGGTCGAGGGCGGCGGGCGCCGACTCCTCCCCCTCCAGCAGCCGTCCCAACACGGTGGCGATCCCCTCCTGGAGGCGCACGCCATGGGCCAGCCGGTCCTGCTCCGCCTGCAGCCGGGCCAGCTCCTCGGGATCATCGAGGCCGGCGGCCTCCAGGTCTTCCAGCAGCTGTTCCTCCCGAAGCCGCTCGCGCTCCAGCCGTTCCCGATCCGCCTCCGCCTCCGCCAGCGCCCGGGCGGCCTCGCGCCAGCTGCGGAAGGCCCGGCGCACCCCCTCCAGCTCCGCCAGCAGCGCCTCGCCCGCGAAGCGATCGAGCCAGCGGCGCTGTTGACCCGGCCGCGCCAGCTGCTGGGTCTGACCCTGCACGGTGAGATCCAGCAGCAAGGGCCGCAGCTCCAGCACCTGGGCGCGGCTGATCGCCACGCCATTGAGCCGGTGGCGGCTGCTGAGACGCTCCTCCTGCAGGCGCCAATCGCGGCTGAGCAGCAGTTCGTCCTCGTCGGCCTCCAGCTCCTGGGCGGCCAACCATTCGGCGAGCGGGGGGGTGAGGGTGAAGGCCGCCTCGATGCGACCCCGGGACGCACCACGGCGCAACAGGCGCGCCCCCTGGCTCCCCTGGGCGCCGCCGAGCAGGGCATCGAGGGCATCGAGCAGGATCGACTTGCCGGCGCCGGTCTCGCCGGTGAGCACGGTGAAACCCGACTCGAAGGCGAGCTCAAGCCGCTCGATCAGGGCGATGTTCTCAAGGTGCAGACCGGTGAGCACGGCGGCCGCCACGGGCGGACCCGACCGTAGCGGCGGGGGGCGTCCAGGGGAAGGAAATCCATGGGTGTGCTGGGGATGCCGCTGAAGCTGCCTACCCTTTGGAGCGATACCTCTGGCTGGTTACGCCATGCTCTTCGACCGCAGAAACTTCGACTGCAGAAAAGCTGGACAGGCCCGTCGCAGCCGTCGACATACTGCTGCCCGGTGCGCCCTGCTGCTGGGGGCCACCGGCCTGCTGCAGGCGGGCATGGCCCGGGCCCTGGTCTGGGAGTGGAGCTTCAATGCACCCGACACTCCGCCCTACGGATCCGTGGTGTCAGCGGGCCGGCTGCGCACCACCGACATACCGGATAGCAAGGGTTTCTTCACGATCCTCGAAGCCAGCGGCCAACGCAATGGCATAGCCATTTCCGCACTCCTGCCCCTCGGCTCGTCAATCCCCGGCAACGCGGGCTTCTCAAGCGACAACCTGGTGCGCCCCGGCGCAAAGCCGATGACCTCCCACGGCTTCAACGTCAGCTATGCCGACGGCAGTTACTCCAACATCTTCACCGCCACCTTCCTCAACCCGGTGGTGGACATGGACTTCCATTCGGTGCCCCCCAACTTCTCCTTCGACCCAGACACGGAGCGCCAGGGGGTCTTCAGCCTGCGCCAGGTGCCCGTGCCCGGGCCCCTGCCTGTCGCCGGTGTCGGCCTGACCCTGGCGTGGAGCCGCCGACTGCGCCGCAGCCGTCGCCGGACCCGCCCGGACGCACGGACCCACTGAGGCCGGCGGGCGGGCGACAGAATCGCGGTCCTTATCGCGATTCTGTCGCGATCCGTTCCGCCCCGCCGATGAGCCACACCGCCGCTGAATCCGCCCTGGCCGCCATGCGGGCCGCCGTGTTCGGGGCGGATCCGATGGCGGACCCGCCACCGATCGAGCCCAGCATCCCCGCCTCCACCGATCCGGCCGCGCCCCTGCACGCCTTGCCGGGCAAGCCGGACGAACTGGGCGATTTCCTCGAAGCCGCCGGCCTGATGGCCTACGACCCGGCGGCGATCACGCGCATCTACGCCGGCCACCCGGAGCGGTTGCTGCGTCGCCTGCGCCAGACCCTGATCCCGATCGCCCTGTACCTGGTCGCGGTGGCAATCGATCGCTTCAGCGGCGCCCTGGCCAACCCGGAGCGAGCCCGCAGCCGCGCCCGCGAATGCGCCGAGTTGCTGGCGGCGCTCGGACCCGCCTTCATCAAGGCCGGCCAGGCCCTCTCCACCCGCCCCGACATCATTCCGCCGCTCCTGCTCGACGAGCTGGCCCAGCTGCAGGACCAGCTGCCGGGCTTCGACAGCGGCCTGGCGATGGCCTGCATCGAGGAAGACCTCGGCCAGCCGATCGAGGCCGTTTACGCCCAACTCGACCGGGAGCCGATCTCCGCCGCCTCCCTCGGCCAGGTGCACCGGGGGGTGCTGCGCGATGGCCAGCGGGTGGCGGTGAAGGTGCAGCGACCAGGCCTGCGCGAGCAGATCACGCTCGATCTCTACATCGTGCGCAACATTGCCGCCTGGCTGAACCGCAATGTCCGCCTGATCCGCTCCGACCTGGTGGCCCTGATCGACGAGCTGGGTCGCCGGGTTTTTGAGGAGATGGACTACATCAATGAGGGGGGTAACGCTGAAAAGTTCCGCAAACTGCACGCCCACAATCCACGCATCGCCGTGCCCGTGATCCACTGGCACGCCACCAGCCGCCGCGTGCTGACGATGGAATGGATCGAGGGCACCAAGCTCACCAACCTCGAGGCCGTGCGGGCGATCGGCGTCGATCCCGACGACATGGTGCAGGTGGGTGTGAACTGCAGCCTGCAGCAGCTTCTTGAGCATGGTTTCTTCCACGCCGACCCCCATCCCGGCAACCTGCTGGCCCTGCCCGATGGCCGCCTGGCCTACCTCGACTTCGGCATGATGAGCGAGGTGAGCCGCGAGGCGCGCACCGGCCTGATCCAGGCGGTGGTGCACCTGGTGAACCGCGATTTCAACTCGCTCTCCAAAGACTTCGTCTCCCTTGGCTTCCTGGATGAGGAGGTTGATCTGGCGCCGATCGTGCCGGCCTTCGAGGCGGTCTTCGGCCAGGCCCTTGAGATGGGCGTAAGCCGGATGGACTTCAAGGCGGTTACCGATGATCTGAGTGGGGTGATGTATCGCTTCCCCTTCCGTGTACCGCCCTACTACGCCCTGATCATCCGCTCATTGGTCACGCTCGAAGGCATCGCCCTGAGCGTGGATCCCAACTTCAAGATCCTCGGAGCCGCCTACCCCTACTTCGCCCGCCGCCTGATGGAGGATCCCGATCCGGAGCTGCGCCGCAGCCTGCGGGAGATGCTCTTCGACGGCGATGAATTCCGCTGGCAGCGGTTGGAAAACCTGGTGGCAAGCGCCTCGCTGCAGGACCAGCTCGACCTCGACGGTCTGCTCGATCAAGTGCTCGATTTCCTCTTCTCCCCCCATGGCGGCCTGCTGCGCCAGCAGCTGGTGGAGGCGCTGGTGGCACGGATGGACGACCTGGCCTGGCGCACCACCCTGCGAATCGGCCGCCGACTGCCCCCTCCCCTGCTGCCCCCCGGTCTGCGGGAACGGCGGGAGCTGGGGGCGGCGGCGTTTGAGGGCGGTGGGCCCCTGCTCGACCTGGAGCCGATCCGCCAGCTCAGCGGCATCCTGGCCGACCTGCCCGGCTTCGAGCCCCGGTTGCTGCTGCGCCGCCTGCCCCGCGTATTGCGGGAACCCGACCTGCGGCGGATGGGGCTGGAGGTGGCGCGGGGCCTGGCGGAACGGGGGGTGGTGCGCCTGGTGCGGGACGTGCTGGTGCCATCCCCCCTGCGAACCTCTGCCTAGAGTCAGGAATCACTCCGTGAGGCCTGGCTGGTGACCTCCCTGCGCACCCGGCAACGTTTCCTGGCGGCAACGCTGGGCCTGGGCCTGGCCACCGCTTCCCCGGCAGCCCTGGCGGCGGAAAACATCGTGTTCATCAGCGGCGCCTTCCGGCGCTCGATCCCGGTGGCGGATCTGGAGCATCTGGCCGCCACCGGCCAGGCGCGCGGCCTGCTGGGCGACGTGATGCGCTTCGGCCGGCAGGATCCGGAAGAGGTGGCGCGGCTGCTGAAGGCCTCCCTCAACCTTCCCGTGGTCACCGTGAGCCGGCTCCTCAACACGAGCATCGGCGAGCGGATCCTGGAGCGCATCAGCAGCATCGCCTTCCCCCTCAACGCCCGCCAGGTGGGTCTGCCGGCCCTGCGATCGGCCGTGGTGCTCGGCATCGCCGACAACGGCGGCTCCCTCTCGCCCCTCTCCTTCCTGAGGGCCTACCCGAGCCAAGAGATGGCGGTGAGCCTGCCGGCCCTTCTGTCACTGATGCAAAAGGCCAGCTCCGTGGCCGATCTGGTGCGCTTCTTCTCGGAATCGCCCCTGGAGCTGGGCAGCCGCGAGCCCGATCCCGCTCCGGCCGTTCCGAACGCCGCAGCCACCCCCGCGCCCTGAACCAGCCAAGGCGTACATTCTTCTTCGACAGTCCCACCCCCGTCTGCCCGTGCTCCAAGTCCTGCGGCGTCTCGGGGGCCCGCGCGCCACGATGCAGGATTGGCCCGGCCTGATCGAGGCCTACCGATCCTGGCTGCCGGTGAGCGCAGCCACTCCGGTAATCACCCTGCGGGAGGGGGCCACCCCGCTGATCCCGGCGCCGGTGATCGGCGAGCGCGTGGGTCGGGGCGTGAAGGTGTTCCTCAAATACGACGGCCTCAACCCCACCGGCTCCTTCAAGGACCGGGGCATGACGATGGCCATCAGCAAGGCGCGGGAAGAGGGCTCGGAGGCCGTGATCTGCGCCAGCACCGGCAACACCTCCGCCGCAGCCGCCGCCTACGCCCGCCGGGGGGGCATGCGGGCCTTCGTGCTGATCCCCGACGGCTACGTAGCCCAAGGAAAGCTGGCCCAGGCATTGCTCTACGGCGCCGAGGTGCTGGCGGTGAAGGGGAACTTCGATCGGGCGCTGGCGATCGTGCGGGAGGTGGCGGATCGCTACCCCGTCACCCTGGTGAATTCGGTCAATCCCTATCGGTTGCAGGGACAGAAAACGGCCGCCTTCGAGGTGGTCGATGCCCTCGGCGATGCCCCCGACTGGCTGTGCATCCCGGTGGGCAATGCGGGCAACATCAGCGCCTACTGGATGGGCTTCCAGGAGTACCGGGCCGCCGGCCACAGCGCCCGCCTGCCGCGGATGATGGGCTTCCAGGCCGCCGGCGCCGCGCCGATGGTGCTGGGCCACCCGGTGGACCAACCCGACACCATCGCCACCGCCATCCGCATCGGCAACCCGGTGAACCGGGACAACGCCCTGCGGGCCCAGCGCGAGAGCCAGGGCTCCTTCATGGCCGTGACCGACGCGGAAATCCTGGAGGCCTACAAGCTGCTGGGCAGGGGCGAGGGGGTGTTCTGCGAGCCGGCGAGCGCCGCCTCGGTGGCCGGCCTGCTGAAGCGCCGCGAGGAGGTGCCGGCCGGGGCCACGGTGGTCTGTGTGCTCACCGGCAACGGCCTCAAGGATCCGGCCACGGCGATCGAGCACAACGACTCGACGTTCCACACGGGGCTGGAACCCGACACCGACATCGTGGCGCGCGTGATGGGCTTCTGATCCGTCGCCGATCAGGTCAACCGGCGGACAAACCGGCCGTGGGAAAACCTGGGGAAACAGACGCGACGGACAGGGGATCGACGGGGAGGAATCGGCACTCGCCCCGACGGAGGATTTCCACAGGGGCTGGAAACGGTGGAAAAGTCCTGCTTTATGGCTGGTTCGGCGCACCATTCCCCAGGGGCTGGGGCTTGCCAAGCCAGTGCTCGCAAGGGATTTGCAGCGATTCCCCCGTTTTCCCCGGCCCCTTCTACGACGGCTTTGGTTTTCTTCTTAAAAATCCTGATCTCTTCTTCAAAGACAGGGGCGGGGAAAACCCTGGGCAAAGCCGGCAAGCCAGGACGCCAACGTTGCGCTTTGGCACGCCGTGTGAAACCGTGGGCCCGCCCGTTCGATCGTCGCCACCCCGGTCTCCCCCTCCCATGAAGCTGGTCTGTTCCCAGGCTGAACTCAACGCCAGCCTCCAGTTGGTCAGCCGAGCCGTGGCCGGCCGCCCCACCCACCCGGTGCTCGCCAACGTGCTGCTCACCGCCGATGCCGCCACCGGCCGCCTGAGCCTCACCGGTTACGACCTCAGCCTGGGCATCCAGACCAGCCTGCCGGCCTCCGTGGAGGGCAGCGGCGCCATCACCCTGCCTGCGCGCCTCTTCAGCGAAATCGTCAGCCGCCTGCCGTCCGACAGCCCGATCACCCTCTCCTGCGAGGAGGGCGGCGAGCAGGTGGAGATCAGCAGCCTCTCGGGCAGCTACCAGATGCGCGGGATGCCCGCCGAGGATTTTCCCGATCTGCCCCTTGCCCAGAGCGGCCACCCGATCCGCCTGGACGCCGAGGCCCTGGTGCGCGGCCTGCGGGCCACCCTGTTCGCCAGCAGCGGCGATGAGGCCAAGCAGATTCTTACCGGCGTGCACCTGCAGCTGGAGGGCGAGCGGCTCGAATGTGCCGCCACCGATGGCCACCGCCTGGCCGTGCAGCAGTTGCCCCACGCCCTGGAGGAGGGCGCCGCCGAGGCCGGGGGCGAACCCTTCGCCGTTACTGTGCCGTCCCGCTCCCTGCGCGAGCTCGAGCGCCTGCTCTCCGGTCGCCCCTCCCAGGAGCCCCTCAGCCTGTTCTGCGAACGGGGGCAGGTGGTGGTCCTCTGGGCCGACCAGGTGCTCACCACCCGCAGCCTCGACGGCACCTACCCCAACTACGGCCAGCTGATCCCCCAGGAGTTCGGCCGCCATCTGCGCCTCAACCGCCGCGCCTTTGCCGCCTCCCTCGAGCGGGTGGCGGTGCTCGCCGATCAGCACAACAACGTCGTCAAGCTGACCAGCGATCCCACCACCGGTCGGGTGGTGCTGCGGGCCGACGCCCAGGACGTGGGCAGCGGTTCGGAGGATCTGGCGGCCAGCGTGGAGGGGGAGGCGATCGAGATCGCCTTCAACGTCCGCTACCTGCTCGATGGGCTCAAGGCGATGGCGGCCGAGGAGGTGGAGCTGCGTTGCAACGGACCAACCACCCCGGCGGTGCTCGTCCCCCTCGGCGAAGATGGGGCCTTCACCTATCTGGTGATGCCGGTCCAGATCCGCTCCTGAGCGCTTGTCCCTTCCTGAGCAGCTGCTGCTGAGCGACCTGCTGCGGCGGCGTGTGCGCTGCGAGCGGGGATTGGAGCATGGCTCCGGTGTAGTGGGCTGGATGCATCCCCCGGTGCACCGGTTGCTCGGTTGGGTGAGCCGCCCCTCCGCCTTCACGCAGCGCCGGCTGGTCTGGCGCCTCAACCAGCTGCGTGGCCTCGACGACCAGGAGCTCTTCGTGGTCGGCGACCCCGCCGAGACCGACCCGGTCACCCTCGGCCGCCTGCCCACCTTGCTGGAGGCGGCCCTCAGCGGTGCCGGTGGCCGTCCCCTGGGCACCATCGCCGACGCCGCGGTGGAGCTGCGCAGCGGCCGCATCCGCCACTACCTGGTGTCCCGCAGCGACCCCCGCCTGCCCGGCGGCAGCCGCTGGCGCCTCAGCCCCGATCGCATCGTTGACCAGCAACCCGGCCAGGTGATCACCGCCCTCGAGGGCCTCGACGACCTGCCCCTCGCCCGCGCCAGCGTGCGCCAGGAGCTGCTGCGCCGCTCCCGCCGCTGGCGCGATCAGGTGGAGGAGGAGACGACCCGTCTGCGGGACCAGTTGCAGCAGGCCGGCGGTCGGCTGGAGGATCGCCTGGAGGGCTGGCTGGAGGAGCCGCCCTGGGACGAGTCCCCGGACCCTCGGGACCCGCGCTCCCCGCGCCAGGGCTCCGATCCCCTCGACGACTGGGACGGAGACGGCTGGGATGGGCCCGCCGCCGCCCAGCCGCCTCCCCGTTCGCCCCAGTCCCGGCCCCGACGCGGCGAACCCCGCGACGACGACCCCTGGATCTGATACTGGAGCGAATCGCCGTCGTCGCGCCGTGGTCGCCTCCTCCGCCCCCGCCGGTCCCCTCACCGATGAGGTGCGCCAGGCGTTGCGCAAGGAGGGTCTGAGCGAGGCCGATTACGCCGAGATCGTGCGACGCCTCGGCCGCACCCCCAACCGGGCCGAGCTCGGCATGTTCGGGGTGATGTGGTCGGAGCACTGCTGCTATCGCAATTCGCGGCCGCTGTTGGCCGGCTTCCCCACCAGCGGACCGCGCATCCTGGTGGGCCCGGGTGAGAACGCCGGCGTGGTGGATCTGGGGGAGGGCCAGCGGCTGGCCTTCAAGATCGAGAGCCACAACCACCCCTCCGCCGTGGAGCCCTTCCAGGGGGCGGCCACCGGCGTGGGCGGCATCCTGCGCGACATCTTCACGATGGGGGCCCGGCCCATCGCCCTGCTCAACGCCCTGCGCTTCGGGCCCCTTGAGGAGCCGCGCAACGTGGGCCTCATGGAGGGTGTGGTGGCCGGCATCGCCCATTACGGCAATTGCGTCGGCGTGCCGACGGTGGGCGGCGAGGTGGCCTTCGACCCCAGCTACTCCGGCAACCCGCTGGTGAATGCCATGGCCCTCGGGCTGATGGAAGTCGACGACATCGTGCGGGCCGGCGCCAGCGGCATCGGCTATCCGGTGGTGTACGTGGGCAGCACCACCGGCCGCGATGGCATGGGTGGCGCCAGCTTCGCCAGCGCCGAGCTGAGCGAGGCCTCCCTCGATGACCGTCCGGCCGTGCAGGTGGGGGATCCCTTCCTGGAGAAGGGGCTGATCGAGGCCTGCCTGGAGGCCTTCCAGAGCGGTGATGTGGTGGCCGCCCAGGACATGGGCGCCGCGGGCCTCACCTGCAGCTGCGCTGAGATGGCCGCCAAGGGGGGGGTGGGGGTGGAGCTCGACCTCGACCGGGTGCCGGCCCGGGAGAGCGGCATGACCGCCTACGAATTCCTCCTCAGCGAGTCGCAGGAGCGGATGCTCTTCGTGGTGCACCCGGGCCGCGTGGAGGCCCTGATGGCCCGCTTCCGCCGCTGGGGCCTGCAGGCGGCCGTGGTGGGCCGGGTGCTGGAGGAGAGCGTCGTGCGGGTGCTCCAGCACGGTGCCGTGGCCGCCGAGGTGCCCGCCCGGGCCCTGGCGGAGGACACGCCGATCAACCACCACACCCTGCTGGCCGAGCCGCCGGAGGCGATCCAGGCCCACTGGCGCTGGAGTGAGCAGCAGCTCCCCCCCGCCGATGGTGCAGGCGTGGCCCTGGCGGATGGATCCCTGTCCTGGGGCGATGCCCTGCTCCGCCTCCTCGACGACCCCACCATCGCCAGCAAGCGCTGGGTGTGGCGCCAGTACGACCACCAGGTGCAGGCCAACACGGTCGTGCCCCCCGGCGGCGCCGATGCCGCGGTGGTGCGGTTGCGGCCCCAGCGGGGCGAAGCCGCCCTGCGGCCCACCGCCCGCGGCGTGGCAGCGGTGGTGGATTGCCCGAACCGCTGGGTGGCCCTCGACCCCGAGCGCGGGGGCATGGCGGCGGTGGCGGAGGCCGCCCGCAACCTCAGCTGCGTGGGGGCCGAACCCCTGGCCGTCACCGACAACCTCAACTTCCCCTCGCCGGACACCCCCACCGGCTACTGGCAGCTGGCGATGGCCTGCCGCGGCCTGGCGGAGGCCTGCCGCGCCCTGGCCACCCCCGTCACCGGTGGCAACGTGTCCCTCTACAACGAGAGCCGCCTGGCCGATGGCTCCCTGCAGCCGATCCATCCCACCCCGGTGGTGGGGATGGTGGGGCTGGTGCAGGATCTGGGGCAGGTCACCGGCCTGGCCTGGCGCAGCCCCGGCGATGCCATCTGGTTGCTGGGGGTGCCCCTGGAGGCCGGCAATCAGCCCGCTGACCCGCGCCTTTCTCTGGCGGCCACCAGCTATCTGGAGGTGGTGCACGGCCAGCTCACCGGCCGCCCGCCCGTGGTGGATCTGGCCCTCGAGAGCGCCGTGCAGGCCTTCCTACGCCAGGCGATCACGGCAGGCCTGGTGGCCTCCGCCCACGATCTCAGCGACGGCGGCCTGGCGGTGGCGGCGGCCGAATCCTCCATCGCCGCGGGCCTGGGCGCCCACCTGGAGCTGCCCGCCGGTGACGCCCGCCTCGACCGGCTGCTGTTTGCCGAGGGTGGCGCCCGGGTTCTGGTCAGCGTTCCCACCGAGCGAGCCGATTCCTGGGCGAGCGCCCTCGACCAGGCCGGCGACGCGGTGCCGGCGCAGCGGCTGGGGATGGTGGCGGCCGATCCCGCGCTCACGATCCAGCGCGGTGACGCTCCCGTACTGCAGCTCCCGGTGGCCGTGATGCGCAGCGGCTACGAGCAGGCCATTCCCCGGCGCCTGCGGCAGGCCGCCCCCCCGCCCGAGCATTGAGGTCGCCGGCGATGCGCCAGGATGCCGGCTGCCCGTCCGCCCCGCCGCCGTGCCTCCGGCTCCCCCTGTGAACGCCGACCGGCCGGACAAGCCGGAGGAGGCCTGTGGCATCTTCGCCGTGATGGCCCCGGGTCAGGCCGTTGCCAACCTCGCCTACTTCGGCCTCTACGCCCTCCAGCACCGCGGCCAGGAATCCGCCGGCATCGCCGTGTTCGAGGACGCGCAGGTTCGCCTGCACAAGGACATGGGCCTGGTGAGCCAGGTGTTCGACCATGACGTGCTGGCCCGCATGCCCGGCGAGCTGGCGATCGGCCACAACCGTTACTCCACCACTGGCAGCAGCCGGGTGTGCAACGCCCAGCCGGTGGTGTTGATGACCCGCCTCGGCCCCTTCGCCCTCGCCCACAACGGCAACCTGGTGAATGCCGCCGAGCTGCGCACCTCCCTCGATCACCTCTCCGGCGAGTTCACCTCCACCACCGATTCCGAGCTGATCGCCTTCGCCCTCCAGGAGGCTGTGGAGGCCGGCAACGACTGGAGCGCCGCCATCCGCAGCGCCGCCGCCCGCTGCCGCGGTGCCTTCAGCCTGGTGATCGGTACCCCCGCCGGCCTGTTCGCCCTGCGCGACGGCCATGGCATCCGCCCCCTGGTGTTCGGCCACCTCGGCGAGCGGGAGCAGGCCCAGTGGGTGGCGAGCAGCGAAAGCTGCGGGCTCGACATCATCGGCGCCGCCTATGACGACGACGTGGCCCCCGGCGAGCTGGTGCACTTCCGCCAGGGCCAGAGCGAGCCGCTGCGGCAGCGATGGATCGAGGAGCCGGCCAAGCTGTGCGTCTTCGAGATGATCTACTTCGCCCGCCCCGACAGCCGCTTCTTCGGCGAGTCGCTCTACAGCTATCGGGTGCGCATCGGCGAGGTGTTGGCCCGCGAAACCCACGTGGCGGCTGACATCGTCATCGGCGTGCCCGATTCCGGCATCCCCGCCGCCATCGGCTATGCGGGCGTCAGCGGCATCCCCTTCGGCGATGGCCTGATCAAGAACCGCTACGTGGGTCGCACCTTCATCCAGCCCACGCAGGCGATGCGGGAGGCGGGCATCCGCGTCAAGCTCAACCCCCTCCCGGATGTGCTGGCGGGCAAGCGGGTGGTGGTGATCGACGACTCGATCGTGCGTGGCACCACCAGCCGCAAGCTGGTGCAGGCCCTGCGTGATGCGGGCGCCACCGAGGTGCACATGCGCATCAGTTCGCCCCCGGTCACCCACCCCTGCTTCTACGGCATCGACACCGACACCCAGGACCACCTGATCGCCGCCCGCCTGAGCCTGGCCGAAATCGTGCGGCACCTGGGGGTTGATTCGCTCGCCTACCTCAGCAAGGAGGGCATGGTGGAGGCTGCCCACACCCACTCCGGCGATTTCTGCACCGCCTGCTTCGACGGCAACTACCCGATCGAGATGGACGAGGAGTTGAAGCGCAGCAAGCTGATGCTGGAGCCCGCCGGCATGGCCTGCAGCTAGGCCAGGGGGCGATAGCAGCGGGTGGTGATCAACCAGGGGTGGAACACCTCCAGAAAGCGGCTCTGCAGCGTGCGGAAAAAGCGCTCCACCATGGCGGGATCGTCGAAGTGGAAGGGGTATTCCCCCGCGAAGCCCTGGAAGAAATACCAGTTCAGCAAGGCGTGACTCTCCGGGGTCAGTCGGCCGGCGAAAATCTCCAATTGGCCCGCCGGATCGCTCAGGTGCTCCAGCACGTCCAGGCAGACAAGGGTGTCGAAACGGGGCGGCAGGGCCGGATCGTCGAGGTCGCGGTGGCAGCTCAGCCGTTCTGTCAGCCCCAGCTGTTCCGCCCGCCCCTGCACGAAGGCCCGGTTGCGGGGGTTGAGATCCACGAACCACACCCGCTCCACCCCGGGCAGCGCCGCCGCCGCCAGGGCGTGGCTGCCGATGCCGCCGCCGAAGTCGAGCACATGGCCGCGGGCAAAGTGCTCCTGCAACCGCAGGGTGTCGGCGATGTAGCCGGCGCTGCCCAGGTGCCAGGCCGCCAGCTCCAGCAGGTGGCCATCGCCCACCGTTTCCTCGTAGAAGGCGCCGGCCTGCTCCGGGTCGAAGGCGCCGGGATGGAGCCCCGCCAGGTCGGCCGTGCTTCGCGGCAGTTGCTCCTCCAGTTCGGCCGGGCTGATCGCCAGGAATCCCGCCAGCTGGGTTCGCAGATCGAAGCCATCCGCCAGGAAACGCTCCACCGTCAGGGCCGGGGGGGACGCCGGGACAGTCAAAGGAGGATCGGGACGGCAGGGGGCACGCTACGCGGCTGCCATGCTGGAGCCCAGCGCGGGGGCACGGGATGAGGGTGCTGGTGGTGAGCACGCCGGTGGGCCACCTCGGCAGTGGCCGGGGCGGTGGAGTGGAGCACACCGCCGGGATGATCGTGGCCGGCCTGTTGCGCTGCGGCCACGAGGTGACCGTGTTGGCGGCGGAGGGATCGCTGCTGCCCCCCGCCTGCGCTGCCGCCAGCCTGTGGGAGGAGCCGGGGGTCGACCAGCCCAGCTGGCAGCACTGCCCCCGTGACACCGCCGTGGCGATTCCAGCCGGTGCCCTGCTGCCCCGCTTCTGGCGCCGGGCCCTGGAGCAGCAGGGGGCGTTCGACCGCATCCTCAACCTCGCCTACGACTGGCTGCCCTTCTGGCTCACCCCGTTTCTCGCCACGCCGCTCTGCCATCTGGTGAGCATGGGATCGGTGGCCCAGGTGATGGATGAGGCGATCGAGGCCGTTTCCGCCTGGCATCCCGACCGCCTGGCCTTCCACACCGCTGCCCAGGCGGCCGATTTCCGCCTGGCGGCGCCACCGCGGCTGGTGGGCAACGGCTTTGATCTCAGCCGCTACCACCCCCCCGCCCCCGACCAGGTGGAGCCAGCCCTGGGCTGGGCCGGCCGGATCTCCCCGGAGAAGGGTCTGGAGGATGCCGCCCGGGTGGCCGCCCGCCTCGGCCTGCCGCTGCGGGTGTGGGGTCTGCGGGAGAACGGGTCCTACGCCGAGGCGGTGGAGCGGGCCGTACCCCCCGGCACGATCGAGTGGTGCGGCTTCCAGCCCACCGAGCGTCTGCAGGAGGGGCTCGGCCGCTGCCGGGTGTTCCTGAACACCCCGCGCTGGAACGAGGCCTTCGGCAACGTGGTGGTGGAGGCGATGGCCTGTGGGGTGCCGGTGGCGGCCTACAACCGAGGCGGTCCGGGAGAGCTGGTGCAGGAGGGGGTCAACGGTGCCCTCGCCCCCCCCGACGACCTTGACGCCCTGGCCGCGGCGGTCGAGCGGGCCGCCCGCCTCGACCGCCGCGCCTGCCGGGCCTGGGCGGAGGCGCACCACAGCCCGGAGGCCTTCACGGCGCGGATTGAGGCGTGGCTGCAGGCGGCGGGGGCGCCGCCCCACTCCAGCGCAGGCGCACCAGCCCCCGGCTGAGGCCCGAATCCGGATCCACCATCCGGATCGCCTGCCACAGCGCCGGGATGGGCACCCACACCGACGGGTAGCGGTAGCGCGCCACATCGAGCAGCAGCACCCGGTCGCCCCGCTCGTCGTAGGCGGCCAGGGGGGAGATATGGCCGCCCCCCTGTTGTCCCAGGGCGGAGCGGTGGTAGTTCACCAGCAGCCGATCGGATGGATCGGCCAGGCTCTGACGCAGCAGCCCCCGCAGCTGGGGCAGGCTCAGCTGATCGCCGTGCCAGCGCTGCACCATCACCCCGGGTTGCCCCAGCAGGCCAGCCAGCTGGGCCAGGGTCATGCCCCGGCGCGCCACGGTTTCCGGCGCCACGGTGGCCTGGGCCGCGGCGGTGCTGAACAGGTTGTCCTGGGTCCAGAAGCGGTAGGTGCCGTAGCCCTGGGCCGGTGGGGCTGGCACCGCCAGGCTGTTGAGGGCCATCACGGCGCTGGCCACGCCGCAGTAGGCCAGGTTCGCCTGGGTGACGAACTGCTCCACCAGGGGAAGGAAGTCGGCCCGCGCCCGGCTGCGGTCCAGCACGGTGCCCCCCTGGGATTCCTGCAGGGGAATCAGGGGAATCGGAGCCACCGCCGGGGCGGGGGCCGGCCGAGCCGTGGCGCCCGCTGGCCCCAGAAGGGCCACCAGCAGCGCTACCGCGAAGCCCCGCCTCATGGGCGCTGGAGCGGCACCAGCTCCCGCAGGCTCTCCGTGCCCACCAGGGCCAGCTGGATGCCGGTCCCGCCGACGTCCTCCGCAGGCAGGTCGCCCGGCCGCAGCCGGCCACTGCGCCCCGCGCCCCCCTCCAACCGCAGCCCCAGCAGCGAAGTGTCGTCGCCGCAGAGGTCGATCAGGCCATCGTCGCGGGAATGGAAGCGCAGGCCGATCTGGCCGATGTCGCCGCGCTGACAGAGGCGCAGGTCGGCCAGCCGCAACCGCTTGAGCTGGCCGCCGCGACTGGCCAGTACCACCCCGCCGTCGCCACCGCTGGCCACGCAGGCCGCCCCCACCACCCCCTCGCCGGGCAGCAACCGCAGCAGCATGGGCCCCTGGGCGGTCCGCCCCATCACCGGCAGATTGGCCTCGTTCACGGCCAGCCGCAGCAGCCGGCCGGTGCTGCTCCCCACCACCAGATCCTGCCCCTCCCGGCAGGGAACCACCCGCTGCAGCTCCACCCCGTCCTTGAGTTTGAGCACGGTGGCGGCCCGGCCGGAGAGCTCCAGGAAGTCTTCGATCGGCAGCCGCTTGAAGCGGCCATCGCTGCTCAGCAACCCCAGGCTCCCCTCCGCCGGAGAGGGGAGCGGCAGCACCTGCACCAGGCGGGCGCCGCTCAGGCTCTCGGGCAGAAAGCGCTCCACCCCCCCCGGTTGCTGGCCGGCGAACTCCCAGCGCAGCAGGGCTACACGGCCATCGGCGCTGAAGGCGAGCAGCTGGGGATGGTCGCCCACCGGCAGCAGCAACCGGGCCGGCGGCGGCTGCTCCCCCAGTTCGGCCGGCTCGTCGAGGTGCAGGCGGCCCAGCACCTGGGGCGTGACGATCCGCAGCGTGCCATCGGCCTGGAGCAGCAGGCGACCGTCGCTGGAGAGACCTTCAAACGCCTGCTGGCGCTGCAGTTCCGCGTTCGGCCGTACGGCGGCGCCCCGCTGGGCCGCCAGTTCGTCGCCCCCTTCCACCAACCGGGTGCGGCGCGGTGTGGCGTAGCGCTTCTTCAGCGCCTTCAGCTCGCTCACCATCGTGTCGAGGAGGCTGTCGCGCTCGTCGAGCAGGTGACGCAGACGCGTGCGCTCCTCCCGCCGCTCCTCGGCCTCCTTGCGCAGGCTCTCCTGCTCCAGCCCGGTGAGGCGCCGCAGCGGCATGGCCAGTACCGCTTCGGCCTGGCGTTCGCTCAGATCGAGGTGCACCTGCAGGCTGGCCTTGGCGGCGGCCGCATCGGCGGCGGCGGTGATCATCTCGATCACCTCCCGCAGATGGGCCAGGGCCTGGATCAGACCTTCCACCACCTCCAGCCGATCCTCACAGCGGCTCAGGGCATGGCGGGTGCGGCGGATCAGGGTGAGTTCCCGGTATTCCAGGAACTGCTGCAGCATCTGGCGCAGGCTGAGCTGGACCGGCTGGCCGTTCACCAGGGCCAGCAGGATCGCGCCGAAGTTGCTCTGCAGGGCGGTGCGGCGTTGCAGCTCGGCCAGCACGGTGGCGGCGTTGGCGTCGCGGCGGAGCTCCACCACCACCCGCATCCCGTCGCGGTCGCTTTCGTCGCGGATGTCGGCGATGCCGGTGATGCGGCCCTCATTCACCTGTTCGGCGAGCTTCTCGATCCAGCCGGCCTTGCTGAGTTGGTAGGGAAGCTCCGTCACCACGATGGCGCTGCGGCGGTGCCGCCCCTTGCCCGGCTGCACCTCCTCAAAGTGGCTGATGCCCCGCATCGGGATGCTGCCGCGGCCGCAGAGGTAGGTGTCGCGCAGACCGCCGCCGGTGAGCACCTCGCCGCCGGTGGGGAAGTCGGGTCCTGGAACGAGCTCGAGCAGCTTTTCGTCGCTGAGATCGGGGCGGCGGATCAGGGCGATCAGCGCGTCCACCACCTCGCCGAGGTTGTGGGGCGGGATGCTCGTGGCCATGCCCACCGCGATGCCCGAGCAGCCGTTGAGCAGCAGGAAGGGGAGCTGGGCCGGCAGCACCGTGGGCTCCTGCTGGGAGCCGTCGAAGTTGGGGGCGAAATCGACCGTCTCGTTGCCGATCTCATCGAGCATGGCCTCGTTGGCGATCGGCGCCAGCCGGGTTTCCGTGTAGCGCATCGCCGCCGGCGGGTCGTCATCGACCGAGCCGAAGTTGCCGTGGCCATCGAGAAGCGGATGGCGGCTGGCGAAGGTCTGCACAAGCCGCACCAGGGCGTCGTAGACGGCCTGGTCGCCATGGGGGTGGTATTTGCCCAGCACATCGCCCACCACGCGGGCGCACTTGCGGTAAGGGCGGTCGGGGGTCAGCCCGAGCTCATGCATCGCGAAGAGGATGCGGCGCTGCACCGGCTTGAGGCCATCGCGCACATCGGGCAAGGCGCGCCCGACGATCACGCTCATCGCGTATTCGAGATACGAGCGCTGCATCTCCTGATGCAGGGCGATCGGCTCGATCCTGTCGTCGTCCCCGTTGGGGATTGTCGGGCGCTCCTCGGCCATCCGGTGCTGGGGTCTGAGGGCGGAAGACGGCGCTCAGCCTACCGATGGCGGCACGCCTGACCAGGGTTCAGGGTTCTGCGCCCGGATCTTCGGCTGCCGTGGCGTTGGCCATCGCCCGCTCCACCACCATCTTCAGTTCGGGCTGGGCCAGCAGCCGTCGCGTGTCCCCGCGCAGTTTGGTGCCCCAGAGCTGCTCGGCCTGATAGCTGTCGAGAACGTAGTTGGGATCCTCGTTGAGGGCGAGTTCTGCCAGGCGCAGGGCCTCACCGCGCTGGGCCACCGGATCGGTGGCGAACAGGCCGGCCGCCAGGGCCAGGGAGGTTTCCGGAACATCGGGCTTGAGGCCCAGCACCCGCCGCCAGCGTTCGAGTGCCGCGGGACGCCGGTCGACTTCCCACAGCACCAACCCCTGGTTGTTGATCGCTTCCCAGAAGTCGCGGCGCAGCTTCGCCGCCTGCTCGAACGAGCCCAGGGCCCGATCGCGCTGGTCGAGCAGCACCTGGGCGTTGCCGAGGTCGAAATAGGCGCTGGCGTTGCGGCGATCGAGCTGGAGGCCGCGTTGCAGCAGCCCGATCGCCTCCTCGGGCTTGCGGTTGCGCAGCGCCAACGACCCTTCGGCGAACCAGATGCCGGGGTTCTGGGGGTCGAGCTGCTTGGCCTTGCCCAGGGCCCACAGCGCCTTGTCCACCCGGTCGCTGCGCAGCTGGGCTTCCGCCAGCAGTACCCAACCTCGGGGATCAGCCGGCAGCAGCCGCACGGTGAGCTCCGCCAGCCGAGCCGCCTCCTCCGCCTGCCCCATCCGCAGCAACCGGGCCGCCGCCTGCGCGATGCCGAGGCCCGCCGCCTCCAGATCCCGCTCCGGCGGCACGTAGACGTAAGGAACCATCGCCTTGGCGGCGCCGGCTTGCATCGCCGGCAGCGTCAGGGTGAGGGCCAGCGGCAGGCTGGGGAGCACTCTGCGCAGTAGATGGGTAACGAGTTGCCCCCGGGGCCGGCCCACAGGATCCGCACGAATTCGACCCAGCCTAGGGAGAGGTCCCCCCTTTCCCCAGGGCGGCTGTGATATTGCGTCGCCACATCCACGGCTTGATGCGGCGCAGGGCCGAGGCTCGCAGCCGCTCGTCCCAGTCGGCATCGCTCCAGCGCAGGGCCTCCTCCGCCGGCAGGTCGAGAAGCCAGGGGCGGGGTTGCAGGTCGGGATCGTCGCTTGTCGGCAGGGGCTCGCGGTTCCACGGACACACCTCCTGGCAGATATCGCAGCCGGCCACCCACCCGTGCAGCTGGGCGGCGATCGGCGCCGGCAGCTGCGGATCGCGGTTTTCGATGGTGTGGTATGCGAGGCAGCGACGGGCATCCACCACAAAGGGTTCCGGGATGGCGCCGGTGGGGCAGGCCTCCAGGCAGGCCTGGCAGCGGCCGCAAAGGCTCGCCGCCGGCTCGTCCGCTGGCAGGGGCACGGTGGTGAGCAGGTGCCCCAGCAGCAGCCAGGAGCCCCGCCGGCGGTGGATCAGGTTGCCGTGCTTGCCGATCCAGCCCAGGCCTGCCTCCTCAGCCCAGGCCTTGTCCATCAGCGGTGCGCTGTCGACACAGACGCGCCAGCGGCTGCCTGGGCAGCGGCCCTCCAGCCAGCGGCCCAGGCGCCGTAGCCGTCCGTCGATCAGGCGGTGGTAGTCGCGGCCCCAGCCGTAGCGGGCCACCTTCAGGGCCCCCGGAGCCCGGACCGCGGCCACATGGTGCGGCAGGGCCACCGCTACCAGCGCCCGCACCCCCGGCAGGAGTTCCGCCACCGCCCGCCGCCGCGGATCGGCCATCCAGGCCATGTCGGCCTGGTGGCCCGCCGCCAACCAGCGTTCGAGGGCGGCGCTGCGCAGCGCCAGCCGCGGCCCGCCGGGTACGGCGGCGATGCCCACCGGATCAAAGCCCAGGGCGGCCGCCTCCCGTTTGAGTTGTTGCACAAGGCTGGGCGGGGATGGCTGGTTCACGGGTGCTCGTTAAGGTGGGAAAACCCTGTATTCGCTCGCGTGACCGGTCTCTCTGCCACCCGACACAGCCCCCTGCTGCGTTGGATGGGCATCACCCTCGTGGTGCTTCTGCTCCTGCAGATGCTCTCCGTTCTCATCCTGTGGGATTGGGGCAGTGAGCCCTTCCGCCAGCTGGTGGTGGAGCGTCTGGTGAGCCAGGCCCCCATGGCGCTGGTGGGCCTGCTGCTGATGTACCTCTCCTCCCGTCTGGAGGATCCTGCGGGGTCGGACACGCGCACGCCTATCCACTGGGCCATCTGCATCATCAGCGGCCTGCTGGCGGTGTTCCTCACCGCCTCCCTGCCGATCGCCTTCGGCGGCGATCAGATCCTCCAGGACCAGACCGACCAGCAGATCGCCGCCCAGCGCGGCCAGCTGGAGATGGCCCGCCAGCAGAGCAAGGATCCCGCCGTGCTGCAGCAGCTGGTGCGCCAGGCGGAGTCCGCCGGCCAGATCCCGGCCGGCGCCAGCGACGCCCAGAAGCTCCAGGCCGCCCGCGCCTTCATCGACCGTCAGCTCGACACGATGGAGAAGAAGTTCACCCAGACCGAACAGAGCGCCAAGGTGGCGAACAGCCAGCGCCGTTTCGGAAGCACCGGAGGCGCCATCACCCTGATCGTGGCCTTCACCATCCTCTGCCTCGGCAGCGTTCTCTGAGCCGTTGGCCCGGCCGCTGGTTAGCGTTGCTGTTCTTCCCACGACCCGGTCCGTGGTTCCCTCCAGTCCCCGACCCGATCAGCCGCTGGGCAACCGCCTCCAGCAGGATCTCAAGAACGATCTGATCGCTGGCCTGCTGGTGGTGATCCCGCTGGCCACCACGATCTGGTTGGCCACAACCGTCAGCCGTTTTGTGCTGGCGTTCCTCACGTCGATCCCCAAGCAGTTCAACCCGTTCAACACCCTCAATCCGCTCCTGCAGGAGCTGATCAACCTGGGGGTGGGCCTGTTGGTGCCCCTTCTCGGCATCCTGCTGATCGGCCTGATGGCCCGCAATATCGTCGGGCGCTGGTTGCTGGAGTTCGGCGAGGGCACCCTCCTTCGCATCCCCTTGGCCGGGTCGGTCTACAAGACCCTCAAGCAGCTCCTGGAAACCTTCCTGCGGGATAACTCGCGTCGGTTTCGTCGGGTGGTGCTGGTGGAATACCCCCGTGAGGGCCTCTATGCCCTCGGTTTCGTCACCGGCGTCCTGAGCTCCTCCATCCAGGCCGACTTTGACCAGACGATGTTGAGCGTGTTCATTCCCACGGCCCCCAACCCCACGACGGGCTGGTACGCGGTAGTGCCGGAGCGCTCCGTTCGCGATGTCGATCTGAGCGTCGAAGATGCCTTCCGCACGATCATTTCCGCGGGCATCGTCAGTCCGGATGAGAAGGAGCCCCCTTCCAACCGCAGTTTCTCGAGCCTCCTGGCCCAGCTGCGGGCACCCCAGCTTTCCTGAATGAAGAGCCGCACCCTCGCCCGCGAACTCGCCCTGTTGATGCTCGGTCAGGTCAGCGACCGCAGCGCCGCAGCCCCCGATCTTCCCCTGGAGACCCTGTTGCAGCAGGCCCTCGCCAGCCTGGCCCAGCATGTGCGCGAAGCCCTCGACCGCTCCGCCGCCGATCTGCAGCAGGCCGAGCGGGAGCTGCTCGACAGCGAGCTGCAACAGGAGGGCGAGAGCTCCCTTCCCCGGGTTCGCCAGCACCTGCGCGAGGGTCTTTCCCACGCGGAGCACGCCCTGAACCGCCTCTCAGCCAGCCTGGAGCTGCCCCGCCTGCTGCTGTTGGCCGATCAGGAGGAGGTGCGTCGCGGTGCGATCGAGCGGGCCCGTGCCGTGCTGGCGGAGCGCGATGCGATCGATGCCCGGCTCGATGCGGTGATGGAGGGTTGGCGCCTCGCCCGCCTGCCCCGCATCGATCGCGACATCCTGCGCCTTGCCGCTGTGGATTTGGGCACCCTGGGAACTCCGGCGGCGGTGGCCTGCAACGAGGCGGTCGAGCTGGCCAATCGCTACAGCGATGAGCAGGGCCGTCGCATGATCAATGGCGTGCTGCGCCGCTACACCACGGCGAAGGTCTGAGCGGCGATGGTCTTCGACTGGTTCCAGCGCGGCGCTACCCCGCCCCCGGCTGCCCCTTCCCCCGCTGAAGCCCCTGAGACGGGCGAGGCCGCGGAGGTCCCTGAGGTGGCTCCGGAGGTCCCTGAGGCCGCCGGCTCACCGCCCGCGCCCGCTCCAGTCGCTGAGCCCCCTGCGGACCCTGCCCCGGCGGAACCGGCCACGCCGCCGGTGGGCTCGGTCGATGAGGACGCCCTGGCCTGGGCCCGGGAGGCCTACGCCCGTCTGCGGGCCCAGCAGGAGGCCGCCCGCCGCGCCCCAGAGCCCCCCGCCCCCGAGTTGCCGGACAGCGCCGCGCCGGAACCACCCGCTGCTGCGCCGGAGATTGCCGCCGCTGCCCCGGATCCGGCCCCCGCCCCCGGGCTTTCGCTCCTGGAGCAGGCAGCAGCCGAGCGCCGTGCCCGGCTGGAGCAGATCACCGCTGCCCCAGCGGAGCCCGCCCCCCCAGCGCCGCCCGCCGCGCCCCTGGCGGCACCCCCTGCTCCGGCCGCCGCGGCCGAGGAGACCGAGCCCCAGCTCGGCGCCTTCGACGCCGACTTCACCTGGTCGGCGGAAGTGCTCGCCGCCCAGGGGCGCAGCGTTGACCAGATGTCGGTCGAGGAGATCGACTGGCTCGGTCGCCTGCGCCGCGGCCTGGAGAAGACCCGCCGCGGTTTCGTCACCCAGCTGCTGGCCAATCTCGGCGACGACCCCCTCACCCCCGAGGTGCTCGACGACCTGGAGACCACCCTGCTGCGGGCTGATGTGGGCGTGCAGGCCACCGACCGGGTGCTCGACGCCCTGCGCCGCCGCCTGAACGAGGAGGTGGTCGACCCCGCCGAGGGCATCCGCTTCCTCAAGGAGCAGCTGCGCGGCCTGCTCGACGCCCCGATCCAGCAGAGCGGTGAGCCCCTGCTCGCCCCCCGCCGCGACCGTCTCAACGTCTGGCTGCTGGTGGGTGTCAACGGGGTCGGCAAGACCACCACCCTGGGCAAGCTCGCCAACCTCGCCGTGCGCAGTGGCTACAGCTGCCTGATCGCCGCCGCCGACACCTTCCGGGCCGCCGCCGTTCAGCAGGTGAGCGTCTGGGGGGAGCGCAGCGGTGTGCCCGTGGTCGCCAACCCCAGCGCCAACGCCGATCCCGCCGCCGTTGTCTACGACGCCATCGGCGCCGCCCGCTCCCGCGGCACCGAGCTGGTGCTGGTCGACACCGCTGGCCGGCTCCAGACGAAGCACAACCTCATGGAGGAGCTCAGCAAGGTGCGGCGCATCGTCGACAAGCTGGCGCCCGAGGCTGCGGTGGAATCCCTGCTGGTGCTCGACGCCAGCCAGGGCCAGAACGGCCTGCGCCAGGCCATGGCCTTCGCCAGCGCCGCCGGCCTCACCGGTGTGGTGCTCACCAAGCTCGACGGCAGCGCCCGCGGTGGCGTCGCCCTGGCGGTGGCCTCCGAGGCCGGTTTGCCGATCCGGTTCGTTGGTGCCGGCGAGGGCATCCGCGACCTGCGCCCCTTCAACAGCTTTGAGTTCGTGGAGGCCCTGCTCTCCAGCTGAGCGCCGCTGCTACCTTGCGGGTCCTCTGCGGCCGCTCCTTGAGCAGCAAGCCGCCCCCGAAACCGTCCCCCGCCCTGTCGGCCGCTCCCCGCTCCCCCCAGGCGCTGACGGCCGCCGCCTCCCTGCGCCAACTGCTCGACAGCCTCAGCCGCGAGCAACGCCGCACCCAGGAGATCCTGGCTTCGCTGGCCTTTGCCCTGCGCAGCTTCACCCACCTGGGGCGGTTCCTCGAGCTCGTGCCCCTGGTGGCCTCCCGGCTGGTGGAGGCGGACGGCTGCCTGCTGGTGGTGTTCCATCCCGATGGCCGCCTCTGGCGCGAACAGCTGCAGGCCACATCGGGGGAACGCTGCGCCGAGGTGCTGCGCCAGATCGCCTCCCTCGCCGACCCCCAACTCCAGGCCCTCTCCAGCGATGAGGCGGTGGCCGGGTTGCTCGATCCCCTGATCCGGCGGCTGCTGGGGGGCGCCCAGGTGTTTGCCACCTCGGTGGTGGCCCGCAGCCGCCAACGCGGTCGGCTGTATGTCTTCGGGGGCCGGCGGGGCACCAGCTGGAGCGAGGTGCACCGCCGCCATCTGCAGCTCGTGGCCGATCTCACCGGTGTCGCCCTGGAGAACGAGCTGCTGCAGGAGGACATGCGCCGCCACGAGCGGCTCGATCGCCAACTGA
The DNA here is from genome assembly GCA_903907855.1 of uncultured Synechococcaceae cyanobacterium. Taxonomy (GTDB): domain Bacteria; phylum Cyanobacteriota; class Cyanobacteriia; order PCC-6307; family Cyanobiaceae; genus Cyanobium. The sequence goes on along the minus strand of CAIVPT010000191.1, from coordinate 32,814 downwards.
GCATCGGTGCCGAGATCCAGGCCCAGCTGCTGCCGGATCGCTGCCCGCTGATCGCGGGGGTGGAGCTGGCGGCCCGCTGTCGCCCTGCCTTTCAGGTGGGAGGCGACTACTACGACTTCATTCCCGTCTTCCCCCAGCTCAGCGGTCGCCGCCGCGAACAGGGGCCTTGGGCCCTGGTGGTGGGGGATGTGATGGGCAAGGGGGTGCCCGCCGGCCTGCTGATGACCCTGCTGCGGGGGATGCTGCGGGCCGAGGTGCTCAGTGGCCTGCCCCCCGATCGCATCCTCCATGACCTCAACCAGCTGGCCCAGGAGGACCTGGCCCAGTCCCACCGCTTCGTGAGCCTTTTTTATTCCGACTACGACCCCCGCAGCCGCCGCCTGCGCTTCGCCAACGCCGCCCACAACCCACCGCTGCTCTGGCGCCGCCGCTCCGCTGCCGTTGAGCGCCTTGACGCCCCGGGCCTGCTGATCGGCCTGCAGAGCGAGGCCCACTACGGCTGCGCCCAGGTGGTGCTGGAGCCCGGGGATGTGCTGCTCTACTACACCGATGGCGTCACCGAGGCCAGCGGCTTCAGCGGCGAGCGCTTTGATGAGGAACGGTTGGTGCGGGCCTTTCACGGCGCCTGCCGCGAGGGTCTCGGCGCCCAGGCCCTGCTCGATCAGCTCTTTGCGCGCCTCGACCGTTTTGTTGGCCCCGACCACCACCTGGAGGACGATGCCTCGATGGTGGTGCTGAAGGTGCGCGAAGGGGTGATGCTGCCGCCCCTGCCCGGCGGCCCTGCCAAGCTGGAGGGCTGAGTGGTTGCGGTGGCCGCCGCTCGCTGCCGCCTTCCGTCCCCGTCCGATGAGCGATCCCTCCGCCCCCTCCCCCCCCAGTGGCGTCACCGGCGGTGCCGCCGGTGGCTGGAGTGATCGCTTCGAGCAGGGGTTGCATCCGGCGATCGAGCGCTTCAACGCCTCCATCGGCTTCGACATCACCCTGCTGCAGGAGGATCTCGATGGATCGATCGCCCACGCCCGCATGCTCGGGGGTTGCGGGGTGATCACGCCGGAGGAGGCCCAGCGGTTGATCGAGGGGCTGGAGGCGATCCGCGCCGAGGCCGCCGAGGGGCGTTTCACCCCCGGCATCGAAGCCGAGGACGTGCACTTCGCCGTCGAACGTCGCCTGATCGAGCAGCTCGGCCCGCTCGGCAAGAAGCTGCACACCGGCCGCAGCCGCAACGACCAGGTGGGCACCGACCTGCGCCTGTGGCTGCGCCGCCGCATCGATGAGATCGACGCCGCGCTGGTGCGGTTCGAGCGGGCCCTGCTGGCCCAGGCGGAGCGCCATGCCGAGGTGCTCATCCCCGGCTACACCCATCTGCAGCGGGCCCAGCCGATCTGCCTGGCCCACCACCTGCTGGCCTACATCGAGATGGCCGAGCGCGACCGCCAGCGCCTGACGGATGTGCGACGGCGTGTGAACCTCTGCCCCCTCGGTGCCGCCGCCCTGGCGGGTACGCCGGTGCCGATCAACCGCCGGGTCACCGCCGCCGAACTGGGCTTTGACCTTCCCTACGCCAACAGCCTCGATGCCGTGAGCGACCGCGATTTTGCGGTGGAGTTCATGGCCGCGGCCAGCCTGGTGATGGTGCACCTGAGCCGCCTGAGCGAGGAGGTGATCCTCTGGGCCAGTGAGGAGTTCGGCTTCGTTTCCCTCACCGATCGCTGCGCCACGGGCAGCAGCCTGATGCCCCAGAAAAAAAACCCCGACGTGCCCGAGCTGGTGCGCGGCAAGAGCGGCCGGGTGTTCGGCCATCTGATGGGGCTGCTCACCATGATCAAGGGCCTGCCCCTTGCGTACAACAAGGATTTCCAGGAAGACAAGGAGGCCCTCTTCGACGGGGTGCGCACCTGCCTCGACTGCCTGGAGGCGATGGCAATCCTGTTCGAGGAAGGCTTGGCGTTCCGTCCCGTCCGCCTGGAGCAGGCCGTGGCCGCCGACTTTTCCAACGCCACCGACGTGGCCGATTACCTGGTGGCGCGGGGGGTGCCCTTCCGCGAGGCCTACCAGTTGGTGGGCTCCCTGGTAAAGAAGTGTTTGGCGGAGGGGATCCTGCTACGGCAGCTGCCGCTGGAGCGCTGGCAGGCCTTGCACCCATCCTTCGAGGCCGACATCTACGCCGCGATCGAACCGCGGCAGGTGGTGGCTGCCCGCCGCAGCGAGGGCGGCACCGGCTTCGAGGGGGTGCGCGAGCGGCTTGCTGCGAGCCGCTCCCGCCTGGGGCAAGCCTGATCGGCCAGGCGGGTCTAATCTTGGCGAGTCCCTGACGCCATGGCGTTCGTTCAATTTCGGGTCGGTCCGTGAGTATTTTTGTTGGCAATCTGCCCTTCCGTGCCGAGAAGGAAGATGTGATGGAGCTCTTCGCCGCCTTCGGCGAAGTCGTGAACTGTTCCCTCCCCCTGGAGCGGGACACCGGTCGCAAGCGGGGGTTCGCCTTCGTGGAGATGGCGGATGGGGACAGCGAGGAGCGGGCCATCGAGGCTCTGCAGGGCGCTGATCTGATGGGTCGTCCCCTGCGTATCAACAAAGCCGAGCCGCGCAGTGGCGGCGGTGGCGGTGGCGGCGGCGGCCCCCGTGGCGGCGGCTACGGCGGCGGCGGCGGTGGTGGCTACCGAGGTGGCGGTGGCGGCTACGGCGGCGGTGGTGGCGGTGGCTACCGAGGTGGTGGAGGCGGCGGCGGCTACGGCGGCGGTGGCGGCGAGGGTGGCGGTTCCGGCGCCCGTGGTTGGGAAGACCGCAGCTACGGCGGCGGTGGTGGTGGTGGCGACAGCTTCGAAGCTGGTCGTGCCCGTCGGCGTCGCAGCGGCAGTGGCGGCGACGGCGATTATCCGGGCGCCGAGGGCTGAGCCTTTCGGGCGCTCGGGCCGCAGGGGTCGCCGCAGGGGCTGCCCCTCAAAGCCCCCGCTCCTCCAGTTGGGCAGCGGCCTCCGCCAGCACCTCCGGCCCCGCGCCGGCCGCCCCGGCGGCCTGCGTGAGGGCCGCTCGCCAGTGCCGTGCCCCCGATACCCCTTCCACCAGGTGCACCAGGTGGCGGGCGATCGCCCACAGGCGCCCGCCGGAGGCGCACCAACGGCTGGCGTGCGGGATCAATCCCCGCACCACGGCGGAGGCATGGGCCGGGGGATGGGGGTCGCCGAAGATCGCTTGATCCACCGTGGCCCAGCGCAGGGGATGGCCATAGGCCGCACGGCCCACCATCACCCCATCCGCCCAGTTCAATTGCTCCAGGCAGTCGACCACCCGCTCCAGGCCCCCGTTGAGCTCCAGGCAGAGCTGGGGTCGCTCCTGTTTGAGGCGCTGCACCACATCCCAGCGCAGGGGCGGCACGGTGCGGTTCTGCTTCGGATCCAGCCCCTCCAGCCACGCCTTGCGGGCGTGCACGGCAAAGCGGCGCGCCCCCGCCGCCGCCACCGTGTCCACGAAGGCCAGCAGCTCCTCGAAACTGTCCCGCTCGTCGATGCCGATGCGGTGTTTCACCGTCACCGGTAGCGGGCTGGCGGCCGCCATCGCGGCCACACAGCGCGCCACCCGCGGTGGATCGGCCATCAGGCAGGCCCCGAAGCGTCCCTGCTGCACCTTCTCGCTGGGGCAGCCCACGTTGAGGTTCACCTCGTCGTAGCCCCAGTCCGCTGCCATCCGCACCGCCTCCGCCAGCAGCTCCGGCTCCTCTCCCCCCAGCTGCAGCGCCAGCGGCCGCTCCGCCGGATCAAAGCCCAACAGCCGCCCCAGCCGGCGCTCCGCCTCCGCCCGCCTCGGCCCGCGATGCTCCTGCTGGATGTGGTGCAGGGCGCGGGCCACCACCATTTCGCTGGTCAGCAGCCCGTGGCGGGTGATCTGCCGCATCTGCAGGCGGAAGTGGCGGTCGGTGCAATCGAGCATCGGCGCCACACTGAAGCGGTAGTGATCGCGAAGGTCTGCCTGCATGGGTCCCATGCTGCCCAGTCGCGCCGCCGTGGTGGTGGCAGGCGGCGGTCCCGCCGGTTTCCTCACGGCCATTCGCGCCGCCGAGGCCGGTCTGCGCAACATCCTTGTGCTCGAGGCCACCGCCGAGCCGTTGCACAAGGTGCTCATCAGTGGCGGTGGCCGCTGCAACGTCACCCACGCCTGCTGGGATCCGCGCGCCCTGGTGGGCCACTACCCGCGGGGCGGGCCGGCCCTGCGGGGCCTGTTTGCCCGCTTCGCCACGGCCGACACGGTCGCCTGGTTCGCCTCCCATGGGCTGGAGCTGGTGGAGGAGCCCGACGGGCGCCTCTTCCCCCGCTCCAATCGCTCCAGTTCCGTGGTGGCCTGCCTGCGGGACGCCGCCCGCGCCGCCGGGGTGGTGCTGGTCACCGGCCAGGCCCTGCAGGCGGCGGAGCGGGATCCGGCCGGAGGATTCCGCCTGCGGCTGCGCCACGGTGCGGCGCTGATGGCTGATCGGCTGGTGTTGGCCACCGGCAGCCATCCCAGCGGCCATCGGGTGGCGGTTTCCCTGGGGCACACCCTGGTGCCGCCCCTGCCCTCCCTGTTCACCCTCGCCCTGGCCGACCCCACCCTGCCGGCCCTGGCCGGGGTAGCCATGGATCCGGTGACCCTCGAACTCCTGCCCCCGGAGGGCGCTCCTGGGCCTGCGGCCCGTGGCTCGGCCCGCTCCCGTGCGCCCTGGCGTCAGCGCGGCCCGGTGCTGATCACCCACTGGGGCCTGAGCGGCCCGGCCACCCTGCGGCTCACCGCCTTCGCCGCCCGGGATCTGCGGGCCTGGGGTTACCGCGCCCAGCTGCGGGTCGACTGGAGCGGCGGCCTCAGCCCGGCCGAGATCGAGGCGCTGTTTGCGCGGGCCCGCCAGGAGCAGGCCCGCCGCCAGATCGCCACCACCCGCCCCTGGCCCGCCCTGAGCCGCCGCCTCTGGCGCCACCTGCTGGAGAGCACCGCCCCCTCCGGCCTGCCGTTCGATCCGACGCTCCGCTGGGCCGATCTCGACCGCCGCCGCAGCCAGGCCCTCCAGCAGGCCCTGCGCGACAGCCGCTATGCGATCGCCGGCCGTGGTCCGTTCGGGGAGGAATTCGTCACCGCCGGCGGCATTCCCCTCGGCGAGGTGGAGGCGGGACGGATGGAAAGCCGCCGCTGCCCCGGCCTCCACCTGGTGGGCGAAATCCTCGATGTCGATGGCGTCACCGGCGGCTTCAACTTCCAGCACTGCTGGAGCAGCGGTTGGATCGCCGGCTCGGCGCTGGCGGAAGTCCTCAGCGGATCTGTTCGAACACCTTGAACATCGGCAGATACATCGCCAGCAGCACCGAGCCCACGATCAGCCCCACCAGCACGATCATCGCGGGCTCGAGCATGGAGGTCATCGCCTTGACCATGGACGCCACCTCGTCTTCGTAGAAGTCGGCCACCTTGGAGAGCATGGCGTCCATCTCCCCGGTCTCCTCGCCGATCGCCATCATGCTCACGGCCATATCGGGGAAGACATTCTTCATCGCCAGGGCAGCGCTGAGGGGGATGCCTTCGCTCACCTCGTTTTTGGAATTGATGATCGCATCACCGATGACGCTGTTGTTGGTGGTTTCCCGCACGATTTCCAGCGACATCAGAATCGGCACACCAGCCCGCGAAAGCGAACTCAATGTGCGGCAGAACTGGGCGGTGGCCGTCTTCTGCATCAGCTCACCAAACAGGGGCACCTTGAGCACCAGGCCATCGACCTGGCGCCGGCCGGCCGGAGTGGCATAGAAGCGGCTGAACAGGAAGCTGCCCACAATCAGGCCGCCCACAAGCACGATTGAGAAGGCTGAGCGCAGCAGTTTGCTCAGGTCAAGCATCAGCTGGGTGAACATCGGCAGCTCGGCGCCGAGCTGCTCGAAGATATCGGCAAATACTGGAATCAGGAAGATCGTCATCCCCAGGAAGACGGCAATCGCGATCACCAGCACGGCCACGGGATAGCCCATGGCGCCACGGATCTGGTTCTGCAGTTTGGCGTTGTCCTCCAGCAGCTTGGCCAGGCGCTGCAGGGTTTCATCGAGCACACCGCCCACCTCGCCGGCCTCCACCATGGCGATCGAAAGGTTGTCGAATACCTGGGGCCATCGCCGCATCGAATTGCCCAGGCTCTCCCCCTGGTTGACGTCCTGTGACATGCCGGTGAGCGCCCGCCGGAACTGGCTGGAACGCTGCTGGGTGCGCATCAGGTCGAGGCTGCGCAGGATCGGCACGCCCGCATCCACCAGGGCTGAGAGCTTGCTGGCGAAGAGGGCCTTGTCGCGGATCGTGATACCCCCTTCGAACCACTCACGCCAGCTGCGGCGGCCGCTCGGCTCGCGATCAGCGGTCGGGGCTGCGCTGTCGGGCTTGCGCACCAGGGTGTTGGCCAGGATCCCCCGCTGCCGTAACCGACGCCGGGCCATGGCCGGACTATCGGCCTCGAGGGTCATCTCCCGTTTCTGGCCCGACGGGGTGGAGTAAGTGACGAGAAAGGAGGTCATGGCGCTCAGGGGGCGGGGCGATCAGCTCTGGTCCAACAGGCGCTCCAGTTCGTCTGGTCGGCTGGTTTTGGTCAACGCTTCGGCCGCGGAGACCTTACCGTTCCGCACGAGGTTGGCAAGGGCCCGCTCCAGGGTTTGCATGCCCGATTGCGCACCCGTCTGGATCTGCGAATAGAGCTGGGCTGTCTTGCCCTCGCGGATCAGGTTGGCGATCGCCGGGGTATTGACCATGATTTCCTGGGCCATCACCCGCCCCAGGGCGCCAGAACGGGGCGAGGCGCTGCGGCAGAGGGTCTGGGAGAAGACCGCCACCAGGCTGGAACTGAGCTGCACGCGGATCTGGGTCTGCTGGGAGGCGGGGAAGACGTCCACCATGCGGTCTACGGTCTGGGAGGCGGAGCTGGTGTGCAGGGTGCCGAGCACCAGGTGGCCGGTTTCGGCGGCGGTGATCGCCAGCTGGATCGTCTCCAGGTCGCGCATCTCGCCCACCAGGATGACGTCGGGGTCTTCGCGCAGGGCCGCCCGCAGGGCGTTGGCGAAGCTGCGGGTGTCCTCGCTGACCTCCCGCTGGTGGATCAGCGATTTGTCGTTTTTGTAGGTGAATTCGATCGGGTCCTCGATCGTGAGGATGTGCTCGGCGCGGGTGTGGTTGATGTGGTTCAGCAAGGCGGCCAGGGTGGTGCTCTTGCCGGAGCCGGTGGGGCCGGTGACCAACAACAGACCCTTGGGTTTGCGGCTGATTTCCTCCACGATCGCTGGCATGCCCAGGCTGTCGAGGGAGGGAATGTCGTTGCCCAGGGCCCGCAGGCAGGCCGCATAGGTGCCCCGCTGCCGGTATACGTTCACCCGAAATCGCGCGACGTCCTTCAGGCCATAGGAACAGTCGAGATCCCAGTTCTGCTCAAGGTGCTTCCGCTGGGAATTGTTCAGCAGCGAAAAGATCAGCCGGTTGCAGGTCTCCTCTGAGAGCACCACGTCCTGCACGATCGGTCGCAGCTGGCCGTTGAAGCGTCCGTAAGGGGGCTGGCCGGCGGCCAGGTGCAGGTCACTGCCCCCGCCCTTGACCAGCTCGATCATCAGATCCTCAATCAGAAACTGTTCGTCCATGCCGTGACCGTGACTATCGCCGCACGCGCAAACAGTAGGGGCATTCCAGCCACTCGTCCTGCAGTCCGGCCCCGCAGCCGCGGCAGGTGAGGGTGCTCAGGGCCCGGGCGCGGCGCTCCGATTCCAGACCGGTGTCGGTCAGCAGCATCCGCTCCACCTCCTCCAGGGTGGTGAGCCCCTGTCGCACCAGGTCGAGGCCATAGCCGAGCAGGGTCTTCATGCCCCCTTCGAGGGCCAGCCGCCGCAGCTCCTCGGTGCTGGAGCGCTTGGCCACGGCGGAGGAGAGGCTCTCATTCATGCGCAGGATCTCGAACACCCCCACCCGGCCGGCGTAGCCGCGGCCCTGGCAGTTGGGGCAGCAGCCCTCGCTGCCCGCCTGCATCGTGGTGGCGCTGTAGAAGGTGATGCTGCTCTCATCGCTGGCCACCAGGCCGAAGCGGGCCAGCTCTTCGGCGTCGGGCCGGTACGGGGTGCGGCACTGCTCGCAGAGGCGCCGCACCAGCCGCTGCGACACCACCCCCAGCAGCGAGGCACTCACCAGGAAAGGCTCCACCCCCATCTCGTCGAGGCGGGCAAAGGCGCTGGCGGCGTCGTTGCAGTGCAGGGTGGTGAGCACCAGGTGACCGGTGAGGGCGGCCTCAATCGCGGTGCGGGCTGTCTCCAGGTCGCGGGTCTCCCCCACCAGGAGCACGTCCGGGTCCTGGCGCATGAAGGCCCGCAGGGCGGTGGCGAAATCGAGCCCCTTTTCCCGGTTGACCTGGGTCTGGGTGATGCCCTTGAGGGTGTACTCGATCGGGTCTTCGACGGTGGAGATGTTGATCGAGGGGTCGTTGCGTTCCGACAGCAACGCGTAGAGGGTGGTGCTCTTGCCGGAGCCGGTGGGGCCGGTGACCAGGATCATGCCGAAGGGTTTGGCACCCAGATCCCGCAGCGTCGCCCGCGCCACCGGATCGGTGATCAGGCTGTCGAGCCCCAGCTGGGTGTTGCCGCTGTCCAGCAGACGCAGCACCACCTTCTCGCCATGGCGACTGGGCAGGGTGCTGACCCGGAAATCCATCGTGCGGCCGCGGAAGTTGCGGCGGATCCGGCCGTCCTGGGGCATGCGCCGCTCGGCGATGTCCAGGTCGGCCATGATCTTGAGGCGCGAGGTGATCGCCGGCGTGACATTGCGCGGCAGTTTCTCCACGTTGCGCAGCACGCCGTCCTGGCGGAAGCGGATCAGCAGGCCATCCTCCTGTGGTTCGATGTGGATGTCGCTGGCGGAGTGGGTGAGGGCCTCGATCAGGACGCGGTCCACCAGGCTCATCACCGGCGAGAGGTTCGTGTCCTGGCTGCTCACCTCCAGGTCCACCGCGTCCAGGGGTGCCTCCACCTGGCCCACCGCCGCCTGGCCGAGATCGAGGTCGCCTATTAGGGAGGAGCGCTCGCCGTTGCCGGTGCTCTTCCAGAGGTTGGCGATGTCGGAGTTCATCGGTGGGGGCGGGGAATCCGGCGATGGGGCCGGCGAAGATCAGCGAAAGGCCAGCGAGGGCAGGGGCGAGAAGGGAGGGGCGAATGGCTGGACGGGGCCTGATTCTGGCGGATGTGGCAACAAACGTCTCGGTTTGTCCCCCGTTCCCCCGGCCTGTTTTGGGGCGGCCTCGGGGTCTGCAGGGCGGGCCGGGCGAAGGTGCGGGCTTCCGCTCCTTGTAGGAGGGGCCGGCGGCCCATCAACATATCCCCAAACGAATGGCGCGACGGCAGCATGAGCGGCGACACGGCAGCGGTTCCTGAGTTCCCCCACGATCCGGCGGAGGCGTCCGTCGCCCCCGCGGATGCCGCCCCTGGCAACGGCTCCGCCGATCCGGCCACCCCGGCCGATCCGGCTGATCCTGCAGCCGCCCCCCCTGCGGAGGCCGCGGCCGATCCCGCCGCCGCCCCAGCCGATGGCCCCGATCCCGGCGATCGCCTCCGCCAGGTGGAGGCCGAGCTCGCCGCCCTGCAGGCCGAACACGAGACCGTGCGCGGCCAGTACATGCGCATTGCGGCCGATTTTGATAACTTCCGCAAACGCCAGAGCCGCGACCGGGACGATCTGAAGCTGCAGATCACCTGCACCACCGTGGCTGAAATCCTGCCGGTGGTCGACAACTTCGAGCGCGCCCGCCAGCAGCTCAACCCCCAGCACGAGGAGGCCCAGGCCCTCCATGGCAGCTACCTGGCCCTCTACCGCCAGCTGGTGGATGTGCTCAAGCAGCTCGGGGTGGCACCGATGCGGGTGGAGGGCGAACCGTTCGATCCCACCCTCCATGAAGCGGTGTTGCGCGAACCGAGCGAGGAGCACCCTGAGGATGTGGTGATCGCCGAGCTCCAGCGCGGGTACAGCTTGCAAGACCGCGTGCTGCGCCATGCGTTGGTGAAGGTCTCGATGGGTCCCGGGCCCGGCGGTGCCGGCTCGGCGGCCGATCCCGCCTCCGGCGGGGAGCAGGACGGCTGATGGCCGACTACTACGAGCTGCTGGGCGTCGCCCGCGACGCCGACGCTGACACGCTCAAGCGGGCCTACCGGCGCATGGCGCGCCAATACCACCCGGATGTAAACAAGGATCCGGGGGCCGAAGACCGCTTCAAGGAAATCGGCCGCGCCTACGAGGTGCTCAACGATCCCCAGACCCGCTCCCGCTACGACCAGTTCGGAGAGGCGGGCCTCGGGGGGGCGGCCGGCATGCCCGACATGGGCGACATGGGCGGGTTCGCCGATCTGTTTGAAACCTTCTTCAGCGGTTTCGGCGGTGCCGGTGCCCCTGGCGGTGGTCGCCGCCGCAGCGGTCCTCGCCAGGGCGATGACCTGCGCCTCGACCTCTCGATCGATTTCCGCGAAGCGGTCTTCGGCATCGAGAAGGAGGTGCAGATCCGCCACCTCGAGACCTGTGGCACCTGCAGCGGCTCCGGCGCCAAGTCCGGCAGTGGCCCCACCACCTGTGGCACCTGTGGCGGCGCCGGCCAGGTGCGCCGCGCCACCCGCACCCCCTTCGGCACCTTCAACCAGGTGGCCCCCTGCCCCAGCTGTGATGGCAGCGGCCAGGTGATCGCCGATCCGTGCCCCGCCTGCTCCGGCCAGGGCTTGCAGCAGGTTTCCAAGACCCTGCGCATCAACATCCCCGCCGGCGTCGACAGCGGCACCCGGTTGCGGATCGCCTCGGAGGGGAACGCCGGCCAGCGCGGCGGACCGTCCGGCGATCTGTACGTGTTTCTTGGGGTGCGCCCCCATCCCAGCCTGCAGCGGGAGGGGCAGACGATCCACTCGGAGGTGGCGCTCAACTACCTGCAGGCCATCCTCGGCGACACGATCGAGGTGGAGACCGTCGACGGCCCCGAATCCCTGCCGATCCCGGCCGGCACCCAACCCGGTGCCGTGCTCACCCTCCGCAACAAGGGCGTGCCGCGGCTGGGCAACCCCGTTGCCCGCGGCAACCACCAGGTGAGCGTGAAGGTGCAGCTGCCCACCAAGGTCAGCGGTGAGGAGCGGGAGCTGCTCGAGCAGCTCGCCGGCCACCACACCCGCAAGGGCAAGGGCCACCCCCACAAGAGCGGCCTGTTCGGCGGCCTGTTCGGGTGAGCACGGTGAGCGGTTCCCCAGGTCCCGATCCCAGCGCCCACCTCGACCTGCGCGGCACGCCCTGCCCCCTCAACTTCATCCGCACCCGCCTGGCCCTGGAGAAGATCCCGGTGGGGGCGATCCTGCAGGTGGATCTCGATGCCGGCGATCCGGAGCAGATGGTGAGCGAGGGGGTGCGGGGCGATGGCCATGGCCTGGAGAGCGCCGCGCTGCCAGAGGGGGGCGTGCGTCTGCGAATCCGCCGTGGTTGAGGGGCGCCGCGGCCGGGTGCTGGCGCTGCAGGCCAACTTCTGTCTGGTGGGCCTCGAGGAAGCGGGCCCCAGGGCCACCGATCGCCTGCTCTGCACCCGCCGCACCCGCCTCGGCAAGAGCGGCCAGCAGATCTGCGTGGGGGATCAGGTGTGGGTGGAGGGGATCGATTGGCCGGCGGGTCGGGGTGCCGTGGCCGCGATCGAACCGCGCACCAGCCTGCTGCAACGGCCGGCGGTGGCCAACGTCAGCCGCGTGGTGGTGGTGGCTTCGCTGCGCCAGCCCGCCCTGGATCCGCTGCAGCTCACCCGCTTCCTGCTCACCGCGGAGGCCACCGGCCAGGCGGTGGTGCTGGTGTTCACCAAGGCCGACCTCCTCCCCCAGGACGAGGTGGAGGCCTGGCGGTGTCGCGCCAGTGGCTGGGGCTATCCGGTCCATCCGGTTTCCCTGCGCGACGGCCAGGGACTCGACTCCCTGCGCGATGCCCTCGCCGGCCCTGGCCTGGTGGTCTTCTGCGGTCCCTCCGGGGTGGGCAAGAGCAGCCTCCTCAACGCCCTGCGGCCCGATCTGTCCCTGCGCACCGGCGCCGTCTCCGGCCGGCTGCAGCGGGGTCGCCACACCACCCGCCACGTGGAGCTGTTCGCCCTTGGCGAGGCCCTGGTGGCCGATTCCCCCGGCTTCAATCGCCCCGAGCTGCCGGACGACCCCACCGCCCTGGCGGCCCTGTTCCCCGAGCTGCGCCGCCGGCTGGCCGAGTGCCCCTGCCGTTTCCGCAACTGCCGCCATCAGGGTGACCCGGGCTGCGCGCTGGAGGACGGCTGGGATCGCCAGGAACTCTATGGCCAGTGCCTGGCCGACCTGGAGGCGCGCCCGCGCCAGCGGGGGGATCGGCTGGAGTCGGGTCTCGATCCACGGCTGCGCCAGGGCTCCCGCCGCACCGGCCGTCAGCAGCTGGAGGAGGAGAGCGAGGGGGAGCTCAGCCCCCCATCCCCGGCAGGTTGAGATCGAGGCCGCCGGTGAGGGCCTCCATGCGTTCGCGCATGGTGGTGGTGGAGATGTCGTAGGCGTTGGTGAGGGCCTCGAGCACCGAGGCCTCGGCCGTCTCGGCGCCCTGGCCGAGGAGTTCCGGGGCGATCTGCACGCGCAGCGGCTGCTGGTTGCCCGAAATCCACACGCTCACCAGGCCGTTGCCGCTCTTGCCCTCCAGCTCCATCGCGTCGAGCTCCTCCTGGAGCTTCTGGGCATCCTGCTGGATCTGCTGAGCCTTGCGGAAGGCGCCGGCAATGTCGCCGAAGTTGGGGAGACCGAAGCCAGCCATGCCGTGCCGAGGGGGACTTTCGCGAACGGTATCAGGGCGCGCCCGGCCGGTCAGGGCTGATCTGGAAAGCCCAGGCGCTTCACCTCCGGGTGCAGGGCGATGCCGCAGGCGCCCATCACCCTTTCTTGCACCAGGCGGATCAGGGCATCGATGTCTGCGGCGCTGGCCTCGCCGGTGTTGACGATGAAGTTGGCGTGGATCGGCGAGACCTCGGCGCCCCCCACCCGCAGCCCCTTGAGGCCAAGGGATTCGATCAGGCGACCGGCCTTTTCGGGCTCCGGGTTGCGGAACACGCTGCCGCAGCTCGGTTGTTGGTAGGGCTGGGTGCTGGTGCGGCTGTGGAGGTTGGCGCTGGTGCGGGCGCTCACCGCCGCGGGGTCGTGGCCGCTCTCCAGCTGGAAACGGGCGGCGAGCACCAGCAGCGGCTCCCGCTGCAGGCGGCTGTGGCGGTAGGCGAACGCAAGCTCGGCCAGGCCCAGGGTGAAGGGCTCGGCGGGGCGGGCGGGGTCGATCACCTCAGCGCTCACGAAGCTCTCGGCCAGGCAGCCGCCCTGGGCCCCGGCGTTCATCACCACCGCCCCCCCGACGGTGCCCGGGATCCCCACCGCCCACTCCAGCCCCGCCAGGCCGAGCCGGGCCGCCTTGCGGGCCAGGGTGGGGATCGGTTCGCCCGCCTCCGCCTCCACGAGCCCGCTGGCGTCATCGAGGCGGCTGCCCTGGAGGCGCCGGTTGCAGAGGGTGAGGCCCTCCAGGCCCGCGTCGGCGATCAGCAGGTTCGAGCCGGCGCCGATGCAGCGGTAGGGAATGCCTTCGCCCACCGCCCAGGCCGCCAGGGCGATCAGGTCGTCGCGGCTGGCGGGCTCGGCGAACCACTCGGCTGGGCCGCCCACCTTCCAGGTGGTGAACTCCCCCAGGGGAACGGCGCGGCGCAGGCCGGCGGGGGGCGCTGCGGCCCCCATCTCAGGCGGCGAGCACCGGCGGGGTGTCGCCGAGGCCCGCGAGTCGATCCCAGAGGCTGTTGACATCGCCGGCTCCCATCGCCAGCACAAGATCGCCCCTCCGGCTGGCCTGCGCCAGCTGGTCCACGAGTTGGTCGAGGCTGTCGGCCGCCTGCACCGCCAGCTGGGGGGCGTGGCGGCGCACCGCCTCCGCCAGGGCGGCGCTGGAGACGCCGGCGATCGGGGCCTCTCCGGCGGCGTAGAGGGGCGCCACCAGCACCTCATCGGCGTGGGCGAGGGCGGCGGCGAACTCCTCGAGGAACTGGGCGGTGCGGCTGTAGCGATGGGGTTGGAACACCGCCAGCAGGCGCCGGGGGGGCATCGGCAGCGGGCTGCGGCCGCTTTCCACCATCAGCCGGGCTGTGGCCAGGGTGGCGGCCACCTCGCTGGGGTGGTGGGCGTAGTCGTCGACGATCACCCGCTCCTGCCAGATGCCCCGGCAATCGAAACGGCGGCCCGGCGGCCGCAGCCCTGCCACGGCTGCCTGCAGGTCGGCGAAGGGGACCCCCTCCAGCCGGCAGGCGGCGATCGCGGCGGCGGCATTGCTGAGGTTGTGGCGGCCGGGCAGGGGAAGCTCCAGGGTGCCTACCGGCTCACCGTTCTCGTAGAAGGCGGCGCGGGTGCCGTCACCGCGTTCCTCCAGGGCCAGGGCGGCGAACTCGACCCCCTCGGCTGATTCGATCGACCACCAGCTGTGGGCCTGGAAGTGCTCGCGCAGGATCGGGCAGTCCCGGTTGGCCAGCAGCCGCCGGCTGCCGGCGGCGAAGCGCTGCAAGGTGTCGATAAGCGACTGCAGGTCGGGGTAGTGGTCGGTGTGGTCGAGCTCGACGTTCGTGAGCACCCCCAGGTGCGCGGCGAACTTCACCAGCGAGCCGTCGGATTCGTCGGCTTCGGCCACCAGCAGGCGACCCTCCCCCTGGCGGCCATTGCTGCCGAAGGCGGGCACCACGCCACCGATCACGGCGGTGGGGTCCTGGCGGGTGGCCTCCAGCAGGGTGGCCACCAGGGTGCTGGTGGTGGTCTTGCCGTGGCTGCCGGCGATGGCGATGGAGGGCTGGGCGTTGATCAGGGCCGCGAGGATGTCGGAGCGGTGCACCACCGTGAGGCCGCGGCGGCGGGCTTCCGCCAGCTCGGGGTTGCTCTCGGGCACCGCGGAGCTGATCACCACCAGCGGGGTGAGTGCGTCGTCGTCGCAGAGGGCGCCGATGGTGGCGGCCTCCTGGCGGGGGAACACGCGCACGCCCTGTTGGCGCAGCCCTTCCACCACCGGCGTGTTGCGGGGGTCGGAGCCGCTCACCTGGAAGCCTCGCGCCGCCAGGATCGAGGCCAGGGCCGACATGCCGATGCCGCCGACGCCGATGAAGTGGAGGGGAAGCTGGCGGTCGAGCGTCAGGGTCAAGGGCGCCTCCGGGACCAGCCGAAGATAGGCCGGGAGAGGCCCTTCGTTCTTTTACGAGTTGCGTCGGAACTCCGAAAACCTGCGCTCCTGCCGCCCCAGCACGGTTTGGGTGGAAAGGCGTCCCCCGGCGGGTTCTGCGGTTCCGCGCCGACGCCTGCAGCTCGCCCGCTCGTCGGTGCGCCGCTCCGGTGGGGCCCGGTCGGCCCGGCGATTTCTGTATGATCGGCAGCCGAAATCACATTTGCTAGCGGGTTTCGCCGCTTGACGCCATGACCCTCCGCGTTGCGATCAACGGATTCGGCCGCATCGGTCGCAACTTCATGCGCTGCTGGCTGAGCCGCGGTGAGAACACCGGCATCGAGGTGGTGGGCATCAACGGCTCGGGCGACACCAACACCAACGCCCACCTGCTCAAGTACGACTCGATGCTCGGCCCCCTGCGCAACGCAGAGGTGAGCATCACCGAAGACACGATCGTCATCAACGGCAAAACGATCAAAACCTTCTACGACCGCAACCCCGCCAACCTCCCGTGGAAGGAGTGGGGTGTCGACCTGGTGATCGAGTCCACCGGTGTGTTCAACGACGACGTGGGGGCCAGCAAGCACTTCGAGGCCGGCGCCAAGAAGGTGATCCTCACCGCCCCCGGCAAGGGCGCCAAGGTGGGCACCTTCGTGGTGGGCGTGAATGCCGATCAATACCGCCACGAAGACTGGGACATCCTCAGCAATGCCAGTTGCACCACCAACTGCATGGCCCCTGTGGTGAAGGTGTTGGATCAGGAGTTCGGCATCGTCAAGGGCACGATGACCACCACCCACAGCTATACCGGTGACCAGCGGATTCTCGACGCCGCCCACCGCGATCTGCGCCGTGCTCGGGCTGCAGCCGTCAACATCGTACCCACCAGCACTGGAGCCGCCCAGGCGGTGGCCTTGGTTTACCCGCCAATGAAGGGCAAGCTGAGCGGGATTGCCATGCGGGTTCCGACCCCCAACGTGTCTGTGGTGGACATGGTGCTGGAAGTCGGCCGCGACACCACCAAGGAGGAGGTGAATGCGGTGCTGAAGGCTTCATCGGACAATGCCATGAAGGGGATCATCAAGTACTGCGATCTGCCCCTGGTGTCGAGCGATCACGCCGGCACCGACGAATCCACGATCATCGACGCCCCCCTCACCCTGGTGATGGGCGGCAATATGCTGAAAGTCATCGCCTGGTACGACAACGAGTGGGGCTACAGCCAGCGCGTTGTCGATCTCGCCGAGATCGTGGCCAAGAACTGGAAGTGAGGTTGGGCTCTGTCCCTGTGATTCAGGTCGTCCTCCGGGGCGGCCTTTTTTATGGAGTTGGCGGGGTTGCTGGTTGGCTGGTCAACCTGTTGGGGAATCCTTCGGGCAGCTTGAGGAGTGGCTGTTGGCCCTGCGGAGGCACCGCTCTGCCTTGGTGTATGCCAATGCGGTGACTGGCGGGCTCAGCGCTCTAGTCTTTGTGTTTAGGGCGGGAATATATGTCTTTGGTGAATATTCACATGCTCCCAGTCAGGCTGGCGCCCTTGTTAGGAACACTTTGCCATGCACCCTAAACGGCATCAACTTTGCTCTCGCATGAATCTCGGTTCGGTCGCCACCCTCCTGCGGATATGCCCCTAGTCAACTCAGCCGAAGTGCCTGTAGCCACCGCTACCG
Source organism: uncultured Synechococcaceae cyanobacterium (assembly GCA_903907855.1). Lineage (GTDB taxonomy): Bacteria > Cyanobacteriota > Cyanobacteriia > PCC-6307 > Cyanobiaceae > Cyanobium. The sequence continues at coordinate 15,946 of CAIVPT010000191.1, read as the reverse complement.
ATGGGGATCTCGCCGTCCTCCCGCCCGCTGGACCTGGTCCAGCCCAGCTCCCCGGCTGGCCCCGCCACCAGCTCCCCGATCACGCCGCTGCCCGGCACGGCCGACGCCAGGGCCTCGGCCCACCTTGGCTCCAGGGCCAGCACCAGCTCAAAATCCTCGCCGCCCCCCAGGCACCAGGCCTCTGCATCCGGTAGGCCCCCCATGGCGGCATCCAGGGGCAGGGCGTCCCGCTCCAACCGGGCCGCGCAGCCGCTGGTGGCAGCGATCGCCCGCACCGCTGCTGCCAGGCCATCGCTGCTGTCGCAGCCGCCCACGCGCCAGGTCGTGCCCGCCGGCCGGCTCGCAATCAGGGCCCGCACTGCGTCGAAACGGGGCAGCGGGCGCTGGTGGGCCGCGATCGCCCGCGCGATCAGGTCGGGATCCAGGCCATCCAGGGCCCCAGCTGCCCCAGCGCCCCCCCCAGCCGCCCCCTGCAGCAGCGCCAGCCCCAGCCGGCTCAGCCCGTGGGGGCCGGTGGCCACCAGCCAATCGCCGGGTCGCCCGTCCCGCCGCCGGATCGGCCCCCCGGCCGCCGCCAGACGCCCCAGCGCGGTGATCGCCAGCAGTCGCTGGCTGCCCCCACTGCAGTCGCCCCCCAGCAGCTCGCCGCCATAGCGCTCCAGCGCCTGCCGCAGGCCCAGATACACCCCCTCCACCCAGCTCCAGGGCGTCGCCGCCGGCGCCACCAGACCCACGGTGATCCCCACCACCTCGGTGCAGCCCATCGCCGCCAGGTCGGAGAGGTTGGCCGCCGCGGCCCGCCAGCCCACATCGGCCGCCGCGGTGGTGGCATCGCTGAAGTGCAGGCCCTCCACCAGCACATCGGTGTTGACCACCAGCGTCCGCCCGCTGCCCGGAGCGGATTCGCCCCCTGCGCCGGCCGCCAGCAGGGCCGCATCGTCGTCGAACGCGCCGGGAGGAGCGAAGGCCCCCAATCGCCGGATCAACTCCCACTCCCCCAGGTCGGCCAGCGTCTCGCTGCCCATCCCGTCGCTTCCGTCCGTTCCGCCCTGCCCACCGGGGCCCGCCATGGCGGTCTCAGGCGTGGGGTTTGAGGTTCTCGGCGCCCTCGATCACTGTCGCCGATTCGATGCGGTCCTCCACCCCCAGCTCGTGCAGCACATCCATCCCCTCCACCACGTAGCCGAAGGCGGCGTTGCGGCCATCCACCAGGTTGAGACCGGCCGGGGTGAGCTCGGCTTCGTAGAGGAAGAAGAAGAACTGCGACGATCCGTCGTCGAGGCGTTCGTCGGAGTGGGCCAGGCCCAGGGTGCCGTAGGTGGCGAAGGGCAGCACCGGCTCGGCCTTGTAGCGGCCCACGTCTTCGAAGGTCTGGTTGTAGATGGGCTCGGCATCGCCAGTGATGCGGATCTCCAGGGGCACGTGCCGTTCCTCGCCGGTCTTGCGATCCACATAGCCCACGGCCTCGCCCGCCGGATCGCCGGTCTGGAGCACGTAGAAGTCTTCGGCGCGGGTGAAGGACAGGCCGTCATAGAACTTGCGCTGCACCAGGTCCACGAAGGCGCCACCGGTGAGTGGGGCGTTGTAGCCGTCGATCACGGCCGTCAGATCGCCCTTGCTGGTGCGGAACTTCACGGTGGCCCGGCCCAGGAGCCGCGGCAGGGCGTCGAACTCCGCGGGGATCGTGTACGAGAAATCGCCCACCAGCAGCGCCTCGATGGCGCCAATGCTGGAGAGGGCGCTGCGGCGGCTATCGAGGAAGGCGTCGCGGTCGCGCGCGGCAGCTGCACTGGCCAGGATCTGCAGTTGACCGTCGAGTGCCTCGAGCTGCTTGCCGGCCTCCTCCCGGCGGCCTTCGGGAACACTGGCCAGGATGGCCCCACGCTGGGCGCTCAGCTGGGACTGGGCCCGGGTGACCGTCCCGGCGAGGGGCTTCCAGCGCTTCGCCCGCAGGTCGTCGCTCGTGGCCTCCAAGCGGTGCTGCAGGGTCTGCAGCTCGGGGGCGTTGATGGGGAGGGCGTTGCGCAGGATCGCCTCAGGGTCCTTCACCGCATTGCCCTGGGGCAGCTCCGCCAGGGCCGGCAGGGCAGGCCCCAGCAGGCAGGGGACCACGATCAAGGCCAGCGCCAGTGCCAGGCCGCCAAGGCGATGGAGAAGGCGCTGGAGAACGCCGCCGCGGCCGCCGACCGATCGCGCTGCGCCCATGGCTTCCTGACTCTTCTGCTGTGCGGACTCTGGCACAGGCGGGCGGCCCGGTAGCCACACGTACAATCCACCGGATCCGAACCGCCGGGATGATCTCCAGCAACGACTTCCGCACGGGCACCACGATCGAGCTGGATAACCAGGTCTGGCGTGTCGTCGAGTTCCTGCACGTCAAGCCCGGCAAGGGCTCAGCCTTCGTGCGCACCAAGCTCAAAGCCGTCCAGAGCGGCAGCGTGGTGGAGAAAACCTTCCGCGCCGGCGAAAGCCTGCCCCAGGCCCTGCTGGAGAAGGCCACCCTCCAGCACACCTATATGGAAGGCGATGACTACGTCTTCATGGACATGGCCAGCTACGAGGAAACGCGCCTCACCGCCCCCCAGATCGGCGATCAGCGCAAGTACCTCAAGGAAGGCATGGAGGTGAGCGTCGTCTACTGGAACGGCAAGCCCCTGGAGGTGGAACTCCCCAACTCGGTGACCCTCGAGGTCACCCAGACCGACCCCGGCGTCAAGGGTGACACCGCCACCGGCGGCACCAAGCCCGCCATCGTCGAGACCGGCGCCCAGGTGATGGTGCCCCTGTTCATTTCGATCGGCGAGAAGATCCGGATCGACACCCGCTCTGACAGCTATCTCGGTCGGGAGTCCTGATCCCATGCAGCTCGATCACGAACAGCTCCGCGCGCTGCTGGCCCTTCTCGGCGAGAGCGACATCCAGGAACTGCGCCTCGAAGGTGACGACTTCCGCCTGGAGGTGCGCCGCAACATGCCCGGCCCCCCGGCCGTGACGATGGTGCCCTCCCCCGCGGCTGCCGCACCGGCGCCCGTCGCTGGCAGCCCCCCTCTGGCACCGGCCGCGCCCCCCTCGCCGCCGCCGCCGGCCCCCCCAGCCGCCCGCAGCGATCTCCAGGAGATCACGGCCCCCATGGTGGGCACCTTCTATCGCTCTCCCGCCCCTGGCGAAGCAGCTTTTGTGGAGATCGGCAGCCGCATCAACGCCGGCCAGCCGGTGTGCATCCTCGAGGCGATGAAGCTGATGAATGAGCTGGAGTCGGAGATCAGCGGCGAGGTGGTGGAGATCCTGGTGGAGAACGGCACCCCGGTGGAATTCGGCCAGGTGCTGATGCGCATCAAGCCGGGCTGACGCCAGCCATCGCCTCCCCAGGCGCCCCTGCCTCCCCGAGTTCCAGGGCGGTGCAGATCGCTTCCATCATGCTTTCGGGGCGGGCCAACCCCAGGCCGGCTCGGTCGAAGCCCGTGCCGTGGTCGGGGGAGGTGCGCAGAAAGGGCAGCCCCAGGGTGGTGTTCACCGCCGCATCGAAGGCCAGCAGCTTCACCGGGATCAGTCCCTGGTCGTGGTACAGAGCGAGATAACCGTCGGCCCCTTCGCCCCGCCCCACCCAGGCCGCGGCGGCCCCCAGCCAGCAGGTGTCCGGCGGCAGTGGCCCCTCCAGCACCACCTCCGGATGGCGAGCTCGCCAGGCCTCCAGGCAGGGGATCAGCCAGTCGCGCTCCTCACCCCCGAGCGCGCCCCCCTCGCCGGCGTGGGGATTGAGCCCTGCCACCACCAGCCGTGGCCGTTCCTGGAAGCGGCGGCAGAAGGCCAACAGCACCTCCAGCTTGGCCGCCACCCGCTCCGCGTTGAGCCGCTCCGGCACCTGCGCCAGCGGCAGGTGGGTGGTGGCCAGCAACGTGTTGAGGCGCCAGCCGCCCTGGGGCGAGCGGGCGGTGAAGAGCATCGAGGCTTCCGCCACCCCGGCCAGTTCCGCCAGCCGCTCGGTCTGCCCGGGATAGGCATGGCCGGCGGCGTGCCAGCTCGCCTTGCAGATCGGGGCCGTTACCAGGCTGCGGCAGTCGCCCTGCTGCACCAGCTCCACCGCGCGGCTGAGCCAGGCAAAGCTGGCCGCCCCCTCGGCCGCGCCGCTGTGGCCTGGCCGCACGGCCGCCGCGAGGGGTTCATCGCAGATCGCAAAGGCGGCGGGATCGGCCAGGTCGCGCACCCCCGCTCCCTGCAGCTGCCGATGGCTCTCCGCCAGCCAGCGCCGACAACCCACCAGCACCACCGACGCCGGGTCGGGCTGCAGCTTCCCTAGGGCCCGCAGGGTCACCTCGGCGCCGATGCCGGCGGGATCCCCCAGGGCTATGGCAATCGCCGCGCCAGGGCGCATCATGGTTGAATTCGCCACCTTGAGGTTCCCATGTTGCGGTGGTTGCTTGTTGGCCTGCTGCTGATGGGTCTTGGCATCAGCATCCAACGGGAGTGGATCTGGGTGGATGTGGAGAAAATGTCCACCGACCTGAATCTGCCGTATCTGCAGGATCCGCAGCGGATCAAGCGGTTGCGCTTTGTCGGAGGGGGGCGCTGAGCGCTGCCGGACCGGCGCCGAGGCTCTCCTCCGCCAGGCAGGCCCGATAGCCCTCCCGATAGGTGGGATAACGCAGCGGATACCCCAGGGTTTCCCGGAGCAGTCGGCTGTCGGCCCGGCGGTTTTCGCTCCAGAAGCTGCGGGCCATGGGGCTCAGGTTCGGCGCCACCCGCTCCCACGGCTGCAGCGGCGGCAGGGGCAGCCCCAGCAGGTGGGCGGCGTACCCGAGGGTCTCGCTGGAGGGGCAGGGCTGCGCATCGGCCACGATCAAGGTGTCCGGCCGGCGCTCGCCCGGCAGCGTGAGCGCGTGCAGCACCGCGCCCACGATGTCGTCCACGTGGATCCGCGAGAACACCTGGCCGGGCTTATGGATCAGCCGGGCCTCGCCCCGTTGCAGGCTGGCGAAGGGGGTGCGCCCCGGGCCGTAGATCGCCGGCAGCCGGAACACCTGCACCGGTAGGCCGCTCCGGCGCCAGGCCTGTTCGCTGGCCAGCCGGGCGGCGCTGCGGCCGGGGGCGGGGTTTGTGGGGCTCTCCTCGTTCACCCAGGCGCCGCCGCTGTTGCCGTAGACGCCGGTGGTGGATAGATAGCCCACCCAGGCGGGTGCCAGCGCCCGCAACCGCTCACCGAGGTGCCGCAGCACCGGGTCCTCGCCATCGGGGTCGGGGGGGATCGTGACCAGCACATGGCTCACGCCCGCCAGATCCGCCGCGCTGGGCACCACACCGGCCGTGCTGTCGAACCGCAACCAGCTCAGGGCGGCGGCGGTGCCTTCCGCGGGTTCCGGGTCCGTGTTGGGCTCCCGCCGGCCCGTGAGCAGGGCGGGTACGCCGTGGGCGGCCAGGTGGCTGGCAAAGCGCCGCCCGCTGTAGCCCCCGCCGAGCACCAGCAGGCGTGTGATGCCCCAGGGGTTGACACCTTCCCTTGCCGTGAGTACACCTGTATCACTGTTCACGCCTGATCCCGTGACTTCCTCCTTCGCCCCTCCCCTGGCGTCCTCCTTCTCCCCCTCCCTGGCTCGGTCCATGCGGCTGTCGGCCCCCGCGGCGCCCTGCTTCTCTACCTCAGCGCCGGCCGCGGTGCGGCTGCGGCCTTCCGGGGGGCCTGCCGCCCAGCGCGCCCGCCGGGGCCAGGTCGGGGCGCCCCTGGCCCTGGCGGGGTTGCTGCTGGGGCTGGCGGTGCTGGTGGCGCCGGAGCGTCCCGCCGATCAGGAGGCCATCTGCCATCGCCACAACGGCGTTGCGGCCTGTCGGGTCTGGTGATCGCCGCGTCCGGCGATCGGCGGGGTCGCCTCGGCGGGAGTCGTTTCGCCCGGGGGGCGTGCCCAGTCCAGCAGCCGTTCGGCCAGCCGCAGATCCCCCTCCATCCAGGCCCGCAGGGCCATGGCGCGGCGGGGGTCGTAGAAGCTCTGTTGGCGGTACCAGGTGAAGGCGTCGCTGTCGCCCTTGCGGCCGTTGCAGGCCAGGCAGGCCGGCACGCAGTTCTCGGTCACGCTGGCGCCGCCGCGGCTGCGGGGATGCACATGGTCGATCGATTCGGAGGCCGCGCCGCAATACAGGCAGCGACCACCGCTCAGTCGATGGAGGGATTGTCGCCAGCGGCGCGCACGCAATTTGGGGCAGAGATCCTCAAGAAACACCCCATCGCCTGCGTGCATGGATGATGTCCGATTGGCGGGAGTCTGGCTGCAGTCACTGGGGTGTCAATGTGTCGGAGACGTCACTTTCCGCGATTGACGCCCCCGCTTGTCCAGATGGGGCTGGGTCCCGCCGGCCTGATCGAAGTGGTCAGCCCCTTCGATGCGGTCACCCATGCCCAGCTGCGGGCGGTGCGTCCCGCCGGCCGCTGGCTGCCCCGGCGGGGCTGCTGGGAGTTCCCGTTCGAGGCCGCGGCGATCCTCGAGCGGCTGTTGGCGGGCCGTTTTCCCCGCACCCCCGAGCTCGATCGCTGGCTGGCCTGGACGCGGCAGCCCCTGCCCCCGCTGCCCCCCCACCGGGCCCTGGTGGCCGCGTCCGACCTCGATCAGCCGCTGGTCGACGGCCGCGGCCTGTTGGCCCATCAACGGGCGGGGGTGCGTTGGCTGCTGCCTCGCCGCGGCGCAATCCTGGCCGATGCGATGGGCCTGGGCAAAACCCTCACTTCCCTCACGGCCGCTCGCGCGATGGCACGCCTGGCCGATTGCCGCATCGCGGTGGTGGCCCCCGCCGGCCTGCACCCCCATTGGCGGCGCGAGGCGGCGGCCCTTGGGCTGCGGCTGGAGCTGCACAGCTGGGCCCGCCTGCCGGCGGAGTTGCCGGAGGCGGGCACGGTGCTGATCGCCGACGAGGCCCACTACGCCCAGAACCTGACCGCCCGCCGCACCCAGGCCTTCCTGCGCCTGGCGCGCCATCCCCGCCTCCGGGCGATCTGGCTGCTCACGGGTACGCCCATGCGCAACGGCCGTCCGGACCAGCTCTTTCCCCTGCTGGCGGCGATCGGCCATCCCCTCGGCGCCGATCAGCGCGCCTTCGAGGAGCGTTATGCCCAGGGCCACTGGCGTGAGCAGGGGGGGCGTCGGATCTGGCAGGCCAGCGGCGCCTCCCACCTGGGGGAGTTGCAGCAGCTGGTGCGGCCCCTTCTCCTGCATCGCACCAAGCAGCAGTGTCTCGATCTCCCCCCCAAGCAGCGACGGTTCCACCCGGTGCCCCTGGAGGCCGCTGCGGCCCGCAGCTTCGATCGCCAGCTGCAGGACACCGTGGAGGCCTACCGGCGCCGAGCCGCCCGCGGTGAGGTGCGCCGCGACGCGGAGGTGCTGGCCGCGCTCACGGCCCTGCGGCAGATCGGCTCCGCCTTCAAGCTGACCGCCGCTGTGCACCTGATCGAGACTCTGCGGGCCGAGGGGGAGGCGGTGGTGCTGTTCACCGCTTTTGTGGCCAGCGCCCGCACCCTCCATCGCCGCTTCGGGGGCAGTGGGGGCGCCCTGTTGCTGGAGGGTGCTGTGCCACCGCGGCGACGCTCCGCGGTGGTGGATGCCTTTCAGGCGGGCCGCTGCCCGCTGCTGATCGCCACCTATGGCACCGGTGGGCTGGGCTTCACCCTGCATCGCGCTCGCCACGTGGTGCTGCTTGAACGTCCCTGGACCCCCGGTGATGCAGAGCAGGCCGAGGACCGCTGCCATCGCATCGGCATGGGGGCGGCCCTCACCTGCCACTGGTTGCAGTTGGGGGTGGCCGATCGGTTCGTTGACGACCTGATCGCCGGCAAGGCGGAACGCATCGCCGAGCTTCTCCACAGCCCCCACGACCGTCACCGCCGCCAGGCTGTGGCGGCCCTGGGTCGCCGCCTGCTCGAGGGCTGGCCGGAGGGCTGAGCTTCCCCCTGCCCCTCACCCCCTGCCCCTTACCCCCGACAGCTGGCGGCGCGCAGCCGCAGATCGTTGCGTAGCAGGGGGTCGAGCCGGTCGGCCGGCAGTCGCGCCGCCAGCCGGGTGGCCGCAGCGATGTCCCGGCAGGCCTTGTCGACATCGCCGCGCAGGCTGTGCAGCAGGAAGCGCTCGTTCAGGGGCTGGGGCTCGCGGGGGAAGGCCGCCACCACCCGGTCGCAGCGCTGCAACGCCTCCTCGATCGCCTCCATCCGCACCTCCCGCAGACAGTCGTCCTGGGAAAGCCGGCGCTGGGGCAAAGGTTCTTCGGCGCAGCCACCAAGGCAGGTTGCGAACAGCAAAAGCAGGGGCAGGGTTTGCCCAATCCTTGCTCGCTTGATCCTCGGGTTTGGCGGCCGGCGGTCCCACCGCTGGGCCTTCGCCGAACGCGACCCGCCGGGCGGGAGGAGCGGATCAGTTGCTGTACCGATCACCGCGGGTCATCGTGTTGCTGCTCTCCGCTCTACCACCGGCGGGCGCGGCGGGTGCGGCTTCGCTGGTGGCGGCGCCGGGCTGGCCACGGCGGTAGAGGTCGCCCAGGTAGCGGCCGCAATCCGGGAAGGTGCCGGGATTGTTGACTACCGCCTCGGTGATCATCACCGCGGCGTGCTCCGGCGAGGTGCGAAACATGCTGGCGCTCTGGCGCTTGATCAGCGCGTAGGCCGCGTTCCAGCTCACCGTGTGGTCATTGCCGTTGTTGCGCATGAAGCAATACACCTGGGCCCCCTTGGCGCCGGGGCCATCGCTGGGGGCGGCCTGGGCGCTGGCCCCGCTGGGCGGGGCCAGCAGTCCGAGGGAGGTGGCGCCCACGGCGAGCAGCGAGAGCAGCGGGGAGCGCAACGAAACAGGCAGGCGGGGAGCCATCGGGCGGGGGGGAGAGGGACAGCCGATGGGCCAACGTATCGAGCCCAGAGGGCCTGTCCAGGGGGCCGGCCGCCGCACCGGACTCAGCCACCACCCGCTTCTGCGGTGCCCACGGCGGCGAAGCTCACCCCGGCGGTGTGCCGCCCGCTTCGGGCATCACCAGCCTCACCACCAGGGGCAGCACCAGCAGCACTGTGATCAGGCGCACCGCGTGCAGGGCCGCCACCGCGGCCCCCACCCCGAACTCCGCCCCCACCAGGCTCATGCCGCTGATCCCGCCCGGGGCCGCCCCGAGCAGGGCCACCACAGGATCGATGCCCAGCAGCCTGGCGCTCCAGAGCCCCACCGTGATTCCGGTCACCACGAGGGTGAGGGTGATCAGCAGCGCCGGACGCCAGAGGGTGCTCAACTCGCGCACGGTGGCCGCGGTGAGGCCTGTGCCGATCACGGTGCCGATGGCTATCTGGAGAAAGGTTTGGGTGCCCGACGGCCACTGGGCCAGCTCCAGGCGGCCGCTCATGCTCACCAACGCCGCCCCCACCAGGGCGCCCACCAGGCCTGCCGAGGGGATGCCGGTGCGCTGGGCCAGGAGCCCACCCCCGGTTCCCGCCAGGGCGTAGAGGATCAGATTCCAGGGAAGGGTCATCGGCCGCACCAGGCGCCCAGAATGCCGTCTCAGTCTGCGAGATCATCGACGGCAACCGCTTGAGGCGGCGGCCGGATTGTGTTGTCATGCGCCGAGATCGTTTTCCTTGTCATGGCCACCCCATCGGTTTCGTTCCGCATCACCCGCAGCGCTGAGGATCTGGCCGCCACCATCCACGCCCTCTCCCAGCGGTTGGTGACGCTGGAGCAGCGCCTGGCGGCGATGGAGCAGCATCTGACGGCACCCCAGGCAGAGGATCCGGAGGAGCTGGCCAGCCTGGAGAACGTGGAGCGCCTGTTGCGCGACTGCCGCGATCTGCTGGAGGACAACAGCCCGATTGCCGCGGCTCTGTCGCCAGAGGATCGTCGCAGTCTTGAGGACGATGGCTCCGAGGACCACGGCTCCGAGGACTACGGCTCCAGCTCCGACCATCGGGACGGCTATCCGGCCGCCGCCTGATGCCACCCCCTGGCGAGGGGTGACACAATGGGAAGAAAGTCGGCCATGGCTTACCCCGCCCCCACGCCTTCCGGCCCTTCCCGCCCACCAGGCCCCGTCTGCGCGGCCCCGTCCCCCCGCCCAGGCGCCGCTTCCCCCCGCTGCCAGACGCCGGCCCGTACCCCCGCAGAGGGGGAGCACCAGAGGGAAAAGCTTCAGTTCGCCCTGGCCGTGGCTCTGACCCGCGGTGATCTCGCCCGATCCCAGCAGTTGCGCGATCAGATCGCAGCTCTGGGCGAAGAACTGGAAGAGCCCGGCACCTGAGCGCCTGGCATTTCAGCCCTTTTCCCCTTCCCCCCTGTGGCCCGGGCCCATCCCGTGGCCACAGGCTCTGAATGTTGTTACACTTCGGCTAAGCGATTGGCGGATGCGCGTTATCCGCCGGTTTCCTGATTCCCTGTTCGTTCCGATTGGCCCCATTCATGGCGCCAATAGTCGGAAGTCACCGACCGCCTTCGGTCGGCTTGCCCCCCATGCCTCCGCCGCCGCCTTCCGCAGGACCCATGACCGGCCTTCCGTCCTCCGCGACGCTTCCGCGCCCCAAGGTTTTTCTGGGATCCCCCAACGCTGCGGCTCCCGCGCCCTCGGGCAACGGCCATGCCGGCCCTGAGCAGCGCCAGCGCCTTCTGGCCCGCGCCGAAGAGCTGCACGGCCAGGCCCGCCTTCGGGCTGAGGAGGCAGACATCGAATCATCAGCCCGTCTGATCCTGCAGGCGCTCGATTGTGAACGGCGCGCCGGGGGGCTTGGCCCCCAGGTGCTTCAGTTGATCAAGCCAAGGGGATAAGCCCGGGCCTGCCCTTCATCGCGCCCCACCCCGTCCCTTTGGCCGACGATCCCAGCCCCTACGTCTCGCAGTTCGGCCAGGATCAATTCCTCGACCTGGAGTTATTTCGAGGTGCGGAAGATCTCTTTTTCGTGGAAGTCGGCTCGGCCGATCCGGTTGAGATCAACAACACCTATTTTTTCGAAACGCAGCGCAGATGGCGGGGCCTGCTGATCGAAGCCCGGCCTTCGGCCTGTGAGGCCCTGCGCGCCCAGCGAGCCTCGGAGGTGATCAACGCCTGTGTGGCCGATCAGGTGGGGCGATCGATCTTCCTCGATTACGGCTATCTCGCCGGCCTGTGCAAGTTCATGGGCCCGCGGGAGCACGCCTATATCGAGCAGTACAACGCTACCGATGAGCATGTGCGAGCCCACTGGGTGGACACGGTGCCTTTAGGTGAGCTGTTGCGAGCTCGTGGTGTCGAGACGGTGCATCTGCTGGCTGTGGATGTGGAAGGGGCGGAACTGGCCATTTTGCGCAGCCTCGATTTTGCCGTGGTGCGGGTGGAGGTGATCCTGGTGGAATGCAACACCCCGGCCGTAGCCAAGGAGGCGAAGCAGCGCGTTGCCGGCATGCCAAGCGCCTGCCGCTTGGGTCCTTCTTTCCCCTCCTGCCTCTGACATCTTGGTATCGCCGTCTCTCTCCTCCGCTGCCCCGCTCCCTGTCGATATGCTCGTATCGGGAGGCATCGTTGTGACGATGGATCCCCAGCGGCGGGTGATTGCCGATGGGGCTGTGGCCATCACAGCGGGCCAGATTGTTGCCGTCGGTGAGCGCACTGTTGTGGAGGCCTCCTGCCTTGCCGCGCAGCGTCTCGATGCCGCGGGTCGCACCGTGATTCCAGGGCTCATCAACGGCCATGCGCATCTGCCGATGACCCTGTTCCGCGGCCTGGCCGACGACCAGGATCTCGACGACTGGCTGCAGCACACGATCTTCCCTGCTGAGGCGATGAATGTGGATGAGGCCTTCGTGCGCAGTGGCACACGCCTTGGCATTGCGGAACTGATCCGCGGCGGCATCACCACCGTATGCGACATGTACTACTACGAGATGGCGGTGGCTGAGGAGCTGGCGGCCGCGGGGTTGCGGGGCCTGCTCGGGCAGGTGCTGATCGATTTCCCCTCCCCCGATGCTGCCGACCATGCCGCGGCGATGGAGTGCATCACCCGCTTCGTGGACCGCTGGCAGGGCCATGCCCTGATCACGCCGGCGATCGCCCCCCATGCCCCCTATACCGTGGGCGATGCCCATCTGATCGAGGCCCATCACGTTGCGCTCGATCGCGGCTGCCCGTTGATCATCCATTTGGCGGAAACTCGCCATGAGGTAGCCGAAAGCGTGCGGCTCAAGGGGGCCAGGCCCGTGGAGCACCTCGCGCGGCTCGGGGTGCTCAGCGAGCGGATGGTGGCGGCCCATGTGGTGTGGGCCGAAGATCATGAACTTGATTTGCTCGTGCATCACGGCGTTGGCGTGGTGCACAATCCCCAGTCGAACATGAAGCTGGCCTCCGGCGTGGCACCCCTGCCGCAGATGTTGACGCGTGACATGCCGGTGGGCTTGGGTACCGATGGTTCGGCTTCCAACAACGATCTCAGCCTCTGGGAGGAGATCGATACGGCGGCTAAATTGCACAAGCTGATCAACGCTGATCCCAAGGTGGTCTCCGCCCAGGAGGCCTTTGAACTGGCCACCATCCGTGGGGCCAGGGCCCTGCATCTGGAGGCGCAGATCGGCTCGCTGGAGGTGGGCAAGCGGGCGGATCTGGTGGTATTGGAGATGGAGGCGATCAACCAGGTGCCGCTCAGCAGCATCTACTCGGCGCTGGTTTACGCCAGCAAGGCCAGTGATGTGCGCGATCTGATGGTGAATGGTCAGCTGCTGCTCAGCAATCGCCGCCTGACCACCCTTGATGACAACGCCATCGAGAGGGAGGCGCTGCGAATGCGGCATCAGATCATCGATCGGCTTCCGCCGCGGGCTTGACCCAGGTGCTGCGGGATGGGTCAGGGCCCATCCCAGAGGCTCTGGAGCGTCCAGGGGCTACCTTCCATCAGCCAGAACGACCCATTCACCAGGCGGAGGTTCTGATCCAGCGCGGCGATGCGCTCGAGATCGGCCGGGGTGAGCGTGATCTCCGCAGCCGCCAGGTTTTCCTGGAGCCGCGTTGCGCTCACCGATTTGGGGATGGTGGAGATGCCGCCCTCCAGATGCCAGGCCAGCAGCACCTGGGCGGGGCTGCAGCCATGCTCTGCGGCGATGGCGCCGATCACGGGGTTCTCCAGAAGCACCGGTTCATCGGCGCCCTTGAGGCCGGCCGGCCGGTCGCCGGAGCCGAGCGGCGAGTAGGCGGTGATGTGGATGCCCTCAGCCGCGCAGTCGGCCAGCAGGGCCGGCTGTTGCAGCAAGGGGTGGCGCTCCACCTGGTTCACCTCCGGCCGGATGCGGCAATGGGCCAGTAGTTCGTGCAGCTTGTGGCTGGAGAAGTTGCTGACGCCGATATGGCGTGTGAGCCCCGCCTCCAGGACCCCTTCCATCCCCTCCCAGGTGCTGGCGATCGGCATCTGGGAGGGTGGCAACAGATCCTCACTGCTGCTGGGGAAGGCCACCCCGGGCTTGATCGGCACCGGCCAGTGCACCAGGTAGAGATCCAGCCACTCCAGGCCCAGATCGGCGAGGGTGCGGCGCAGGGCCGGCTCCACGTTCTCGCGCCCGTGGGCGTTGCTCCAGAGCTTGGAGGTGATCCAGAGCTCCTCGCGCGTTACCTCCCCGGCGGCGATCGCGTCGCCGATCGCCGCCCCCACCTCGGGCTCGTTGGCGTAGACGCTGGCGCAGTCGATGTGGCGGTAGCCAAGCCGGATCGCTTCCCGCACCGCGGCCCCCACCTCGCCCGGAGCCGCTTTCCAGGTGCCCAGCCCCAGCAAGGGCATGTGGTCGCCATTGGCGAAGGTCACGGTGCGCATCACTAGGGGGTGTGGCGGGATAGGAAGGATCACCCTAGGGGTGTTGGCCTGTTGGGGGTATATCAGCGCCTGCAGAGCTGGCAGCCCTCCCTAGAGTTGGTCATCCAGATGGTCAATGGCCATGGTGCAGGTGACGGTGGCGGAAGCCAAGACCCAGCTCTCCAGCCTTCTGGATGCGGTGGAGGCAGGGCAGGCGGTGGTGATCACCCGCCGCGGCAAGCCCATCGCCGAGCTGGTGCCGCGCTGCAGCGTGCGTGATCTGTTGCCCCAGCTCGAAGCTCTACGCGCCTCCCTGCCCGAGCAGCTGACAAGTGGCGTGGAGACCCTGCGGGCGTTGCGGGATGAGCCCGGCGGCTGATGCTCTACCTCGATACGTGTGTGCTGCTGGCGGTGTTGCTTCCGGAAGCGCATTCCGCCACGGCGACGATGTTTCTCGCTGAGGCCAGTGCACCGCTGGCGATCAGTGCCTGGAGCATCACCGAGCTCCATTCCGCCCTCGGCCTGAAGGTGCGCACCAAGGCCCTGAGCCAGGCGCAAGCCGAAACGGTGCTGAATGCATTTGAGCGCAGCCTGGCGCCAGGCCTGCTGGTGCTGGAACCAGAGCCCCAGGACTTTCGCAATGCCAATGCCTGTCTGCGCGGCTGGACCACGTCGCTGCGAGCGGCCGATGCCCTGCATCTGGCCATCGCCAGCGGCCGCGGCGCCACCCTCTGCAGCCTGGATGCTCCGTTTGTCGCGGCGGCCCAACAGCTGGGCCTTGAGGCGGCACTCCTGGGAGCAGGCGGCAAGGCCCGCCGGTGATCTCCACCGCAATGCCCAGGTCCACCAGGGTCTCTAGAGCCTTGGCTGCCGTGGGGAAGCTCAGGTCGCAGACAGTGCTGAGCTGTTTGATGCTGTTGAGTGGCCGCCGGCACAGCGCGGCAAACACCTGGCGGACGCTGGGCCCTGAACGCCCCAGGCCGCTCAGGCGGCCCCCATCGGCGCGGAACAGCGCCAACAGCCGGTGTGCGGTGGTGACGGCAGCTGTTGCTGTGCTCTCGACACCTTCCAGGAAAAAATCGATCCAGGCTTCCCAGTCGCCGTCCTCCCGGATGCCGTTGAGCAGTTCGTTGTAGCGGCTGCGGTGCTGCTTGAAGAAAAGGCTCAGATAGAGCAGCGGCTGTTGAAGCACCCCGGCATCGCTGCGCTCAGATGAGCCGATGCTCGTCGTCGATCCGGCGCGACCAGCAGCCCGAGAGGTTCTCCCGCAGCGGTTCCGGCTTGCCGATCCCCACAAATGCGTCGCGCAGACAGGCCTGGATCAGCAGGTTGATCCGCTTCAGCTGTTTATGGTCCTGGCCCTGCCAGTAGAGATAGTCCTCCCAGGCGGCGGGGGTCCATGCCAGCCGCTCAGCTGCCGGCATCGAGCTGATCGGGCTCAATCAGGGGGTGTGCCAGCAGCTCCCCGTGTTCGGCCTGCTCCAGGGAGCGCTGCAGGTGGGCGGCGTTGGCGGGAGAGCGGAGCAGATGCACCGTTTCCATCAGACTGTTGTAGGTGTCGAGCGACATCACCACAGCACCTTGGGCGTGGCGCCGGGTGATGAGGGTTACATCGGCATCGGCTTCCACGCGATCCAGCACCGCCTTGAAGCTCTCGCGGGCCTCGGAGAAACTGACGACCTGCGTGGCACTGTCCAGCTACCTGTACAACATCATAGGGGAGGCTGGCTTGGAGTGGCAGCAAGTGCGCTCCCCACGCAGGCATCGTTGCCCTCCGAGAAGCAGGGCAGCGTCGGCGCTCTTTTGCTGATCGGCCAAGCCATCGCACGGCTGCCCGGTATGAAAGCCGGCACTGCCAACCTGGCAGTGCAGACCCTGCGCCGCCCGCGACGCGTGGGAGCTGAAGCAACGGGGCCAGCAATAGGCCGAAGCGATGCCCTAATGCCTCCATGGACACAGCGGACATCAGATTCTCTGGAATCCTGCCGCGGTTGACCTGTTGCGGGAGCTGAGCTGATGGAGGGTCAGGACGCGCCAGCAACATCCAGTCGTCAGAGGGTCTGGGTGACGACTTCGGAAGCGTGCGCAGCACTGGAAACGAGCCTCGAATCCCTCCGCCAGCTACGGCTGCGCCCAGGGCCGGGGGCCGCTGCAGTGGCACCTGGAGAACGTGGAGGCCACGATCACCGGCTGGAGCCGGCG
>CAIVPT010000190.1 GCA_903907855.1 uncultured Synechococcaceae cyanobacterium | reverse complement strand
TCAGAGATCAGATTGCTGACCGTGCGCACCTTGCCGTCAAAGACCACGCCCCCGGTTTGGGTGTAGCTGCTCGGGCTTCCCACCGTCAAAGGGCCGGGACCATCGGGGTCAAGGCTGGCGGCCTCTGCCGCGCGCCAGCGCTGCACCAGGCTGGCGGGCATGGCTCGATCGGCCGCGCCAAACTGCTCCTGACCTGGCACGAGATTGTTATAGAGCCCCTCAACGGTCCGCAGGCCGTATGGCAGAAGTGCGTTGCCGTTGATTTGCGTCAGCGGATCGGCGCCCGCTGTATGGGCTTCCGCCAGCTGGATCTGCTCGAGGATGAATTGCAGATCGTGTTTGACGAGTTTCATGGGAAGGGGATGAAGATCAGGGTGAGACCTTGGAAGGGATGACTCCCTCGAGCCGGGTTTCGAGGCAAGGAGCGATCAAGCCAGCAAAAGCCGTTTGATGGAGCGGTGTGCCGCCATGTGGGCAACCAGCAGGATTTAGAGGATGGTTTCTCCATGAATTATCTCCATTCTCCCCGGCCAGCTGACAGCTGGTTTTTTCACCTTAGCCTCCGAGATGCCTTGACTGTGTGTTTGCAGCGTTTTGCTGATGTTTGCAGATCGTTAAGTCATTCTGTAAAATGCGGCCCTATCGCTTATCGGGTTTAAGGGCCGTCGAAGAGGCAATTCTCGCCTAATTATTGACGGAGGCGTTGGCGAGGGCGGATGCCGGGGCAGAGCGCCTAGAACGGCCGCTGCAGCGGCGCCTGGGCCGGGGTGGCCGGAACAAACGGCACACCCGGCCCTTGGAAGTTGAAGTCGTTCAGTTTCACGCGCACGCCGCCAAGGCCGTCGTAGGGGCTGTAAAACACTCCGATCTCATAGGCCCGCCGCTGCCAGCGCAGCTCCACATAGGAGTTGGTCACATCGCCGTAATTGTCGGAGTTGGGGTCGACATTGATGCCGATGCCGCCATTGAATAGCAGCGGCCCGACCAGCTGTTGGGTGAGACCCACGCCCAGGGTGCTCAGGTCGACCGCGCGATCGAAGGCCAGCGGGCTCAGGCCCTGCCGCAGGGTGCCGCCGCCCATGACGGTGATCTGGGTGTAATCGAGGAAAGGCTTGATGAAGCGACCCAGGGTGAGGGTGGGGCCACCGCTCAGGCTGATCGTGTTCTGGTTGGTGCCATCACCGAAGTAGGCCACCGTGCCCAGAATGTTGGCGTTGAGCGCCAGCCCGGGCACGATCGGCACCGGGCTGTTCAACAACGCCCGGGTGGCCGTGGCCGGCGCTGGCTGGCCGGTCCACAGGGGCAGGTTGAGGTTCAGCGAGCCGATGGCGTTGTATCGCCATAGGGCTGCCACCGTGCGGCTGTCGAATTCGTTGGCCTTGAAGTTGCCTACCCCCGTGCGCCAGAAGTAATTGCTGTTCAGCCGCCCCCAGGCAGGCAGTACGCCGCTGTCCTCCAGGGAGACGCCCCCCGCCGCGTAGACGTTTTCTTCCCCCAGCGACCCGTTCCAGACCCGGAAGCGGTAGGCGCCAAAGAGGCGGGCGGTGCTCTCCCCCAGCAGTGGCAGGGTCACCGGCACTTTGAGGTCGCCGAAGCTGCGGGTGCCATCGCTGATGTTGTCGGGGTCGAAGGTGGAGATGTCCACATTCGCCGCCAGATCCCAGCGGCCGATCGGCTGGTTGAAGCTGGCCTCCACGCCGAACAGATCGCCGGTTTTCGCCGGCTGCGACACCGCCGGATACCCCTGGGGCTGGCCCGGCAGGGGATAGCTGTTGGTTTCACCGTTGATCGCTCGCTGGGCCATGAATTGCGGCTGCACCCGCAACCGGCCCCGCTCCCCCACCTTCCCATCGAACGTGCGGCCGACGAAGAAGCCGTCGCGGTCCTCCTCGTCGTAGCCGAGCACCCAGCGGTTCTCCACCTCCTCCTGCTTCTGGATGAGGGTGTTGCGGCGCACCGGGATCGGCAGGCGGTCTTCCACCAGCAGGGTGTTGCGGTCCGCCTTGATCACCGTGTCGCCGTTGGGCTGCAGGGTGCCCACCACGTTTTCGGAGTCGAGCCAGGTCTGGGCTGGGGTGAACGGGTCGTTGCTGAAGGCCACCCGGTCGCCGCGGAAGGTGGTGGGGGTGAAGCGCAGGCGGCCCGCCTGCAGGCGCCAGCGGCTGATCGTGCCCTTCACCAACTGGCGGTTGCTCTTGGTGTCGAGGTTCTGCAGCTGGGCCGGCCGCAGCTGGCCGAACTGGTTGGCGATGTCGGGGGTGTTGAGCTGGCTGGGGAAGCCGTAGCGGCGCTCGGCCGAGAGGCTCTGCTGGAACTGCACCCCCTCCACCCGCTGGTCGAGCTGCTCGATCGCGGCCAGGCGGGCCCGCTCCTGGGCGCGGGCCTCGGCCCAGAGGGCGTTGCCGCGGGGGGTTGGCGGCCGGGGCACGGGAGCGGCGGGCCGGGGTGTGCCGGTGGCCCCGGAGCGGCCGGGCCCCATCGTGACCACCTCCAGCTGCTGGGCCAGGCCCTCCGCCTGCTCACGACTGCCCGGCGGCGGTGCCCCGGCGCAGCCCTGCGGGGCCGGCAGTTCCTCCGGCGTGCGGGCCAGCGGGCTCTCGCCGAAGCGGTAGCGCAGGCCCAGCAGGTAGGCGTTGCTGCCCTCACTCACGCCGGCGTAGGTGCCGAAGGCGCCGGAGCGGTGGTGGATGCGCCCCACCACCGACCACTGCGGCGTTACCAGCCCTTCCACCTCGAAGGCCAGGTAATTGAGGAAGTTGGCGTAGTTCTCCCGGAAGGTTTTTTCGTAGTTGCTCGACTCGCTCAGCAAGCTGACGCCCTCGACGAAGTAGAAGCTCAGCCAGGGCCGCACCCACAGCCGCAGCCCCAGGCCGACCGTCATGTCGGCGAAGGTCTGGCTGGGGGTGTCGGCGAAGGGGATGGCCTGGTTGTAGGGCCCGCCGGGCTGGCGGGCGGCGCGATGGCCCAGCAGGTTCGTGTCCAGCTCCAGGGCGAAGGGGCCGCCGTCGAGCAGGCGCCGCTGCAGGCCCAGGCCGCTCAGGTATTCCGGCCGGAACTTGCCCTTGAAGTAGAAGGTGTCGCCGAAGTTGGCAGCGAACATCTGGCCCGCCCAGCCGGTGACCGCCCAGGGGTAGGGATGCCACTGGGCCGGGGCGGGCAGCTGGGGCGGGCAGCTCATCGCGGCCGGCTGCGGCAGCGGTGCCGTGGGCATCTGGGCCAGGTCGAGGTCCTGCTCGCTGCCGTCCAGGTCGAGGACGCCGTAGACGTCCTCCATGTCGCCCACCCCCTCCAGCAGGCTGAAACGCAGGCGGCTGGCCTGCAGGTACTGCTGGCCGCGCTGGAAGCGCACGCTGCCGATGGCGTAGAGGGTGCGCGAGCTGCTGTCGAACTCCAGCCGGTCGGTGAGCAGGCGGCCCCCGGCCACGGTGGCGGCCACGTTGCCGGTGGCCACATAGCGGCCCAGCTGGGTGTCATACACCTGGCGGTTGCCGCTGACGTTGAGCTCAATCGGCGGCAGTTGGGCCGCCGTGGGGGGCAGGCCGCTGGGGGGCGCTGCTGTCGGGGCCACTGCCGCGGGGGTCGCTGCAGACGGCGCCGCCGCGGGGGCAGGCAGGCGGCCCGGCAGGGGGGGGGAGGCGTTGGGGAGAATGAGTGGCTCGTCAGCCAGAAAGGCCCCGCCGGTGTTGGCCTGGGGGCTGACCGATGGGCTGACCGCTGGGCGGGCTGGGAGCGGGGCCTGGGCGGGGCTCGGGGCGGACGCCGCGGAGGGCCCGGGCAAGGGGGGAAGGGCCGGCAACGGCGGCGGCCCGGACGCAGCAGGGCTCGCCTGGCTGGCGGCGGGGTGGCTCAGGAAGGAACTGACCAGGCAGGAGGTGGCCAGGGTGCAGGCCCATCGTGCGGACGGGGGGGAGAGCACCACAGGCGGGCGGCTCGGTCAAGAAGTGCGGGCGATCCTGCCACGCGGAACGGGCCGCCGCCGCTTTCGCTGGCTCACTCCTCCAGGTCTTTGCGGCTGGGGGTGCGGCTCGGGTCGCTGGCCAGGAAGCCGAACACGAAGATCCCGATGAAGAAGAAAACGACCGAATAGACCGAGATCTTGAGGGCGAGCATGGTGGGTCCGGCAGGTGGCGGGAAGAGACGGGTGGCGGAACGGTTGGGGAACCGGAGGTGCCCAGGGAGGTGGGACCGAGGGAACAACCGTGGCCGGGGTGCCCGGAAGGTGCCGGTGGATCCAAGGACCGGCATGGGGCGGCAACATCCTATGGGTCCCGGTTGGCCATCCAGGATGGGAAGCGGCTCCGGCCGCCGCATCCGGCCCGGATTGAAACGTTTCATTCACGTTCCCCCCGGCGGCAGCGATGGATCCGCATCCCCTCGATCTGCAGCCCCTCTGGTGGCTGGACGCCCCCGGCGGTGGCCGCACCGGCGCCCTCGCCGACCCCTGGGGTCCGCGCCACCGGCCCGATTGGGCCGCCCGCGGCCTGATCATCTGGCCCCGCGGTGGCCAGCAACGCATCCTGCGCCTGCAGAGCCTCTGCCCGCCGCCCTGGCGCGCGCTCGGGCCCGCCGTGGTCCGCGCCCGGCTGGCGTTGCGCTGGTGGGCCGATGCGGCCGAGCTGCTGGTGGATGGGGAGCCGGTGCTGGCCGGCGACCTGTTTGACACCGCCTGCCGCTGGCCCCTGCCCGAGCGCTGGTGGGCCGGCGAACCCCTGGCCCTGGAGCTGCGGCTCCGCAGTCCGCTCCATGACGACGGCGCCCTGATCCACAGCCGCATCGAGCTCGAACCGATCGATCCGGCCGATCCCCTCCACGTGCTGGCCCCCAGCCGCGAGGCCCTGCGGGGTCTGCGGGCTGGGCGGGGGCGGCCCGAGGCGGTGGCCGAGGGGGCGGTGCGGGTGCTCGGTCACGCCCATCTCGATCTGGCCTGGCTGTGGCCTGTGGCCGACACATGGCGGGCGGCTGAGCGCACCTTTGTGTCCACCCTGGCCCTGATGGAGCGGTTCCCGGAGCTCCATTTCGGCCACTCCACCCCCGCCCTCTACGCCTGGCTGGAGCAGCACCGCCCCGCCCTGTTCACCGCCATCCGCGCCGCGATGCGGGCCGGCCGCTGGGAGCCGCTCAATGGTCCCTGGGTGGAGAGCGACTGCGTGCTGGTGGGCACCGCCTCGCTGCTGCGCCAGTTCCAGGAGGGCCAGCACTACAGCCGCCGCAGCTTCCCGGAGTGGTCGCACCAGCTGGCCTGGTTGCCCGACAGCTTCGGCTTCGCCGCCGGCCTTCCCGCCGTGGCCGCCGCCACCGACGTGCGCTGGTTCTGCACCCACAAGCTCGCCTGGAACGCCAGCCATCGCTTTCCCCATCGCCTCTTCCGCTGGCGGAGCCCCTGCGGGGCGGAGCTGCTGGCGCTGATGACCGCGCCGATCGGCACCGACGGCGATCCGCTGGCGATCGAGGAGCAGCGCCTGGCCTGGCAGGCCACCACCGGTGTGCCGGAATTTCTCTGGCTGCCCGGTGTCGGTGACCACGGCGGCGGCCCCACCGCCGAGATGCTCGAGCAGCTGGCGCTCTGGCGCGCCCAGCCCGAGGCCGCCCCCCAGACCCATGGCACCCTGCGTCAGCACCTGGAGGGGCTGGAGCCACTGGTGCCCGGCCTGCCGGTGTGGCGCGATGAGCTGTACCTGGAGCTGCACCGCGGCTGCGCCACCAGCCGCCCCGACCAGAAGCGCCACAACCGCACCCTGGAGCGCCTGCTGCGGGAGGCGGAGCTGGCGGTTGCCCTCGCCGGGCCCGCGTATGGCCTGCCGGTCCAGGCCGGGCCGGTGGACGCCGGGCCGGTGGATTGGCGGCCGCTGCTGTTCCAACAGTTCCACGACATCCTGCCGGGCACCTCGATTCCGGAGGTGTTCGAGCAGGCGGAGCCCGAGTGGCGCGCGGCCCGCCGCCGCGCCTGCCGTCAGCGTGATGCGGCCTTGCAACGGCTCGGGGCGGGCCGCGCTGGTGTCGCGGATTCGGGGTGCGCGGCGGTTCCCTCCGGGATGGCGCCAGGCCAGGGGTGGTGGTTGGCCCAGCTCCAGCCCCTGCCGCCGGCCCCCCGGGTGCTGCGGCTCCCGGCCGGTCACTGGGGCCTGGAGGGGGCGGCCGCCGCCATGCCCCTGCCCAGCCAGCCGGCGGTTGGGGGCGGGCAGTGGCTGCAGCTGCCGCCGCTGGAGGGGGTGACCCTGCGGCGGCTGTGGCGGCAGCCGGGGGGCGCGGCTGCCTCAGCGGCTGCCTCAGCGGCGCCCTCAGCCGCCCCGGCGCCGTTCGATCCGGTGCGGGTGCGGCCCGATCCGGTGGCCGGCGCCGGCTGGCGGCTGGAGAACGGCCAGATCGCGGTGCAGCTGGGGCCCCAGGGCATCGAGCAGATCTGGGATTCCGCGGGGCGTCCCTGCCTGGCGGCCCCGTTGGCCTGGCGCCGCTGGGCCGACCGCGGTGAGTTCTGGGACGCCTGGGACATCGCCGCCGATCACCGCGCCCATCCCCTGCCCTGGCTCTGGCAGGGGGAGCCCCGCTGGCTGGAGCGCGGTCCCCTCTGCGCCCGTTTCCTGTGGCGCGGCCGCTGTGGCGCCAGCCCGCTGCGGCTGGAGGGCCGGCTGCGGGCGGCCAGCCCCTACCTGGAGCTCACCCTGGCGGTGGATTGGCGCCAGCGCCACGAGCTGCTCCGCCTGGAGGTTCCCCTGGCCCGGCCGGCCCTGCGCTGGGCGGCCGACACCCCCGGCGGGGTGATGGAGCGACCGGCGGCCGCCCTCACCGGACCGGAGCAGGCCCGTTGGGAGGTGGCGGCCCTGCGGTGGCTGGCCTCGGTGGAGACCGCGGCGGGCGGCGGGCTGGCGGTGCTGCTTGATGGGCCCCAGGGGGTGGGCGCCGATCCGGAGCGGCTCGGGGTATCGCTGCTGCGGGCCCCCACCTGGCCCGACCCCGGCGCCGACAACGGCTGGCAGCGCCAGCGCCTGGCCGTGATGCCCTGTCCGCGCGGCTGGCGCACCGACGGGGTGGGCGCCGCCGCGCAGCGGCTGCGGGAGCCCCTCTGGTGCCGGCCCAGCGAAGACATCCCCCCCGACGGCATGCCCGTCGATGGCGGAGCGCATCCCCTGCTGCCGGCGCTGCCCGACGACCTGGAGCTGATCAGCCTGCGCGCCGATCCCCGCGGCGGCGAGCCCGGGGCGATTCAGGTGGCCCTGCAGAACCTCGGACCGCGCCGCCGCCGCTGGCCGGTGCCCCCGGGCTGGCGGCTGCTGGAGCGGGTGGACGGATTGGGCCGGCCCCTGAAACTCGGAGCGCAAGGGATCGCCAGGGAGGGCGGGGATGGCTTGATCCTGCGGCCCTGGCAACTGGGGTTCTGGCGCCTGGCGCCGGCGGATCCGTTTCCCCAGACGGATCAGTTTTCCTAGACAGATCAGTTTTCCCAGACAGATCAGTCTTCGTGATCGTCGAAGGGGTCGGTGAGGCGCTTGGAGGGGGGGCCGAAGGCGGTGTAGACGCCGAAGCCGGTGAGCCCGAGCAGCACGGTCACCAGGGCGATGGCCACGGACAGGGCCGGTGAGGTGCTGGTGGGTTCCATGGAGGGGTGGGAGGGGGTCTCAGGCGGGCAGGGATTTCAGGCGGGAGGCGCGGCGTGCGTCACATCTCTCGACAGCTGTCCCGGAGAGGCCGGTGGGCCCCTTACAGTAGCCGCAGCTTCTGTCCCACCGAGGAGACCAAGCCCCCATGGCCCAACGCACCCGTCTGGGAGACATCCTCCGCCCCCTCAACTCGGAGTACGGAAAGGTCGTTCCCGGTTGGGGCACCACTCCGGTGATGGGCCTGGCCATGGCCCTCTTCCTTGTCTTCCTGTTGGTGATCCTGCAGCTCTACAACAAGTCGCTGCTGCTCGAGGGCATCAACGTCAACTGGAACGGCTGATCGCGCCCCAGTCTCCGGCACCTCCCCATGAACTTCTTCGGCATCGGTCTGCCCGAGATGGCGGTGATCGCCGCCATTGGCCTCCTGGTTTTCGGGCCGAAGCGGCTGCCGGAGCTGGGTCGCACCCTTGGGCGCACGCTCAAGGGGTTCCAGTCCGCGTCGCGGGAGTTCGAGCAGGAGTTCCGCAACGCCATCGACACCGACAAGGGCGCCACCGATAGCTCGGCGCCGGCCCCGGCCATCGCTCCGGCTGATTCGGCTGCTGCGGTTGCAGCCTTCACCGAGGCCTCCGCCGGGTCAGGCGCCATTCCAGCCCCCATCACCAACTCCGACGTTTTCGTCGCAGCGACGGCCGAGCCGGCCGCCGCCGAAGCTTCTCCCCCTTCCGCCGGCTGATCCGGCCTCGGCTCCGACCCCGTGGACCTTCAGCTGCTGGTGGGCCTCGGCAACCCGGGTGCCAAGTACGCCGAAACACGGCACAACGTGGGCTTCATGGTGTTGGAGCGCATGGCCCGTGCCGCGGGAGCCTCCTTCCGCAGCCAGCCCCGCCTCCAGGGTCTGTTGGCGGAGGTCGGCAGCGGTGAGGCCCGGCTGCGGCTGCTGATGCCCCAGACCTTCATGAACGAGAGCGGCCGCTCCATTCGCGCCGCCCTCGACTGGTATCGCCTCGACCCCTCCCAGCTGCTGGTGTTGGTGGACGACATGGACCTGCCCCTGGGCCGCTTGCGCCTGCGGGCCAGCGGCAGTGCCGGCGGCCACAACGGCCTGCGCAGCACCATCGCCCATCTCGGCAGCCAGGATTTCGCCCGCCTGCGCATCGGCATCGGCGCCCCCGCCGAGAACCCCGCCGAGCGGCGGGCCCGCACCGTCTCCCACGTGCTCGGGCGCTTCAGTGCCGAGGAGCGGCCCGGGCTGGAGGCGGTGCTTGCGGAGGTGGAAGACGGCGTGGCGCGGATCCGGCGCCAGGGGATCGAGCGGGCCGGCAACCACATCAACCGCTTCCAGGTGCCCCCGCCCGCTGCCGCCCCGGCCACCCCCACGCCCGCCTCCTGAGCCATGGCGCGCCTGCCCACCACCACCGCTCGCCTGCGGGTGCTCCGCCAGAGCTTCAACCCCTGCGTGGTGGAGGGGGAGGTGGCGGCCGGTGGCTTCCAGTGGACCTTCCGCTGGCAGTTCGACCGCGGCCAGCTGGTGGTGGAACCCTCCCTCGGCCGCGCCCTGATCCAGGACGCCCTGCTGCGCTTCCTGCTCAAGGCCGACTATCAGCTCGAGGCTGGCGGCGACTACGCCTTCACCGTGCGGGCCTCGTTCTGATCGTTCCCGCCCCGGCCTCCGGCTCGGACTCCGGTTCGCGCGCCAGCTCCCTGCCCAGCCAGCGCTCCAGCAGCAGCTGGGCTACCACGTCGTCCCAGGGGCGCGGGGGCTGGCGCAACCCCTTGGGCAGCCAGCGCCGCCAGCTGCGGGGGGGGAACAGCTGCCAGTAGCGCTCCCGCGCCGCCAGGGTGCTGCCCCGCTCCCTCTGCCACACCACCGGCAGCCGCCCGGCCAGCCGCTCCCGCCAGCGGCCCGACCCCGTGCCATCGCCGATCACCACCGCGGCCAGCCCGGGCTCCTGCCGCCACAACTCCAGCAGCCGTTCCGCCTCCGCCGGGGCCACCACCAGCGCCTGCACGATGCGTTGCCGCGCCCCATCGCTGAGCACCAGCCCGCACTTGGCGCTGCCCGGATCGAGGGCCGCCACCGGGCCCTCGCCCTGCGGCTGCGGCCCGGCGCCCCCCGCTGCTGCGCCCGTCATGGCCGCCCCGGCGCCGCCGGGTTCGCCGGCCGCCAGCGCAGCTCCACCACGATCGGGTCGGGGGTGTCGGCATCGAGGGCGGCGAATGCCTCCAGGCTGGCGTCCTGCCCGCTGGGGCGCTCCACCAGCTCCCGGCTGAGGGTGTTGAAAGCGGCCGCATCGAACTGCACCCCATCGGCCAGGGTGCCCTGGCGCTGGGCGCGGGCAAAGGCGGCCGCCAGCAGCAGGTTGAGGCGGCCGCGCACCACCTCCTGGCTGCGCTCCTCCGCCTCCAGGCCGGTGCGGGCCAGCAGCTCGCCGCGCCGCACCACCCGTTTGTTGGGGCGCACATCGGGGAAGGCCACCACCCGCCCCTCGCCCCGCAGCACGTTGGCGGCCGATCGCACCGACACCACCCAGGTGCCGGGCTTGCGGATCATCGTTTCGAGCCGCTGGATGTCGGTGCGGGGCACCAGCAGCACCTGGCGATCGACCTTCTGGCCCGGCAACAGGCGCTGAAAGGCGGTGAGATTCGCCTGCTGCAGCAGGCGATCGATGGCTTCGCGGGCCTGGTTGGGGCGCTCCAGCCGCACCTTGGCGGAGGCCAGCGGCTCGCCGCTGGCGATCACCACATCGCCGCGGCGCAGGGCGATCACGTTGGTTTCCAGCTCTTTGAGCTCGCGGGCGCCGGCGGCGATCCGCTCGCGCACCTGGCGCAGTTCGGCCTCGGTGCGGCGGATCTCGGCGTCGCGGCCGCTCACCTCCCGCCGCAGCCGCGCCTGCTGTTTCTCCAGCCGGTCCCGTTGGGCCTGCAGGGGCTGGAGGCTGCGGCGCAGCGTTCCGAGCCGATCCTCGGCGGTGCGCAGCTGGCTGGCGGCCCGGCCGCGGGCGGTCTCCGCCTGGCGTTGGGCCGCCAAGGCCTGGGTGCGCCCCTGCAGGGCCTGGCGACGCCCCCGTTCCGCCCGCCCCACCTCGGCCCGGCTGCTCTCGAGCTCCGCCCGGCGCGTGCGCAGCTCCGCCTGGCTGCGCACCAGGGCGGTGCGGCTGTCGCGCAGGCGCTCCTGCAGTTGATCCAGCTCGAAGAGCCCCACCCGCAGCCGCTCGCTCACCAGCAACAGCAACGCCAGCGACACCGCGCTGATCAGGGCGCCGGTGAGGGCCGTGATCACCACGGCGGTCTTGCGGGGCCGCAGGTTGAAGAGGCTGAGGCGGGCCTTGCCCACCTTGGTGCCCAGCCGATCGCCCAGGGTGGAGAGCACCCCGCCGAGCACGAGCAGCGCCAGGATCAGCAGCCAGCCCGACACAGCGCGCTCCGGGGTCGACCCAGTATCCACGGCCGAGAGGTGGCGGTGGTGGTGGCGGCGGTGATGGCGGTGGGGGCGCTCAGCTGAATCGCTTGGAGAGGGCGATCGGATCGAAGACCGTGATCTTCTTGCGAT
This sequence comes from uncultured Synechococcaceae cyanobacterium, assembly GCA_903907855.1. GTDB lineage: Bacteria > Cyanobacteriota > Cyanobacteriia > PCC-6307 > Cyanobiaceae > Cyanobium. Next base: position 4,919 of record CAIVPT010000190.1, on the reverse strand, counting down.
CGATCTGCAGCAGGCCCTCGTTGCGCAGGTCGCCCAGCAGGCGGGTGATCGTGACGCGGGTGGAGCCGATGGCCTCGGCGATCGCCTGGTGGGAGAGGCGCAGGTCGATCGTGATGCCCTCGCTGCTCGGTACGCCGAAATCGCGGCAGAGCACCAGCAGAAAGCTCACCAGCCGCGAACTCATGTCGCGGTGGGTGAGGGTTTCGATCATCGTTTCGGTCTGCAGGATGCGGGAGGAGAGGCCCTGCAGCAGCAGCAGGCCCACGCTGGCGTCCTGCTCGATCGCCCGTCGCACCGAGGTGGCCGGAGCCGTGATCAGCTCGACCCGGGTGAAGGCAATGGCGTGATAGAAGCGATCGGAGCGCTGGCCGGTGAGCAGCGAGAGCACGCCGAAGAGGCTGTTCTCCCGCAGCAACGCCACGGTGATCTCCTCTCCGGATTCGTACACCCGCGACAGCCGCACCGCCCCGCGGCGCAGCAGATACACCCGTTCGGCGGGATCGCCGGGGAAGAAGATCGTTTTGCCCCGCTCGATCGTTTCGCTGCTGCTGCCCGCCAGGCCGCGAATCACCTCCAGCAGGGTGGGCATTGGCGCGGATGAGCCCGTACCGGGACTGAGGCTGCCCGGAGAACCCGTACTAGGGGTGTTGGTGAGTCGGCTGAAGCCGCGGCTGGCGCCGACCATGACGGGGTGGCGGATGGCTGGAAGTTACGGATCGTGCTGGCCGTTGCGTGTAGCCGATCACACCGTTTCCTGGGTGGGTGGAGGTGGCGCTTCGCTTAAGGCCTGCCGCTGTTGCTCCCTCAGCGTCACCATGCCCCCTTCCGCCAGGGTGAGCAAGGTGTCGAGCTGGGAGCGGGAGAAGGGCGCCCCCTCGGCGGTGCCCTGGATCTCCAGGAGCTCGCCATTCTCGTTGCCGACCACGTTGAGGTCCACCTCGGCGCGGCTGTCTTCCGCGTAGGCCAGATCGAGCAGGGCCCGGCCCCCCACCAGCCCCACCGACACCGCCGCCACCTGGTGGCGCAGGGGGTCGCTGGCCAGATCGCCCCGCTCCCGCAGGCGCCGCAGGGCCAGGGCGAGGGCAACCCAGGCGCCGGTGATGGCGGCGGTGCGGGTGCCGGCGTCGGCCTGCAGCACGTCGCAATCCACCAGCAGGGTGCGCTCGCCGAGGGCCTCGAGGTCGAGGGCGGCCCGCAGGCTGCGGCCGATCAGCCGCTGGATCTCCTGGGTGCGGCCGGAGAGCTTCAGCAGCTCGCGGCTCTGGCGGGTGGGGGTGGAGGCGGGAAGGAGGCGGTACTCGGCGCTGAGCCATCCCTGGCCGCTGCCCCGCCGCCAGCGGGGCACCACCTCCACCACACAGACGCTGCAGAGCACGCGGGTGCGGCCGGCCTCGATCGTGACGGAGGCCAGGGCGAAGCCCATCGGATCCCAGAGGAAGCGCACCGGCCGCAGCTCCGTCGCCTGCCGCCCGTCGTGGCGAGGGACGTCCTGGCGGAGGCTGCCAGGGCGAAGGTCGTCGTCGGGGCGGGCGGGTTCGGCGGGGGAAGGGCTCAAGGGGCCTGGTGGGGTGTCTGGTTGCAGCGTACGGAGCACCGCTGCCCCACCGCTGGTGTGCGCCGCGGGCGGATGCCGCTACATTCGGGGTCCTGCCCCCTTTTTCCATGGCCGCCAGCCTCGCCGACCATCGCCCGCCCAAGCGGAACGGTGCCGGCCAGCCGCTGCGTGTGCTCAGCCCCCACGCCCCCGGGGCCGGGGCTCCGGCGACGCCCCAAGCCCCGGAGATTCCCCTGCGCCTGGTGCCGCGACCCGAGGGGCTGCTGCAGATCCACACCGCCCCCTACCGGGGCAGCTTCGCGGCGGTCTACAGCCAGGCCCTGCGCAGCGCGGGTCTGGGCAGCCGCGTGCTGGTGAGCCAGTTCCTCAAGGGGGGCGTGGATCAGGGCGTGGCCGGCAGCCTCTGGCTGTGCGGGCGGCTGCAGTGGCTGCGGCCCGCCACTCCGTTGTGCCTGGAGGGTCCGCCCCCCAGCGCCACCGACAGCGCCGCCCCTAGTGCCGCCCCCACTACTGCGGCACCGGATCCCCGCGCAGCGGTGCGCGAAGTGTGGGACTACAGCCGCGACAGCCTGCTCGCCGGCGAGGTGGACCTGATGGTGCTCGATGAGCTGGGCCTGGCGGTGGAGCTCGGTTGGCTCGACGGCGAGGAGGTGTGCCGCACCTTGGAGCAGCGCCCGGTGCACCTGGATGTGATCCTCACCGGTCCGGCGATGCCGCCGGCCCTGCTGGCGATGGCCGACCAACTCACCGAGCTGCGCCGCGGCCTCTGAGGCGGGTCGCGCCTACCCTCGCCCTGTCGCGGTTCCGTCGATGCTGAAGAACGACCGCTGGATCAACGAGCAGGCCGCCAGCGGCATGATCGAACCGTTCCAGCCCACCTTGGTGCGCCACCTGGAGCCCGAAACCGCCAGCGCGCCGGTGCTGAGTTACGGCTGCTCCTCCTACGGCTACGACCTGCGCCTGTCGGCCCGCGAGTTTCTGATCTTCCGCCATGTGCCCGGCACGGTGATGAACCCGAAGCGGTTCAACCCGGCGAACCTCGAGCCGGCCCCGTTGCATCACGACGAAGACGGCCAGTACTTCATCCTGCCGGCCCATTCCTACGGCCTGGGGGTGGCGCTGGAGCGGCTGCGGGTGCCGCCCACGATCACCGTGATCTGCCTGGGCAAGAGCACCTACGCCCGGCTGGGCATCATCGTGAATACCACCCCGGCGGAGGCCAGCTGGGAGGGCCATCTCACGTTGGAGTTCAGCAATTCCAGCGGCGCCGATTGCCGCATTTATGCGGAGGAGGGCATCTGCCAGCTCCTGTTCTTCGAAGGCGATCCCTGCGACACCACCTACAAAGACCGGGCCGGCAAATATCAGGATCAACCGGAGCGGGTGACGCTGGCCAGGGTGTGAGCTGCGGTTGGCTCGAGCGGTTTCCGCCGAGTTGGAGGAGTTGCCCCTGCCCTTTCCCTAGGAAGGCAACGGGCGGGACAGCGGTCCCGCATGCCAGGCAACAAAGCCGGCCATGTTCACAGCCACCGTGATCCAGAAGATCTCAACGAAGCTCGACTTGGCGCATTTGTGACGCATCAGCTGTTGTGCCAGTAGCGCACCGGGCCAACCACCAGCCAGGCTGAGCAGATGCAATGTGTTCTCCGGCGTGCGCCAGCGTCCATTTTTTGCTGCTGTCTTATCGACGGCGTAGATATGGAACGTGAGAATACTGAGCCCGATATAGAGGACAGACACCCCGGGATGCACTGGCCAGCGGAAGGCAACAACCAGCCAGAGGATGGCGAAGGCCGGAATCACCAGAAGCCGCGGCAGCGTCCACACGGCAGGCAATTCAGCGCGGAGCTTCAGGCGTTCACGCCTGGCTTGGGAGATCTGAACCGAATGGGCCCGCGTCTTGCCGTTTGGGCCTGGCTCGATCGCGAAGGTCACGCTCTGGCCAATGATCGGCCGGCCGATACCGGGCGGAAAGGCCTTGATGTGCACGAAGACATCCTTGCCACCACCCGTTGGTTCGATGAAGCCGAAGCCCCGCTCGTCATTCCAGGTTTTGAGGATGCCGCTCTGGCGCATTGGGGGCAATCCAGTCGGAGTAGGCAAGGCCCAGCGCTGAGTCGTCATCGCCGGCTGCGTACTGGTGGGTGATCCGCTCCCGCCAGCAGGGCTACTACGACTCCCTCGGCGGGGTCGATCACGGCGCAAGCCGCGCCCGGTGTAGGCGGCTCTTCTCGTACCACTCGGCGATCTGGGGGGCCCATTCCTGCAGGTGGGGCCACATCAGGTCGCAGAGGACGCGGATCTCCTGTTGGGCGTCGAGCTTGGCGCGCAGGTCGAGGAAGTGCAGCAGGGCGCGCAGGGTGAAACTCACCACAAAGTGCTGGCGGTAATCGAAGGGCAGGATGCCGCGGGCATGCTCCTCCGCATAGCCGGCCGCCAGCAGGTCGCGGTAGCGGTCGGCGGCGGCGCGGCAGAGGTTGAGGTCGATGGCGCGTTGCTCGACGGAATAGTGATACTTTTTGCCCTGGCGGTCGCTGTAGTCGCCCACTGGGCGCAGGTAGAACACTTCCTCCAGATCTAGATCGCCATTGGCGGCGCGGCAGATGCGATCGCCGGTATAGCGCATCGATTGCACATCAAAGCTAACGCCCACGCGATGGGTGCGGGCTTGCTGCATCACCGAATGGGGAAACCAGCCCACATTCAGCACGATCTGGGCGTGCTCCAGCGGGCCGTAGTGGCCCCGCTCACCCGCCAGCAGGCGCTTGACGCAGATCTTGCCGGCCTGTTCTTCATCGGGCCAGTCGCCCCGGTCGTCGGCCACGAATCCCTCGCTGTAGTCCTGATGCATGCCCGCGTAGATGCACTGCTGCGGGTTGGGGGTGGCGGCGAGGAGCTCCACCCGGAAGCGGGGATCCATCGGCTCCGGGTTCGGCGCGGAATTCGGCTCGGAGTTCGGCTCGGAGGCAGGGGCGGCGGCGGACATGGCCGGAGTGGGCGGTGGGGATGCGGGAGGGAGTCAGCCGTGGCTGCGGGGGCCGACGGGCGCGCCGGCCGGGGTGGCCGTGGGTGTGGTGGAGTTGGCGGCCTCGGGCAGGGTGCTGATTGCCCCTACCCCCGCCAGGGCCGGCAGCGGGTCGCCGGAGAGCAGCGCGTTGGTGAGGGCGGCGAGCTCCTCCGGACGGCGCGCCCCCAGGGAGCGGCCCACCGGCTGGCCCTGGCCATCAAAGAGCTCCAGCTGGGGGATGCCATTCACCTCGTAGCGCTCCACCTCCGCCTGCCAGCGGGGGTTGTCCACATTCAGCAGCACCACATCCATCTCGCCCCGGTGTTGGCGCTCCAGGCTCTCCATCGCCGGCGCCAT
>CAIVPT010000189.1 GCA_903907855.1 uncultured Synechococcaceae cyanobacterium | reverse complement strand
CCTGAAGGGTCTGGCCGGGGCTGAGGCCGAACTGCTCGCGAACCCGCTTGGGAATCACCACTTGGAATTTGGCAGAGACGGTGGTGACATCCATTCCCGACTAAGGCTCCACGACACCCTTAAGGCACTTCAACGCAGCTCGAAGAGCAACAGGTCGGCTCCCGCCGGCCCCGCGCTGAAGGCCTCCAGGGAGCCGGCGGCAAAGCCCAGACCATCGCCGCGCTCGAGGGCCTGGCCATCGGCGGCCCCTGAACCCTCGATCAGCTGGATCCAGCCCTGGCTGCCGCTGGCGATCGCCAGGGGGAGAGAGGCCCCGGCAGCGCATTGGGCCCGCCAGAGCCGCACCGGCCGCTGGATGGCCATGGCCTCGCCTGTCCGTTCGGGGTCGAGCAGGGGCGTCCAACCGGCGCCGATGGCGAAGGGCTTCTGCTCGTAGCCCGGAGCCGTTCCGAGGCTGCTGGGCTCGATCCAGATCTGCAGCAACCGGCAGGGCTGATCGCCCTCGTTCATTTCGCTGTGCACCACACCGGTGCCGGCGCTCATGCGCTGCACCTCACCGGCCCGCAGCACCTCGCGGTGCCCCAGCGAATCGTGGTGGTTCAGCTGGCCCTCCACCATCACCGTGATGATCTCCATGTCGCGGTGGGGATGCATGCCGAAACCGCGGCCGGCGGCGATCGTGTCGTCGTTGATCACCCGCAGCGGCCCGAAGCCCATCCAGGCTGGATCGAAATGGTTGGCGAAGGAGAAGGTGTGCCAGCTCTCGAGCCAGTCGAGTTGGCTGTGCAAACGCTCGGCGGCGGGGCGGAACACCAGGCCGGAGGCGGATCGGGTCGCAGGGGTGGAGGTCATGGCGGCAGACAGGGGTGGAACGTTGCCTTGATCGTGCCTTGGGCATGGGCGATCGCACAAGAACGCACGGCAAAGTGGGTGAGTTACCAGGACGTAAGCCATGCGCCAGGGCAGCGGCTTTCAAGGCTCCCTGCAGCACGACAACTGCAGGGCCGAGCTGGCCCTGAAGGTGATCCAGGGGCGCTGGAAACTGCAGATCCTGCGGGAGCTCCTCGAGGGTGTGCGCCGCTTCTCTGATCTGGAGCGGGCGTTGGCCAGCGTCCAGAAGGGGGTAAGTCAGAAAGTGCTGACGGCCCAGCTGCGGGATCTGGAGACTGATGGGGTAGTACAGCGCACCGTGTATCCGGAGGTGCCACCACGGGTGGAGTACGCCCTGACGGCACTAGGGAGGGAGCTCGTTCCCGTGCTGGAGGGATTGCATGCCTGGGGTGAGAAGAAGGAGCCGGTGAGGGAAGAGGGGAAAGACCCAGCCGCCGCATCGGATCAACCGCCCGGGGGGTCGGAGTCGGTCCAGCGCCGGTAGAGCCAGACGCCGCCACCACCCCAGAGCACACTCCAGAGCGCAAAGGTGGCGGCGGTGCCGAGCTGGCCCCCCTCCAGCGAATAGACCCCAGCGTGGATCAGGCCGGCGTCGATCAGCGAGCCGCCGATGCCCCAGCCCAGCACCCAGGTGAACAGAAAGCCGATGGCCTGGAGATTGCCGGTCATGGGAGCGGGTGGGGTGGCCATGAAAAACCCCCGGGCGATGCCGGGGGCTAGGGAAATAGAACACCAAGACTGATCGAAAGCGATCAGGCCAGGGTTCAGAAGCAGAAGGGCAGAAACTGGGTGCGGCAGGCCGCATAGCCATCCACCAGGGCCCCGAGACCGATCTGGTGGGCGATGCCCGAGCCGGTGATCGCTTCGGTGAGGATGCCGATCACGATGCCGAGCATGGCGGCCCGGCCGTTGAACAACTCAGCGCGACGCAGCTGGTCGATGTGGATCTGCTGGGCGGCGCGGTCCTGGAACCACTTTTCGCCGGCGGGGGTGTTGCTCATGGGAGCCTCCTGGAAAGGAATGGGGGTGATGGCTGGTAGGGGCTGGGGGGTATCAGCGGGAGCGGGGGGTCAGGTCAGTGGGCCGGCTGAGCACGTAGGTGACCATCGCGGTGATCACAACAACCACGGCGCCAAGGCCGATCAGGGCTGCGGTGTAGTCGGTTCCCATGGCGCTCAACCGAGGCCGATCTGGGAAAGGATGCCCTGGCCGGTGAGCAGCTCGGTGCCGAGGCCGATCACGAAGCCGAGCATGGCCAGGCGACCGTTCCAGGTTTCGGCGAAGGCCACGAAACCGAAGCGGGGGGAGGTGTTGTCCATGAACCGTGGGGGTTGCGGTTTGTTACGAGGACTGTAACAGAGTGCAACGGGTTTGGGGCGGCGATCGCGGACCAATCTTCTGCCCCCTAGCCGGGCAGCCTCAGGGCTGCTGGCGGCGGCGCAGGCGGCGGGCGAAGGAGAAGCCGGCAACGGCCCCGAAGACCGGCAGCGGGGCAGGCACCGAGGCCAGGCTGCTGGCCACCACGTAGCTCTGGGCACTGTCCGGGTCAAACGCCACGTTTTCGTTGATCACGTCGGTGATGCCCAGGGTGGTGAGGTCGTAGTAGGTGGCCTCCACATCGGTGCCGGTGTAGGCGGTGGCGAACAGGGGGCCGTCGGCGGGCAGGGGGGTGGGGCTGAGGCCAGCGGCCAGGGCGAAGGCGAAATCAGCCGCCAGGGAGGGTTGGCCCCACCAGGGCATGCGACCGCCATCGGCGGGCAGTTGGAAATCGACGGGGTTGCTGGTGTAGGAGCCGCTATAGATCGCCAGGTCGTAAGCGGCGCCATTCACCTGAACGGTGAGCGCAGCGGCGGATTGGTGGCTGAGGCCGACCAGGGCCGCTGCCGCAAGCACGGCGACCGGTCCAGGACGGGAGAACAGGCGTTGGGCGGAGATGGGGAAAGCCATGGGCTTGCTCAAATACAGAGAACGGAAAGGGGAAACCAGGGTGAACGCAGACCGCCGATGGCAGACCGCAGATCGCAGAACTCAGACGTAGAGGAACTGGTTGGGATCGGTGAGGTTGAGGCTGGCGGGGGTCAGGCCCTTGAGGAAGCCGATCAGCTCATCGCTGCCCGCTGGGGTGGAGCCGCTGGCGGGCATGAGGCGGTACACCATCACCCCGGAGGAGCCGGCAACCCGGCCACTGGCGAGGCGGTAGTCGGCGGCGGAACCGTGGAGCTGCAGGCGATCACCGGCCGCGAAATCGGTGATGGCGGCCAGATCGGAGGCGCCGGCAGTGCTGCGGATGCCATCGTCGTAGTAAGCGCCGGCGGCGGTGCCGAGGATGAACAGATCACGGCCGCCATTGCCGGTGAGCGTGTCATAGCTGCCGCGGCCCTGCAGCGCCGAAACCACAGGCACACCACTGATGAGTTCATCGGCGGCGGTGCCGATCAGCAGGTCGCGGCCGTCGGTGGCACCGGCCAGGGTTTTCGGAGCCACCTCCCGGAGGGTGAACAGGGCCCGACCCAGGGACTGGCTGCGGGCGGCATCGGCGAAGAATTCCAGGGTCAGTTCCTCATCGCCCTCCGGGAGGGCATCGAGGGCGATCGAGCGGGACAGGGCCGCGCGGCGATCGCTGCCCAGGGGGATGGAGCCGCTCAGGCCTGCGGGGGAGAAATCAGCGGCGGTGATGCCGCTGCCACGGAAGCGCCAGTAGAGGGGGGTACCGGCGGCCAGGGTTTCGCTGCGAAGGGACACCGCCAGGGTGGCCCCCTCCTCGAGGACGGCCGTGGCGGTGCTGATCACGAGGCTCTGGGGCGTGACGCCACTGATCACCAGGGCCGCGTTGGCGGCAAGGGAGCCGGGGGCGCCGGGGGCCGGCAGGGTGAGATCGGCCGGGTTGCCGGCGGCGTCCTGGAGGGTGGCACCGTTGAGGGCCAGGGGAGTGTTGGCGGCGAGGTCGAGGTCGCTGGCGGTGTCGCCGTTCTGCACCGTGTACCCGAACACAAGGGTGTCCGTGCCACTGCCGGAGATGTAGGAGGCAGCGCGATCGACCGCCCCGGTTTCCAGCAACAGGCTGGGCACGCCGCCGCTGAGGTTCACACGCACCGGCTCCGAGAAGCGGGCCGTGAGGGTGATCAGCGCCCCGGGGCCATAGGTGCCGTTGGCATTGGCCGAGGCGATGCTGGTGGCCACCGGTGCCACGCCATCAATCAACAGAACGGCCGAGGCGGCCAGGGAACCGGGGGCATCAGGAGCCGGAAGGAGGAGATCGGCGTTGTTGCCAGCGGCGTCCTGGATCGTGGCTCCATTAAGCACCAGGGCATTGGCGGAGGTGTACGCCAGCTGCGGCGTCCGATCGCCGGCCTGCACCGTGTAGAGGAAGGTGAGGGTGCGCGAGCCGGAGCCGGAGCTGTAGACGGCCTGGCGATCGCTGGCGCCGGTCTCCAGCAGCAGGGAGGGGAGGCCGGCGGTGGTGTCCACCGTGACCGGCTCGGAGAAGGTCACCGTGATGGGGATAACGGTGCCGATGCCATAGAGACCACTGGTGGTGGGGGTGGCCACATCGCTGACGGTGGGAGATATGCGATCGAGGGAGAACAACAACTCCAGGCGAGCACTCACCTGTTGGTTGACCTGCTGATCCCGATCCAAGGACACCCCCACCCGGTTGGCGAGATGGAGGATCAAGGCCTCCTCAGCGGCGGCAACCTCATCGAAGATCTCGATCTGCTGCGACTTCACGCTGTCGCGCGAATCCGCATCCGAGCGCAGACGCATCTGGAACCTGAGCGCAGACGCACCGCCGCTGCTGCCATTGGTATCGGCGCGGAAGGTGAAGAAGGCGGAATGATTGGAGCTGGCCGGAGTGAGGGAGGCGCCGGAGAGCGAGGGCCGCCATCCCCTGGCATCGGCAGCATCAGGATCAAGGCTTAGAACCAGGTGCAGGGGATGCTGGCGCGCCTCCTGCCATTCCTCCACCTCCAGGGAAAGGGAAGCCCCCCCCAAGGCGGCGAAGGCCTCCGCAAGAATCGGTACGGTGATCTCCTTGCGGAGCTCACCCACCTCAAAAGCCAACAGACCGGCGATGGGCTCGTAATGGCGCCCGGGCTCGGCGGTGCTGTTCGCGGAGGAGGAGGCGTAGGACACCACCTGGCGCTGGCGACCATCGAGCCGCTCAATGGCAAAGCGCGCTTCGCCGGCCTGGGGGTTGACCTGGTAGGCCAGCAAAGAGAGACCGTCGCCAAACGGGGAGCTGCCGATCAAGGCCGTGGCGGATGGGATCACAACTGCGGAGCCAACCTTCTGGCCACCAGCGCTGGCCGACAATCTGGAGGCGCCGTCGAGAGGGAGCACGTTTTGGCTCAGCCAATCGGTGGCTGATGCACCGCTGGGATTAAGCACGTACAGCAGGGCAGGGCTCGACTGGGCGGGCGTGGTGGCGGCCCCGGCGGCGTAGGCCGACCAGAGAGAGCCGGCGAACGTGGTGTCGAAGGCGCTGTTGCGCTGGAACGCACTGCTGAGCTGGATGCTATCGGCCGAATCGGGGGTAACAAAGAGGATGCGATCGCCATTGATGGCATTGACAGCAGCCTCATCGAAGGAAAGCGTGTTGGCCCCATAGTCGCGGGAATCAATCAGCTCTATATCCTTCAGCTTGGTGCCAGCAAAGTACACAGGGCTGGTGACGTCGAGACGGAAGTCGTAGGCCTGATTGGCGGAGCCGGCCAACTGCAACACGTCAAAACCTGAACCGGCATCAATGCGCAGGAATGCGTTGCCGGTGATTGAAATCTGGTCGTCGCCAGCTCCGGTGTAGATCACATCGGCGCCACCGTTGGAGAGCACCGAATCACTGCCGCCGATGCTGTAGATCACATCCGCCAGGCTCGTGCCCACCAGCTCGTCATCACCGTTGGTACCCACCTGGGAGGCGAGATTGAGATAGTCGCCGCCAAAGAGGGCGTATTGGTTATTGACGAATTCCTTGGCATCAGAGGGATCGGAAAGCAACACATCACGGAAGCCATCGCCGTTGATGTCGATGTTGCCATCGAGGGAGTAGCCCGCTAAAGACTGCTGGCTGGGATCGCCGATCGCGACCTCGAGCTCCGCGACCTGAACATCGAATTGATTGCCAATATTGGAACCATAACCACCAGACCAAGCTGCCATCAGCTTGCCATTGAGAAGGAAAGGAGCGAGTACGGTGGGAAGCTGGACTTGATAGTTCCCCGAGCCACTGCCGTAGCCATTCTCCGTAAGCGGGTTGTTGCCTGAGTAAAAATAAGCAGCATATCCAGGACCATTCACCGACTCCTTAGTTCCGAGAGTCCACTCACCAGACACTGCTGTACTAGGTGCCAGACTCCAGATCTCCGGAGAGGGGTTGGCAAAGTTGGCGCTGGGGAATGTGGTGGAGGTCAGATAGAGGAGTGCCTGATCGGTGGCGAGGCCCACGCCGTTGCTGCCGCTCTGGTCCGTGTCGGTCTGCACCCAGTTGATCGTGGTACTGGCTTCGGACGCCGTGGCCGCAGTGGCTACCTGGGTGAGCAGCAAGATATCGCCATTATCCACATTAGAACCACTGCCGCTGGCAAAACTGCGGAAGGCCAGAACGGTGCGACCCTGAAATGTGGTAGCCGCGATCGGCGAGGTAACAATCGGCGGGGTTTCGGATACGTTGATCGTGCCGCTGATGCCGCTGTAGCCGGTCTTACTGCTGTTGATAGTACCACCCCAGTTGCCATAGCTGGAGGAATCAAAGGGATCCGTGCTATAGAGATAGCGAACATTTTGTTGGACTGTCTTGCCGGAATTGGAGGGGAAGTAGAGGGCCAGGCGTCCGGCCTCTACTACCAAAGTGGGATTCCATTGGCTCGACTCGTCAGCCGTTGTCTTCACCTGATAGCTGCTCCAGGTGGCGCTTGAATCCTGCGGCGAGCCCTCACACCAGGCAACATGGAGATAGCCACTGACATCGGTGTAAGCAATGGTCAGCTTCCCCTGATAGAAAACGGCGCTAGGCGAGAGATAGGACGCATTGCTGCCCACCGAAAGGTTGGCTTGATTCCAGCTCCCATCCGCCTGCCGATAGGCAATCCAAATACCTGAGCCAGAACTGGACTTGTCGTGGCCGGAAAACACCAGGTAGGGGGCACCCCCAGGGCTTACAGCCACCGCCGGCGCCGTATAAGACTCCGCCAAATCGGGGTTGAAGCCATGGTCCGTGGAGGCCGCAGTCAGCGAGCCTGGCTTGAAGCCGAGGATCGGATCAAACCAGTTCTGCAGCGCGGGCTCATAGGCGCTGGTGGCGGTGCTGGCGATGTCATACAGCTGGCTGCGGGTGTAGGGATTGAGGGGTGTCCTGAGGCCGGCGGTGGTCCAACCGCCGTCGGCTGAGCCCTCCGCCAGGGCCAGGCTGAACTGATTGTTCTTCACCTCAAACAGCGAGCCATCCACCAGCGCCGATTGCAGCGCACTGGGCTGCCCACTGGTCACCTGGCCGTAGGCCGGTCCCTGCGGGGCGAGGGAGAGCAGCACATCATCCACCCCGTTGCCGTTGACATCGCCGGCGGCGCGGATGCTCCAGAGGTTCCATGTCTGGCCATTCGCTCCCTGCACCACCGTGAGAGCGGCGGGATCGAGGTAATCCACAGCTCCATCGCCATTGAGATCGCCGAAGCCGGCGCTGCTGATCAGGCCGAGATTGCCCAGGGTCGGGCCGGCGGGGATGGGGCCAAGCGTGGTGGCGGTGTTGGTTGGGAAAAGCGTCTGGGCCGTGGCCAGGTCGCCGGCCGTGGCCGTGTAGACCGTGGCATCGGAGAGGGAGGCATGGCTGGTCAGGCTCTGGCCACTCACGGATGCTGCGGTGGTCACGGAGAGCTTGTCCGGGCCGCTCAGCGTCGCCACGGGAGTGCTGTTGTTGACCCCTTGCCAGGGCGCCAGTTGCACGGATTGCGTGCTGGAGCCGGCGGCGTTGTTGGCCGTGATCTGGCTGCTGTTCGCAGCACCGGTGATCAGCCGCAGGCCCGTGGCGAGGGTTGGCGCCGTACTGGAAGGATTCACCACCACGTTGTTGGCCGCCACCACCAGATCGTCGAAGCCATCGCCATTG
>CAIVPT010000188.1 GCA_903907855.1 uncultured Synechococcaceae cyanobacterium | reverse complement strand
TGGTACTCGAACCAGGGAAACGGGCCTGCCCACCCCTTGCAACGTCAGCCGTGGAGCCGATCGCCTGAGGTGCGCGCCCCACCCCGGCTACGCAGGGGTGGGGGTGCCGGGGGAATTACACCACTCGCGGGGACGCCAGCATCAGCGATCTACGCCCAGCGCAAGGCGATCGTGGAACCAGTCAACGGACAGATCAAGGAGGTCAGGGGGCTGCGCCACTTCCTGCTGCGGGGCCTGGAGAAGGTCGATGGTGAATGGCATCTGATCGCGGCCACGCACAACTTGCTCAAATTGTTCCGGTACCGGCGATCACAGCAACAGGTGCTGGCGGCAGCCGGTGGATGAGGGGCGATGGGCCTGGCTTATGCAGCCAGGGCTGATCACTGACCTTTCATCACCACGCCCAGCTGGAAAGGAAGCGGCATGCGTCCGGCTGGGCACTGCCGCTGGACAGCTCAGGGGGCCTGCTGCGGCTCTATCGGCAACAAACTCCTAGGACCATCCCCCTCGCCGGCTCCCCCGCCTGCAGTGTGGCCAGCCATATGCGCAGGGTGCATCACTGCTGATTTCGAAGGCTGTTGTGGCTTCATCACCCTGGTGAGCTCTAGCTCAGCCCACTCGCAAGCCCACTACCACTCCACAGAAGAAAGACGGATCGAGGGGTAATGCGGCGTTAGCCATTTGGCGGCAATGCGGTTTCTGCATAATCGATGTGTCCGTTGCCACGGGGCGTCGTAGCCCTGGTCCCGGATCGGGCTGTGGTCGCTGAGGTGCTCCTCCGGAATGGCCAGTCGCACCAGCTGGAAACCCGCGGAGGGATCCACAACTAAAGCGCCGACGTAGACCCCATCGCCGCCGTGGCCACCCGCATCGGAGACCTGATCGGCCAGGGCGTGCCGCTGACGATCAACGAAACCGCCTCCACCGACACCCAGCTGGCCGGCAAACGGGTGGACATGCTGGCCAAGGCCACCTCTGATGCCCGCGGGCGCGCCCGCGCCATCGCCTCGGAGGCCGGCGCCCACATCGGAGCGATCACCAACGCCGACACCGGCATCTTCCAGATCACCGCGCCCGACTCCACCGAAACCTCAGACGGCGGCACCTACGACACCCGCACGATCGACAAGGACATCACCGCCGTGATGAGCGTCACCTTCCGGGTGGACTGAGGGGTTGATCCCGGCGGCGATCAGAACGAACTGTGCTCAGCGGGGGCTGGGGGGACATCGGGAGGAATCGGCTGGCCGGGTCGGCAAACGCCGTCTGGGCCTGCCCCGGCGCGGGCCATCCGGCAAGGGCTGACGTGAATCCCTCGCAGGCTCGGGCCCCTTGCCGGCCGTCTCCTTGCCGGTGCGGTTCGGCCCGGTCGTTCGCCTTCCCGGCCATGGCCTTCCCTTCCCCCTCCCGGCCCTGCTGCCCCATCCGCATCGTCTCGGTGCATCTGCTCGATGCCGCCGGCCAGCTGCTGCGGGTCCTGTTCCTCGATCGCGAGGGCCACATCAGCGCCCAGCCGCACTATGTGCCCTGCGCTGAGGCCCTGATCCTGGCCTCGAATCAGCAGATCGTGCTCGGCCCCCAGGCCGCGGTGCGGGTGCTTTGAGGCGCCCTGCCCCTGCGGGTTCGGCCTCTCGGGGCTGGCCCGCAGGGGTTTGAGGCATCAGCATCGAGGCGGCATCGAAATCAGAGCCACCGGAAGGCCTCGCGACAGCGCAGCCCGTAGCCGCAGGCCCGCGAAGCGGTAGTTGGACGTGCCCAGGCAGGGCGCGAGTGGGCTGCTGCGATCAGCTGCAGGCGTTGCCCTGGTCGATGGCCTGGCCGCAGCAGAATCCGGCTCGATGGTCCTCGGGGGGCACGGCCGGGACCGCAGGCCGCCCCAGGATCCGCGCCGCGGCAAGGGTCGGGCCTGGCTCGCCGCTTGTCGTGTTGGGCGCTGAAGCGCCGTTGGGGGGTGTGGCGAGCCCTTGACCTGCGGCGCGGTTGGGGGCGGGGTCCTGCGTCCCCTCAGCCGTGGCCCCTGCCGAGTCCCATCGCGCTGCCCTCAGCTTCCCCAGCAGCAATGGCAAAACCGGGCCGATCGCGGTTTCCAGCACCAGCCGGCTCACCTGCCCTTCCTCCTGCTCCCTGGCCGGTGATCAGGGCTGCTATGCCGAGGCCGGCTTCCATACGCGCCTCCACTGGGATCGGCTCAGTGCCGGGCGGGCCGGCACCACAGCCGCAGCCTTCATCCAGCAGGTGGCGGCCCTGCCTCCTGGCGTCATGTTCCGCCACTGCGTCGCCGGTGATCAGTGGCCCGATCCGGTCGATCCGCTGCGCATCGATCAGGCCCTGCTGCTCCAGCTCGCCAAGGCCACGCGGCATCTGCGGGCGGCCTGGTCCTACACCCACTTCCCCATGAGCCCCGTCAATCAGGCCACCATCCGGCAGGCCGCTGAGCTGGGCCTGGTGGTCAATGCCTCCACCGAGTCCTGCTCCGTCGCGGCAGGCCTGCAGCGCCAGGGCATCCCGGCGGTCTGCGTGGTGCCCCCCGATGCGCCGGCGGTGTTCCGGCATGAGGGCGTGCGGTTCGTGGCCTGCCCGGCCACCAGGGCCGGCAGCGCGGTGCAGTGCAGCTCCTGCGGCGGCCGCTGGGGGTTGCCCCTCTGCGCTCAGGCCGCTCGCAGCTTCGTGGTCACCTTCCCGGCCCATGGGGCGCGGGCGGCGGCGGCGGCGAGTCACTGCAGCTGAGGGCTTCGGGCCTGGGGGCAGTGGCCCCTCAGTAGAGGACCGTCCAACCCTTTGCGGTGGCGATCGCCAGGTCGTCTGCGCTCAGGTCGCGGGTGCCCCAGTTCTCGCTGATGTCCAGGCTCGGGTTGCTGCTTACCACCGCCAGCCTTTGGAAGATCGCGACGATGGCGCTGCGCGAGAGGGCACAGCCCCAGAAGGACACCGGCTGGCGGATCCCCTCCAGCGGTGCGGCCGCCAGGCTGACGCAACTGGAGAAGCAGCCGCCGAAGTCACTCACCCCCTCCACCTGCAGCGGCGGCAGGTGCAGCAGGGCGTAGCAGCCGGAGAAGGTGCTGCCCATCGATCCCACCGAGGCCAGTTGCAGCAGCGGAATGGTGGTCAGGGCGTAGCAGCTGGAGAACATCCCCTCCATGCTCTCCAGCAGACGCGTATCGAAGGCCGGGATCTGGGCCAAGGCCCAGCAGCCGCTGAACATCCAGGCCATGCTCCGCACCCCGGTGGTGTCGTAGTAGGGCACGTGGCGGAGGGCGGTGCAGTCCTCGAACATCGAGGCCATCGTCGTCACCGCCGCCGTCTCCAGCTCCGGTGCGGCGACAAGAGTGCTGCAGCCGGCGAACATGCTGTTCATGACGCTCACCCGTGGCGCCCCGCTGAGGCTCACCTGGCGGAGATTGCTGCAGCCCTGAAAGAGGCTGGCGGTGCAGGTGAGCCTGGGGGCGTCCTCAATCCACACCCGCTCCAACCCGGTGGCGTCCTGGCACATCCCCTCCAGGCTGGTGATGTTGGCCAGGCCGGTGAGCCGCAGCTCGCGCAGGGCGGTGGCGCCGTAGAGCAGCTCACTGGCACTGCTCAGCTGCGGCAGGGCGGGTAGCCGGATGTGATCGAGGCTGCTGCAGTTGCCGAACATCCCATCGATCGCCTCCAGCGCCTCGGCGCGGTGCAGCTCAAACACCCGCAGTGAGGAGGCGTAGGAGCAGCCAGCGGAAGTTGGTGGCGCCGCCGGCGTCCTGGATGACGATCCGCTCGACGCTGCCCAGGTAGTCCCAGGTGCCGTAGCGCTCGTAGCCGCAGAGCACGAGGCTGGGACCGATCTGCGCCCGCGGCAGGCTGATCGCCAGCTCCAGCCAGGGGGAGGAGGCATCGTCCTGGCTGATGCTGCTGTGCCGCGGGCTCAGATCCAGCAGGGTCAGATCCGCACCGGCCTGAGGGGTGAGGGTGACGATCACCTGCCGGTAGCCGCGGCTGCACTGGCTGGCGCCCGGCAGCGCCTCAAAGCTGTAACGGTGCTCGGCCGTGACGGGCAGGAGGCGTGGTTCGCCCCAGTCCCAGCGGACCTGGATGTTGGCGAACTCGCCATCGGCCACCGGCGGGGTGAGCACCAGTTCGACGTTGTTCGTGCTGGGGTTCACTTCCACCCGGTAGGCGGAGGGATCCAGGATCGTGCCGTTGCGGTAGGCCACGAACGTCCCCTCAATGCGTTGAATCCAGTGGTTGTCGCCAGGGTTGGCGAGGCTCATCCGCTCCAGCGGGCCATAGAAGTTGTTGGCGAACCAGTAGGTGTGGGGCTCGATCACCTCCCCTGGGGATGTCACCGATTCGCTGGTGCCATCCCCCCAGTCGACCGTGTAGTTGCCGGCGGCCCTTAGCGCCAGCACGTTCCCCTCGCCGGGATAGACGGCGAACAGGCCCACCAGCTTCTGCTCGCCGGGTTGGATCACCGGCAGGGGCAGCCAGTCCACCGGACGGCTCCAGGCCGCTTGATCCGGCGGCTCTGGTTGCTGGGGGAAGGTGCCGTAGGCGATCTGCCAGGCCGGCAGCGCCGGTGCCGCAGGAGTCGGCGCGGCGGTTGGAGCCGTGGGAACCGGAGCGGAGGGGGAGGAAGGGGCCATGGCGGGTTGCTCTCCCTCCCTATTGCCTCCGCTCCGCTTGTGGATCAGCCCCGATTGGCAGCCTCGGAGCGGGGATCAGGGCGGCGGTGACGGCCCTGGGGCTCGGGCTTGTGTCAGGCGACATCGAAAACTGAGCCAGAGGCGACACGAAAAGTGAGCCACCTGGCAGGCGATCGACAGAGCGAACCAGCGGCGCTGGCAGGCGCTGCGGACGGGGGGCAGAGCCATCAGGAGAGGCCATCGACCGCTGG
>CAIVPT010000187.1 GCA_903907855.1 uncultured Synechococcaceae cyanobacterium | reverse complement strand
TCGTCCGCTGGAGCATCTGCCTGGTGCCCGGGAAAGGGTCCCGCTCTGGTCAGGATGGAAGGGCGCTGCCGGCCGTGCCATGTCCTTCGCTTGGCTTCCCCTGGGGGTGCTGGCGGCGCTGGCGGCCCCCATCGCTCCTGCGGCGCCAATGCCGCCTCGGCCGGCCCTTTGCATCCTTGAGCAGAACGGCGTCACCGCCTTCGCCGGTCGCTGCCGCCTGCACCCGGCTGCCGATGGGGGGTTCTCCCTGGGTTCCGACGGCGCGGGGCCTCTCCTGCCGGGTCTGACGACCCTCTCCGTCTCCCCGCTCCGGCCGTCCCTGGCGGAGGTGCGGGGGCTGACGGTTCAGGGGGTCAACTCCCGTTGGGGGCGGGCCGTGCGCTCCAGCGTGGATCCGGCCTGCTGGCAGGGCCTCGACTTTGCGGTTTGTACGTACTGACACCACCCCGCCCCAACCCCTGCCGCCGCCGCCGATCCCCCGCACAATGGGGGGGTGTCCCGCGCCTCCCATGGCTGATCCGCAGGAGAGATCCTTCCGGATCCCCAGGCTGTCGCTGTCCATCCCACTCCCACTCCCACTCCCACTCCGCTGTCGCACTCGCCGGTTCCGGCGCGACCTCGCCACCGTGGCAGCCGGCATGCGCGGCTGGTTGCCCCTGCTGCTGGGCTCCACCGTCGTCAGCGGCGTGATCCTCGCGGGGCAGGCGGTGGATGCCGAGCGACAACGCAACGACCTGATCCGCCGCACCGCCCTCCAGCAGCTCGATTTCCTGGCGGAGAACCTCGCCATCGAAACCCGCGACTGGGCCCACTGGGAGCCCACCCACCAACACGCTTCGGGCCAGCTCCCCGAGTACTACGGCAACGGCAACTACAACAGCGACACCTTCCAGCGCACCCCCTACGTGATGGTGCTCAACCTGCGCGGCCTGTCCTTCTCCAGCGCCCACTGGCACGGCGGCCGGGGCCGCATCGAGCCCCTTCCCCCCAGCGACCAGCACGACATCCTGGACGCCCTCCCGCAGCCCCGCCAGCTTGAGCCCCGCACCTTCCTGGCGATGGTGCGGGGCCAGCCCTGCCTGATTTCCGCCCAGCCGATCCATGGTTCCAGCAGCGCGCCCTCGCCCGTGGGACGCTTGTTGTTCGCGCGTCCCCTCGGCCCGCGGGATGGGGATTTCGCCCGCCACGCCCTCGCCCTGCAGGACTACCGAATCGAGCCGGTCCGGCGGCTCACCTCCCCCCCGCTCGGGCCCCTTTCCCTGGCGCTGCGCTCCCCCCGCTGGGATGGCGTCCAGCCGCTGCAGATCTCGGTGCGTCGCCCCGCCTCCGAGCGGCGCCACGCCCTGCGCTTCTTCGCCGCCCTTCTTCTCATCAATGGCTTGCTGGTGGGGGCCGTGGCGGGGCGGGCCGTCTGGCAGCACCGGCTCCTGCGCCATCAGATGGGCCGCCAGAAGCGGGAGGAGCGGCGGTTGCGACGCGCCCTGCACCGCCGCGAGAACCTCGACGCCCTCACCGGATTGCACAACCGCAGCGGCCTGCTGGCGGCGCTGGAGCGCCAGCGGCGGGAGAACCCACAGCTGGCGCAGGCGCTGCTGCAGATCGACATCCGCCGCTTTGCCCTGATCAACACCAGCGCCGGCCGGCCGTTCGGCGATCGGGTGCTGGTGGCGTTGGCCCAGTGGCTGGAGCGGCGCCTGCCGCCACCGGCGATCCTGGCCCGCACGGGCGGCGATGAGTTCACCTGTGCCCTGTTGGGCCCCTCCTCCCACGTGCTGCGGGCCGCGATCACCCAGCTCGGCCAGGAGCTGCAGCAGCTCGATCTGTGGGTGGATGGGCAGATCCTGCACCTCTCGGTGAGCGCCGGGGCCCGGCTGCTGGCGGAGCTCTCGCCGATCGCAGCCCTGCAGGAGGCGGGTGTGGCCCTCGATCTGGCCCGCCGCTCCGGCCGCCATCCCTGCCGTTTCTATGGCGATGAGCCCACCGCGATGCGCAGCAGCGTGGAGACCCAGGAGCTCAACCAGCAGCTGATCACGGCCCTGCGGGAGGAGCGCATCGCCCTGTTCGCCCAGGCGGCCTGGCGCATCCAGGATTCGCGGTTGCCGGCGGTTTACCTGGAGCTGCTGGCGCGTCTGCGGGATCCGCAATCGGAGAACCACCACTGGAGCGAGCAGCTGGTGCAGGCCGCCACCCACTGCGGCTCCATGCCGATGCTGGATGCCCACGTGCTCGATCTGGGCTGCCGCAGTCTGGCCCAGCTGCTTGCGCACCACCGCAGCGATTCGCCCGTGCTCGATCTGGTGTATGCCTTCAATGTCACCCCCGAGACCCTGCTGGGCGACCACTTTGTGGATTCGGTGGAGCGGCGTTTGCAACGCTTGGGGTTGGAGGCTTCCCGGCTCTGCTTCGAGATCACCGAACAGGCGGCGGCGCGTGATCCGGATGGGGTCTGCCGGGTGATGCGCCAGCTGCAACAGCTCGGCATCCGCTTCTCCCTCGACGACTTCGGCGCGGGCATGACCTCCCTGAGCCATCTGCGCGATCTGCCGCTCGACTACGTGAAGATCGACAAGAGCTTCGTGGCGGGGCTGAAGGACAATCCCCTCAGCCGCCTGACGGTGGAGTTCGTGGTGCGGATGGGGCGGGAGCAGGGGTTCCAGACCATCGCCGAAGGGGTGGAGGATCTGGCGGTGCTCTATCTGTTGCGCGATCTGGGGGTGGACATCGCCCAGGGCTACGCCACCGCCCGCCCCTCGCTGTTCGATCCCCTCGCCGACGACAGCTTCGCCCGCTGCGGCGGCGAACGCCTGGGCACCGGCCCGGGCTCCTGGCCGCCGGCCTGAGCTGGCGACGCTGACGACCGCGACGTCGGGAGTGCTTGGTGATCAGCGCGCGGCTGTGGCTGCCGAGGCGGGGGTCTTCGGTCACCACGCGGCTGCAATCGAGGAACAGGCGCAATTCCTCCCGGTTCTGCGCCTCCCGGGCCTGTCCCGAAGGCAAAGCCACTCAGCAACAGCTCTGCCCTCTGGACCACCGCACGGTGACAGGCCGACGCGGGCGCTGGCTTGCCCCATGACAGCCGTTGCTAGCATTGCTGATAGCAGGTGATCGGAGCGCGATGGCCCAGGTGCTGATCCGCCAGTTGGACGAGCGCGTGGTGGCGATCCTGCGGGATCAGGCCCGCGCCCGTGGGGTGTCCCTGGAGCAAAGCCTGCGGGAGCTCCTCACGGCGGCTGCGCGGCAGGGCAGTGTGGTGCAGCAGCGCCTAGCCGAGCTGCGACAGCAGACCCCAGCTCTTGGGCGCCAGCTGGCTGTCGACGATTTGATCCGTGAGGGCCGTGACGAGCGCTGAATCCCAGTGTTGGGTAGTGGATGCCTCGGTGGCCTTCGGTTGGTTTGTGGAAGTGCCGACAGGAGCCAGGGCCGTGGCCTTGCTGGAGGCAGACCCGCCCTGTGCTCTGATCGCCCCGGATCTGGTGTTGGTGGAACTGCTCAACGCGGGCTGGAAGGCGCTTCGGCTGGGCGCGATCACGGAGGCACAGTTTTCAGCGATCGCCGAGCTGGCTCCCACGCTGTTCCGCGAATTGGTGCCATCCGCGTCTCTGCTCATTGCCGCCCAGCGCTGGTGCCGCCAGCTCGACCATCCCGCCTACGAGTGCCTGTACCTGGCGCTGGCGGAGCAGCGGTCGGCTGTGTTGCTCACCCAGGATCAGCGGTTGCTGCGGAAGGTGGAGAGCGTGCCGGAGGCAGCTGGGTTGGTGAGGCCGCTGGATCCGCCGCCGCTGAGCGGCTCAGGCCTTGCATGAACACCATCACCGCGGCGGTGACCACGACCCACTGCCAGCCGTGCGAATGCCCTGGCCAGAAGTCTTCAGCGGCGATTGATCTTCGCCTTCAGGTCCTCCAGTTCGTCGCGCAGTTCTTGCAAGGTCTGTCGTTCCTCGCGCACTTCCTCCTGTCGGCGGGTGCGGTCTTCGGCACCGAAGCGCAGCAGCGATTGCAGGAGCAGGCCGCCGCCGCTGGCGATCATCACCACCATCGCCAGCAGGCTCCAGAGGCTGGTGGGGCGGAAGCTGAACAACAGGCTCTGCAGCACCCCCACCCCCAGCGCGCCGGCAGACGCCCACACCAGAAACCAGCCGAGGCGGCGCAGCGTGTCGCTGAACAGCAGCGCCACGCCGATCCCGAACGGAATCATCAGCAAGCCGGCGCCCCCACCCATCCCGAGCGGCCAGACCCCAGCCATGAAGCCTGCGCCGCCGCCCAGGCCACCCCCCGCGCCGCGGCCGCCCCAGGCGAAACCGGCCAGTCCCGAGCTCACCATCACCTGATTGGTGAACAGGAACACTCCGGCGGCGAAGAGGCTGCCGCCGATCAGGAACAGCAGGAAGTTTTGGGCGGGCTTGGTGGACACGGACCAGCGCCTGGCTCAGGGTCTCCCCAGCATCGCCACCGTGGGCTGCGATCGCAACAAAAAGCCCCGCCAGTGGCAGGGCTTGAAGGGCAATCTGGAAGCGTAATCAGGCCTTGGGCGAGGTGATCGACGCGGAGGACCTGCGCTGGCGCAGGCGGCGGGTCCAGCCAAACGGACAGAGACGCGGGCCCGAGAGGGAGGCGGCTGTTGGTCAAGCTTCTGAACCTACTGTCCTCCATTCCCGCCGGCCGAGGATCTCAGTCAGGAATAGATCGATACCGCACTGGACCTTGGGCGGCCCCTTGTTGGCGCACCAGGCCTTGCCGTATAGCTGGCAGCGCAGTATCGGATCGAAGGTCATCAAGGGCAGGAGGTTGATCCCGTACCTGCCCACCTGGAGTTGGACAACCTGGCTCCGATCACGATCTTCGTGGGGGCGAACAACTCGGGGAAGTCGCGGTTGTTGAGGGATATTTTCTCCCAGCTTGAGCCTGTTTTTCTGAAGCTTGGAGGTGCCCATCATGGGGGTGGCGGCACGGATTCACCCGAGCAACCTCTGGAGCATCTGATTTCCCTCGCGTCTGCCTGGGACCGCGTCGAGGGCCGCCAGGTCCGCCTCCAGCGCAGGTTTCCGGTGCCCATCGCCCCACTCTGGCGGGCATGGCCGCGTCGCGCCCCCTGTCCTGCGCCCCTTTGAGACGATGGGAGATCTCCCGATCCGCCTCCCTGTGTCCGAGGACGCCCGTCCGTCTGCCGACGCCGCCCTGCCCAAGACCTACGACCCGGCGGGTACCGAGGCGCGCTGGCAGGCCGCCTGGGAGGCCGCCGGCGCCTTCCACCCCGATCCGGCGGCCCCCGGCGAGCCGTTTGCGGTGGTGATTCCGCCGCCGAACGTGACCGGCAGCCTGCACATGGGCCACGCCTTCAACTCCGCCCTGATCGACACGGTGGTGCGGTTCCAGCGCCTGCGGGGGCGCAACGTGCTGTGTTTGCCCGGCACCGACCACGCCTCGATCGCGGTGCAGACGATCCTCGAGAAGCAGCTCAAGGCCGAGGGGAGCAGCCGCGAGGCGCTGGGGCGTGAGGCATTCCTGGAGCGGGCCTGGGCCTGGAAGGCGGAAAGCGGCGGCACGATTGTGGGCCAGCTGCGCCGCCTCGGCTACTCGGTGGATTGGCAGCGGGAGCGCTTCACCCTCGATCAGGGCTGCAGCGAGGCGGTGGTGGCGGCGTTCGTGCGCCTGCATCAGCAGGGCCTGATCTACCGGGGCGAATACCTGGTGAACTGGTGTCCGGCCTCGGGTTCGGCGGTGAGTGATCTGGAGGTGGAGATGAAGGAGGTGGACGGCCACCTCTGGCATTTCCGCTATCCCCTCAGCGAGACGGCCGCCGATGGTGCGGCCGCCGGCGCGGACCCGGGCGGCCCCACCCACCTGGAGGTGGCCACCACCCGCCCCGAAACCCTGCTGGGCGACACGGCGGTGGCGGTGAACCCGGCCGATCCGCGCTACGCCGCCCTGGTGGGCCGCATGCTCACCCTGCCCCTGGTGGGGCGCCAGATCCCGATCGTGGCCGACGACCACGTGGACCCGGAGTTCGGCACCGGCTGCGTCAAGGTGACGCCCGCCCACGACCCCAACGACTTCGCCATCGGCCAACGCCACAACCTGCCGCTGGTCACGGTGATGAACCGCGACGGCACGATGAACGGGGCCGCCGGCCGCTTCGAGGGCCTGGATCGCTTCGAGGCGCGCACGGCGGTGGTGGCGGCGATGGAGGCCGAGGGCTGCCTGGTGAAGGTGGAGCCCTACCGCCACAGCGTGCCCTTCTCGGATCGGGGCAAGGTGCCGGTGGAGCCGCTGCTCTCCACCCAGTGGTTCGTGCACACCGAGCCGCTGGCGGCCCGCTGCCGCGAGGCCCTGGAGGCCCCCGCCGGCCCCTCGCCGCGCTTCGTGCCGGAGCGCTGGAGAAAGGTGTACCGCGATTGGCTCACCGACATCCGCGACTGGTGCATCAGCCGCCAGCTGTGGTGGGGCCACCGCATCCCCGCCTGGTTCGTGGTGAGCGAAACCGGGGGCGAGATCACCGACAGCACCCCCTACGTGGTGGCGCGCAATGCCGAGGAGGCGCAGGCCCAGGCGGAAGCGCAGTTCGGCGGCGGCACCCACGCCCATCCCCTGGTGCTCGAGCAGGACCCTGACGTGCTCGACACCTGGTTCTCCAGCGGCCTCTGGCCCTTCTCCACCCTCGGCTGGCCCGGCGCTGCCGCCACAGAGGGGCACAGCCCACCGCCCGCCGATCTGGCCCGCTGGTATCCCACCGCCCTGCTGGTGACGGGCTTCGACATCATCTTCTTCTGGGTGGCACGGATGACGATGATGGCCGGCGCCTTCCTGGCCGAGGCCGACCCCACCCCTGCGGCCTGGATGCCCTTCCGGGACGTGTACATCCACGGCCTGGTGCGCGATGAGCAGAACCGCAAGATGAGCAAGAGCGCCGGCAATGGCATCGATCCGCTGCGGCTGATTGAGCGCTACGGCGCCGATGCCTTGCGCTTCGCCCTGGTGCGTGAAGTGGCCGGCGCGGGACAGGACATCCGCCTCGATTACGACCGCACCAGCGACACCTCCGCCACGGTGGAGGCGGCCCGCAACTTCGCCACCAAGCTCTGGAACGCCACCCGGTTTGCGTTGATGAATCTGGGGGGTGAAACGCCGGCGAGCCTGGGGGAGCCTGATCCTGCGCAGCTGGAGGCCGAGGGCCGGCCCCTGCAGCTGGCCGATCGTTGGATCCTTTCGCGCCTGGCGCGCGTCAACCGGGAAACGGCCGAGCGCTACGGCAGCTATTCCCTGGGTGAGGCCGCACGGGGCCTGTATGAATTCGCCTGGAATGAGGTGTGCGATTGGTATCTGGAGCTGATCAAGCGCCGCCTGCAGGTTCCGGCGGATCTTGAGGGGGAGGCGCGGGAGGCTGCCCTGGCCGACCAGCGCACGGCGCGGCAGGTGCTCGCCAAGGTGCTCGGCGACCTGCTCGTGATGCTCCAGCCGCTGATGCCCCACATCACCGAGGAGCTCTGGCATGGTCTCAGCGGCGCGCCGGAGCAGGAGTTTGTGGCGTTGCGGGCCTGGCCGACCGCGAAGGATGCCGCCCTGGATGACGCGCTGGAGACGAGTTTTGTCGCGTTGATCGAGGCGATCCGGGTGGTGCGCAACCTGCGGGCGGTGGCGGGCATCAAGCCCTCCCAGCCGGCGCCGGTGCAGTTCGTGAGCGGTCGCCCGGAGCTCGTTGCCCTGCTGCGCCAGGCCAGCGCTGACATCACCGCCCTCACCCGTGCCCAGGGCGTGGCGGTGCTGGATCCCGCCGGCGCCGAAGCGGCCCGCGCCGCCGGAGCCCCGCGCGCCCTGGCCGGTGTGAGCGGTGAACTGCAGGTGCTGCTGCCGATCGAGGGACTGGTGGACCTCGATGCCCTGCGCGGTCGCCTCGAGAAGGACATCGCCAAGGCCGACAAGGAGATCGCCGGCCTCAGCGCTCGCCTGGCCAACCCCAACTTCGCCGGCAAGGCGCCGCCGGAGGTGGTGGCCGAATGCCGGGCGAATCTGGCGGAGGCCCAGGCCCAGGCGGAGCTGGCGCGGCGGCGGCTGGCGGAGCTGGGCTGAGTTCTGCCCCTGGGTCGCCCGGCTCACAACGCTTGATGCCGCCAATCCCCTGATTGCCGATCTCTTCGAATCGTCGCGTCTGGCTTGTGATTCGGTTCACGTTGTAAATGGCTGGCAAGGCTGCGCTTTTGCGTATGTCCCCCCTGATGTCCGGTCGATGGCCGGGTCAGCTACTGTCAGCTCAAGTTCACGAAAGATGTGAATTGTCGCCTGATTGTTTTGCTTTCTTC
>CAIVPT010000186.1 GCA_903907855.1 uncultured Synechococcaceae cyanobacterium | reverse complement strand
CTACCTCGGCAGCCGCCCCGGGACGGGGGAGGTGGCCGCCCTGCTGGCGGATCCCGCCACCCAGGGGGCCCTGGAGCAGGCGCACTGCCACGTGAGCACCCCAGCCGATGACGTCCTCTGCGCCCAGGTGGCGGAGGCGATCAGCGAAGGCCTGGTGGTCGGCTGGTTTGAGGGACGAATGGAATGGGGGCCCCGGGCCCTGGGCCACCGATCCATCCTGGGCGACCCGCGCCGGGCCGACATGAAAGACATCCTCAACCTCAAGATCAAGCGACGCGAGTCGTTCCGGCCGTTCGCCCCCTCGGTGCTGCGGGAGGCGGTGCCCGACTGGTTCGAACTCGACGGTGAGGTGCCCTTCATGATGCAGGTGTACCCGATCCGCACGGAAAAACGCTCCCTGATTCCGGCCGTGACCCATGTGGATGGCACCGGCCGTCTGCAGACCGTGGGCGAGGCGGCCAACGGGCGCTACTACCGCCTGATCCGGGCCTTTGCGGCGCGCACCGGCGTGCCGATGGTGCTCAACACCTCCTTCAACGAGAACGAACCCATCGTCTGCACCCCGGCCCAGGCCCTCGACTGCTTCCTGCGCACCCGCATGGACCTGCTGGTGCTGGAGGACACGGTGATCCGTCGCCATGGCTGAGGCGTCCGGCGTGACCGACCGCCCCACGATTGAGCTGGTGGTGCCCACGCTCAACTCCCACGCCCTGCTGCCGCGCCTCGTGCGCTCCCTGCAGGCCCAGAGCTGGCCCCACTGGCGCCTCCACTTCATCGACGGGCCCAGCGGCGAGACCCACCGGCACCTGCTCGGCCAGCTCTGCGCGGCGGACAGCCGCATCCGCTGGTCCGTGCAGTCGCTGCAGGAAGAGGGCATCTTCGGCGCCATGAACCAGGGGGCCGCCGAGGCCCCCACCGACGCCTGGCTGCTGTTCTGGGGCAGCGATGACTGGGCCGCCTCCGCCACGGTGCTGGCCCAGCTGGCGGAGCGGCTGGGCCAGCTGCAGCAGCGGGGCCTGCCGCCCGATCTGGTGGTCTGCCGGGGCCGCTACGAGAACGGGCGCCCCAGTGCGTTCCACTGGCGCCACTCCTACCGGCGCTCGCTGTTCCTCGGCAGCACCCCCCCCCACCAGGCCACGGTGATCGGCCCGGGCGCGCGCCGCCGCCTGCCGCGCTACGCCGAGGGCTTTCGGCTCTCCGCCGACCTGGACCACTTCCTGCAGCTCTCCGCCTTCCCCGACCTGCGGGTGGAACAGCTGGAGCTGGAGCTGGTGGGCATGGGCAGCGGGGGGATCAGTGGGCTGCAGACCCAGCGGCGGCTCCAGGAGGTGCGCCGGGCCTACCGGCGCGCCTTCGGTCGCCTCTGGCCGGTGCCGTTCCTCCTGCGCTACGGCCAGCGCCTGTGGAGCCGGGCCCGTGGCTGAAGGGAAAACGGGCGTGCTGCTGTTCGGGGCCGCCACCCCCAGTGGGGCCGCCCTGCTGGAGGCCGCCGGGGCGCGGGCGGTGCTGGTGGCGGGCCGCCATCCCCTGCGGCCGAATCTCGCCTCGATGGCCCACAGCAGCCTGCGGGTGGATCTCACCGACCCCCACTCCTTCGCGGCCCCGCCGGAGCCGCTGTGGTGGGTCAGCTTTGCCCCCCTCTGGCACCTGGCGCCCTTCCTGGAGACCCTGCGGCGGGAGCGGCCCGAGTGCCTGCACGGTCTGCGCGGTGTGGTGGCCTGCTCCTCCTCCTCCGCCCTGACGAAGCGGTTCGCCGCCAACGACTTCGACCGCACCCTGGTGCGCCGGCTCCGGGAGGCGGAGGCGAGCCTGGCAACCTCCTGCGCCGCCCTGGCGGTTCCCTGCCGGATCCTCGCGCCCACACTGATCTACGGGCAGGCCGGCGGCTATGGGGATCGCAACCTCAGCCGGCTCCTGGGCCTGATGCGGCGGCTGCCGCTGCTGCCCATTCCGGCCCGCAGCGGCCTGCGCCAGCCGATCCACGCCCGCCAGCTGGCCCGCTCGGCCCTGGCGGTGGTCGAGCGGCTGGAGCGGCAGGGGAGCGGCTGCGACCTTCCCGCGGTGTTGCCCCTCGGCGGCGACGAAAGCCTCTCGTACACCGCCATGCTCGAACGGCTGCGCCAGGCCGCCGCTCCGGGCGATGGGGCCCGCCACTGCCGCTTCCTGCGGCTGCCGCCGCGGTTGTTGCTCTGGCTGGCCCATCCGCTGCTGCTGCTCTCGCCCAAGTCCTTCGAGGCGATGCAGCGCACCCAGGCCGACCTGGCCGGCTTCCTGCCGGCCCATGAGCTCCTCGGGGAGCCGCCCGAACCGTTTCCGCTGGCCCCGCTGGCCCTGGGCCAGGATCCGGGAACTGCCTGAGATCCCCCGCCCCATGCTGCCGAGCCTGCCCCCCGCCGGGCCCGCGATCCTTGCCACCGCCGGCTCCGCCCTGCTCACCTGGCTGCTGCTGGCGGCCCTGATTCCGGTGTTGCGTCGACGGATGCTCGACCAGCCCAATGCCCGCAGCTCGCACCAGAAACCCACGCCCCGCGGCGGTGGGCTGGCCTTCGTCATCGTGGGGAGCGCACTCAGTGCGGTGCTCGGAGAAGGGCGACCGGCGCTGGTGCCATTGCTCTGTTGCCCCCTGGCGCTGGTGGGGCTGCTCGACGACCGTCTCGACCTGCCGGCGTCGATGCGCTATGGCGCCCAGTTGCTCACCGCAGCGGCGCTGCTGGCCCTGGCGAGCACGCCCCTGCCGCTGTGGTGCTGGCCGCTGGCCTTGATCGCGATCACGGCGGTGATCAACTTCGTCAATTTCATGGACGGCCTCGACGGGCTGGTGGCCGGCTGCGGCGCCGTGCTGCTCGGCCTGGTCGCCATCCTGCCGGGCGGGAGCGGACTGGAGCCGCTGGCCGGATCACTGCTGGGCTTCCTCGCCTGGAACTGGAGCCCGGCCCGGGTGTTCATGGGGGATGTGGGCAGCACCTGGCTGGGGGCTGTGTTCGCGGGGCTGGTGCTGCAGCAGCAGGAGCCAGCCCGGGCGGCGGAGCTGCTCCTGGTGGGTCTGCCCCTGCTGGCTGACCCCCTGGTGTGCGTGCTGCGGCGCCTGGCGGATGGACAGCCGGTTTTCCAGGCCCACCGGCTCCATCTCTTTCAGCGGCTGCAACAGGTCGGCTGGAGCCATCGGCAGGTGGCCCTGCTCTTCGGGGGGGGCACCGCAGCGCTGGCCATGGCCCTGTACTGGGGCGGCGGCGGCGCCCTGCTGGCCCTGGCGGGGCTGGAGCTGGCCTTGGGGGTGGGCCTGGATCGGCATGTGGCCTTATCCTTTGCAAACGCCAGCGTGGCCCACCGAAACCGCAAAACTTAAAGATCACAAAGTGAAGCTGGAAAATATCTGGATGCTACGTCCCGAGGGCGATGAGTAATTTTTTATTGAGGGATCCGGATTGCGTGTTGATCCACATCCCCAAAACCGCTGGAACCTCGATCCGCAAAGGAGCCTGGCAAGGCCGCTATGAGGGGCCAGTCCATGGCCACCTGCCGCCAGAGTGGCAGCATTATTTCCGTTTTGCTTTCGTACGCCACCCCTTGGATCGCTTCATCTCAGTCTGGAAAATGTTCACCGAGGGCACCCACAACGAACCCGGATGGACGATGCCCAAAGATGCGCACCCCCTGCCTCTCGCTGACTTCGCAGAGATTGTTTTTGACGATTCCATTGTATTTGACGAACGGCGCCGCAGCTTCCCGGAAAAGATCCGGCATCACGCCATGCCCCAGACCCATCCCTTTTACTGTCTGCGGCAGGCAGAGTTCGTCGGTCGTTACGAACGCCTTGCCTCCGACTTCGCCGTCGTTGCCCAGCGGGTTGGGCTGAACGCCCCACTCCCGCACATGCACAGCACCCAGCATGGGGCCTGGAGCGAATACCTCAGCGGCCCCCTGCTGGAGCGCTGCCGCACCTTCTACCGCGACGACTTCCAGGAGCTCGGCTACTGATGCAACAGCTTCGCCTGCTTCGCTCGATCCAGCTTCAGCTGCTGCTGCGCCGCATGACGATGGTGCTGTTCGATGGCCTGCTGATTGTCATTGCCTTCCTCGGGGCCTACTTTCTACGCCTTCAGGACAGCGAAAGCCTACGGGAAATCCTGCAGCGCACCCTTTATCTCCTGCCCCTTGCCGTGGTCAGCGGCTTGCCGGTTCTGTTTTTCAGCGGCTGGTACAAAGGTCTGACCCGCTACGCCGGCAGCCACTCCCTGTACGGACTGATCCCGCGCAGCGTATCCATGGTGCTGGTGCTTCTGTTGGTGAGTACCCTGATCGGTGGCGCCCAGCCCCCCCGTTCCTTCTGGGTGCTGTATTGGCTGCTCTTCACCGGCGGAGCGATTGCCAGCCGCATCGTGTTGCGGGATCTGTTGATTCAACAACTCGAGCGACGGCGATACCGCAGCGGCGCTTCGATCGAAGCGGTCCCCACCCTGATCTATGGCGCCGGCTCCTCCGG
>CAIVPT010000185.1 GCA_903907855.1 uncultured Synechococcaceae cyanobacterium | reverse complement strand
GCCACCGTGAGGCCGGTGAGGAACTGGGCGTCGCTGAGCCAGCGCCGCCGCTCCACCACAATCCGCTGGCTCCAGGCCGAAAGGCCGCCACCGAAGGCGGAGAGGGCCACCTGCAGCATCCCCTGGAACAGCTGCCGCAGGTCGGGCGGCGGGGCCAGGGGCTCGAAGTCGGCGGGAGGCGCGGGGGAGGGGAGCCGCGCAGGGGGTTCAGTCATGGACGAAATGGGGATCCGGCGGTAGCTCGCCGGCGTCGTGGAGATGGGGCTCCAAGGGATCGGGGGCGTGGTAAGGCTCCGCCGCCTCCCAATCGCGCTCGAAGCAGTCCCGAAGGCGCTGCACCACCTCCGGCGCATCCGACTCGATGCCCAGCTCCCGGCGCAGGTCGAAGGCACTGCGGTCGAGGTTCATCGAGCCGGTCTGGGCATAGCGGCCATCGGCAAGCAGGAGCTTGGCGTGCAGCTTCGGTTGCTTCTGGCGACGCACCTTGACCCCGAACCGGCCCATCACCCGCAGCGAGGCGAAGGTGTCGTAGATGTCCCAGTCGGAGATGCCGTGCTTGCCGCCGCAGAGGAAGCGCACCTTCACACCCCGCTCGCAGGCGGCCACGATCCGATCGAGCATCACCGCATCCACCACCTTGGGGTGCTGAATCCAGAGGGATCGGCTGGCCAAATCAAGGATGCGGGCCAGCTGGCCGCGGCTGTGCCGGTTGCTCCACACCAGGCCCACCCCCAGGTCGGGCTCGAAGGCCAGCCGATCCCAGTCGGCCTCGAAGCCGGCGATCACCTGGGCCACCACCGCCCCGTCGTGGCTGACGACGCCGTAGTCGCGGGTCTGGGTGAAGTATTTGTCGCTGAGGTTGAAGGTGGCGACCAGGGCGGTGTGCCCATCCACCACCAGCGATTTCTCATGGGTCACCGGAAAGGCGTCGCTGGTCCAGGCCACCTCCATCCCCCAGGCCTCCAGCCGGGCGAAGGCCCCATCGTTCCAACGGTCGCCGCCGGAGGTCTGGGGGTTGAGCATCACCCGCACCCGCACGCCCCGGCGGTGGGCCCGCAGCAGCGCCTGCTCGATGCGCTCCGACTGGAGCTTGAACTGCTTGAGCCGCAGGCTTTGCCGCGCCCCGTCGATCAGGGTTTCCACCGCCTCGACGCCGTCTTCGGGCATCACCAGCAGGCGCTGGTGGCCATGGCGGGGGTCGGGCGCGGTTGGCGGGGATCCGGAAGGTTGGCTCATCCGCGGCAATCGTTCCTGACTGTTGTAGGGCCGTCGCGCCAACTCTGGCCCCGTTCCGGCCGATGCCCTTACGATCCCCCCACCAAGTGGCGGTGTCTTCCCGGTGAACGCAGGTCCTTCCGAACCCCACACCAGCACCACCGGCTCCAGCGCCCCCCCGGGCGCACCCCATCCGCGCCGGCCCCTGCGTGGCATTCCCACCTCCCGCGCCTACTGGGAGCTCAAGGCCGAGCAGATGATGAACCGGATCTTCGATCCGGACAGCGTGGTGGACCTGCCGGTGGAGGCGGCCCCGCCACCGCCCCAGCGCCGACTGCCGGTGGCAGATGGCACCTCCGCCCCCGCCCGACCAGCGACCACCCCTGCCCCCGCCCCACGTCGGGAGATCCCCGTGCTGCTGCTGGCCTCACTGGGCGGGGTGTGCCTGATGAGCGCCGTGGGCACCGGCTTCACCCTCACCTCCTGGAATCAGGCGCAGCAGACCCTGCGGCAGGAGCGCAATCTGCTGCTGGTGGAGCGGCTGCGCAGCCTCGGCCCCGCCGTGCCGGCCCCTACGCCAGCGCCGCCGCAGCTGCTCGCCCCGGCCCCGGTGGCGCTGCAGAACCCAGCCCTGCCCGGCACCGCTCTCCCGGGGGACACTCTGCCCCCACCGCCGGACGAACCCTGGATTGAGGAGCTCTCCCAGCTACCCGATCCCAACCGGCCCGCGGCCCCGATCCTGCGGGTGCCGGTGAGCCCGCGGCTGGCCGCGGCGGCGCCGCCGGCCGCCGCCCCTCGGCCCATGCCGATTCCGGTGCGGCCCGCCGCGGCCCCCCGGGCCGCCGCTGCCACGCCACCGCCAGTTCTGGTGGGGGTGGTGGCGGCGGCCGGCAAGGCCGGCTCGGCAATCTTCCAGGTGGGTGAGATCACCACCAGCGTGGGCGTGGGGGAGGCGATCGGCACCAGCGGCTGGCGGCTGCGCATGGCCGGCGGCGATGTGGCCGAAATCGAACGGGACGGCGAGGTGCGCCGGGTCTCGATCAGCAACGGCGGCTGAGCGCCGCGGCCCTGCAGCGCTTCCTAGGCTCAGCCGCAACGCTCCGGAGCCGCCGATGCTTGCCGCCCCGTCGCGGTTGATCCCCTCACCCCGCTCGCTCTGGCAGGCGCCGCTGGCGGAGGTGCTGGAGGCCCAGGCCGGCCGGGAACTCAGCGGTGCCTGGAAACTGATGCTGCTCGGCGACGGCAGCCCCACCCGCCATCTGCAGCTGCTCACCGGCCATCCGGTGGAGGTGGAGCTGATCGCCATGGCGCCCGAGCCCGCGGCCGATCCGGCGGCGCCCGAACAGGTGGCGGAGCTGGAGGAGCCCCTGCTGCGGCGCCAGGTGTGGCTGAACTGCGCTGGCCGCACCCTGGGCTGGGCCGAGAGCTGGTGGAACCAGGCCCAGGCCGAGGCCCACCTGCAGGACCGCAACCAGCCGATCTGGCGCAGCCTGACGGCGGGGCGAGCCGAGCTGTTCCGGGAGGTGGATGGACTGTCCCAGGTGCAGGCCGGCTGGCTGGAGGAGCGTTTCGGCTGCGCCGGCCCGTTCTGGAGCCGCCACTACCGCTTCTTCCGCGGTGGCCGGGAGCTCACGGTGATCCGCGAGGTGTTCTCCCCGGCGCTGGAGGAATGGCTCGGGCCGGCGCCGGCCCGCGAGCGCCTGCAGGCTTTCCAAAAAGACCATGGAATGTCCTGACGTGATGGCAAGTCATCACAGGGAACCCTTGACGGATTGACGCCCGGGTTCATCTAGCCAGCATTCGGGCACTCTCGGAGCCCCCCATGGCCACCCCTTCCCGTGCGCCCCATCGCCGGCCCACCCCCAGCCTGCGCACCAGCGGCGACCCACCCCCCCGCCAGGCACCTGCTGCCACCGGCGCTGAGGCCGGCCAGCAGGAACGGCGCCTGATCGCTCTCTGGGCCGACCTGCTCAGCGCCCTGCAGCAGGGATCGCCGGGCATCGCCACCTCAGCGGAAGAAATGGCCGGCGACCTGCCCCACGAGCTGGTGGCCCCGGTGAACCGCGAACTACGCCAGCGCGGCTGCAGCTTCCAGGTGAAGCCCCTCAGGAGAGACGCAACGCCTCCGCCTGCTTGCTCGCCTTCGCGAGAAGCTCCCGCAGCTGATCCTCGTCGGTGTGACTGAGGTTGGTGCGCAGCAGCTTGGCGTTCGGGGCGTGGGCGCGCAGGCGCTCCACCACCCGGTCAGGCGTCACTTCACGCAGCAGCAGGCAGAGGGCGGCGCCCCCGTTCGGCAGGGTGCCGCCCACCTCCCGCAGGAAATCGTCCTGAATGCCCAGGTCGGTGAGCAGGCCGGAGACCGCCCCCAGGCCCGCCCCCACGGCACCGCCCAGGAGCGGATTGAGGAAGAGCATCCCCACCAGGGAGCCCCAGAAACCGCCACTCACCGCGCCTGAGGCCGTGAGATTGACGGCCTGGTGCAGATGAACGCCGCCGTCGGCCTGTCGCTCGACCACCACGGCGTCGTCGATGGCGAGCAGGCGCTCGCGCTGGATGTCCACCAGCTCGCGGCGCACCTGCTCGGCCTCCGCGACCGTGGGGAAGCCAACCACCACCAGGCTGCTCATCGGTTCAGGGACGCAGCGCGTCCGGATGCAACCCCTTCACCGTACCGAGGGAACCGGCCGGCCGGGATGGGGCTCAGGGGCGGCGGCGCGTGGAGCGGGGCAGGGGCCGCGAGGGGGGAGCAGGAGGCGGCGGGGGCGGCGGAGGCGCCGTGAGATCGGGTGGCAAGGGCGCCGACGGCGCGGGACGGCGCCAGCGGGGGATGGCGAAGCTGTCGTCGTCGGGCCACTCCGCCTCGCCGGCTGGGGGGCCAGCGGGAGATTTGGCGGAGGTGCTGGCAGGGGTGTCAGCGGCAGCGGCGCCTCGGCGGGAGACCGCCTCGAGGCTGCGCCGGCGGCCGTTGGCAGGGGCGGCCGGCCGCGGCGACGGCGGGGACTCCTGCCAGGGTTCACGCCAATCGTCGCCATCGTCGAGCAGCCAGTCCATGCGCTCCTCCAACCAGCGGCCCACGCCACCGGGACGGCCCGGGGGCCGGGAACCCGGCCGTGCCCCCGCCACCCCGTCGACCAGCTGGCGGCCGGACCTCACCCAGCGGTCGAGGCGCTGCTCCAGCGAGCCGCTCGAGGAACCGCCTGTTGAGGGGCTGGGGTAGCCGTCACGGGATCGGACCATGGAGCCAAATTAACTGGCCCCGCTGCTCCTCAGCGGCCTTCAGAGGCCCCACAGCGGCGGGGCAGGGCGTGGCGCGCCGCCAGCCAGCGCTCGCGACCCAGTCCAACCAGCACAATCGTGACGCCACCCCACTCCAGGCTCCAGAGAAAGGTGAGCAGCAAGGGGCAAGGCCGACGGCGGACGGGCTGAACTTAGGCGGCGCTCGGCTCAAACACCAGCAGGCAGCTGGCGTGCCAGCGACCGTCGTGGTGGCGCTCGCAGCAGCTGCGGCAGGCCAGGTTGCTGCGCTTCCGCCGGTAGGGGGCGGTGAGGCCGCAGCGGGGACAGCGGGCAATCCAGCGGGTCGCCTCCACCGGCACCGGGTAGCGGTGCCGCAGCGTCACCGCAAAGCCGTCCTGGGCGGTGTTGATGGCCGCCATCCGCGCCCGGAACAGGGGGCCATGCACCTCGCGGGCCCCAACCACCCGGTCGACCCAGGCGTGGATCATCTCGTGGCAGAGGGTGCTGAGGGTGGCCTCGCGCGGCAGCGGCTCCAGCAACGGCCGCGACAGCACGATCTCGCACAGATCCCGCCCTTGCCCGTCCACCCCCCGGCGGTAGAGGCCGGCGGTGCGGGTGAGGCGGCCATCGCTCCAGCGCAGCGCCACCAGGGGGCGGCCGGCCTCGGCAAGGGTCCCGTCGAAATGCTCCCGGTTGAGGCGATGGAAGAGGGGAAGCAGGGGTTCGAGGGGCACGGGGGAGGGTGTGGCTCCGCGCGGCGCATCATCGCTGCCCCGTCGGCGCGGTGGGGTCTTCGGGCAGACTCTGGCCATCGAAAACCCCGCTGACCCGCGATGGACTGGAGCCTGGCCCGCACCCTCGGCAGCAAGGCCCTGCTGGCCGGCGCCTTCGCGCTTCTTGTGTACTGGAGCATCTCGGCCGTGCGGCTGGTGCTCAGCGCCCGCGGCATCAACCCGCTGCTCAAGCAGTTCTTCACCCAGGTGGCGGCCGGCCAGATCGACGGCGCCTACCTGCTGACCACGAAGAACTACCGCTCGCACGTGAACCGTCAGCAGTTCATCCGCTTCCTGGCAGGGCTGCAGCTCAACAAGTATCGCAACCTCAAATCCGGCCGGCCCCGCCTGCAGGAAGACCAGATCATCCTGACCGTGAAGCTGAAGTCGGAGGGCAACGAGGAGCTCCCCCTCGATTTCACCTTCGTCAAGGTGGATGACACCTGGCGGGTGGACCGCATCCAGAAACCGGCCGCGGCATGAGCGCGGCGGCGGGGCCCACACCGGAGCGTCCGGCCGAAGGGGATCAGCCAGCGAGAGCGGCCGAGCTCCGGGGCCTGCTTCTGCAGGCTGCCCACGCCTACTACGTGCTCGATGCCCCCGTCATGGAGGATCCGGTCTACGACCGGCTCTACCGGGAGCTGCTCGATCTCGAAACGGCCCATCCCGAGCTGGTGCGCCCCGACAGCCCCACCCAGCGGGTGGGCGGCGCGCCGGCCGAGGAGTTCACCACGGTGGCCCACCGCATCGCCCTGCTCAGCCTCGACAACGCCTTCTCGATCGCCGAGCTGGAGGCCTGGTACGCGCGCCTGCTGCGCGCCCTCGACCGCCGGCCCGACACCCCCCTGGCGATGGTGGGCGAACTCAAGATCGACGGCAACGCCCTGGCCCTGAGCTACGAGAACGGGGTGCTGGTGCGGGCCGCCACCCGCGGCGACGGCGAGCGGGGCGAGGAGATCACCGCCAACGTGCGCACGATCCAGAGCGTGCCGCTGCGCCTGACCCTGCAGGAGCCGCCCCCCTGGGCGGAAATCCGCGGTGAGGCCCTGATCCCCGATGCCACCTTCGCCGCCCTCAATGCCGAGCGGGAAACCCGCGGTGAAGCCCCCTTCGCCAACCCCCGCAACGCATGCGCCGGCACCCTGCGCCAGCTCGACCCGAAGGTGGTTGCGCAGCGACGGCTCGATTTCTTCGCCTACACCCTGCACCTGCCGCCGCAGTGGCGCCCCGCCGGGGACGATCCACCTCCCCCCGCCAGCCAGTGGCAGGCCCTGCAATGGCTGCGGCGGGCAGGGTTCCGGGTCAACCCCAACGCCGAACACCTGGCCGACCTGGCGGCGG
>CAIVPT010000184.1 GCA_903907855.1 uncultured Synechococcaceae cyanobacterium | reverse complement strand
CCAATCCTGAGCTGGAGCGCCTGAAAGCACTTCTGGCTCTCCATCCGCAGGACGAAAAAGTACGTGGCACGTCACGCCTGCAGATGCAAATCGGTTTGTTTCGCTTGCTGCAAGGCGCGGCCTATCGATCCTTTCGAGAGAGCTTCTCTGCCAATCACGAAACCCACCTGCAGGTGCGCAACCTGCCCTATCGCATCACTGATTTCGCCCGGTTTGTCGCGGCTGCGATTGCCCTCTACAAGAATCTTGGCATCGTTGAGTCGGCCTGCGAACCGCTGCTGGATGCGGTGGTGGACTCCATCAACCAGGAGGTGGAACGGCTGCGGCAGCGCATCGATCACTGGTCGACCATTGCCAAGACCCCGGCGATGATCGCGGAAGAGCAAGCGATGCTCTCAGCCCGCAGTGCATCCGGCAATGCCCGGGAGAAATTTGTGGCAGGCGTTAATTTTGCCCTGACCATGCAAAAACATAAGCTAATCCTTGCAGATGTAGTGGAAGGCGTGCTGGTCTCCCACGAACTCAACCGCTTGCGGGAGCAGGAATTGCGTCAGACATTTACCCCCCTTTCCAACGCTGCTGCAGGCGAACCGACCGCCTACCTGCAGAAGTGGAATCGGGTGATCCTCTCCCACGCTCTCGAAACCGTGGATGGGGCGATGCTGCCTGTCGCCTACTGGTATGAAGACTTCATGCCGAAACTCCTGGCTGCGTTCAGTGTCAGCACCGCAGCTGATATTCCCAGTCAGACGGTTGCCGATGAAGCGGCCCTGGATCAGTGGTTTGCAACAGCAAGTGCCGCTGGCGAGTTCGCCCGCTATGGAGAGGATGTGGCGGCAGGATTTTCTTCCTGTACGCCGGAGCAAAAGTTGCGTATTGCCCAGGCCTGGAGGTTGACCAGCCACTACCTAAATGGAGTGCAGAAACGCCGCGAGCGCTTGGAGTTTGGTCGTGAGTCCGGAGCCCTTTCGAATTACGTGGCTTTCATCGATGTCTACCTTGGCCGCCGTGATGTGCAGGATGCACAGATGCGGATCAGCTTCCCTTATTACATCGGTCCCGCCGTATGGCGTTTCTTCCATACCGCAGCCGAGATCGTCGCGACCCAGCCCGCCGAGAACCAGCCGGTGCTGGTGGATCTCTTCCAGGATTTCTTCAAGCTTTTTGCTACCATGTATCCCTGCCCCTATTGCCGCCACCACCTCAATGCCTATGTGGTGCAGAATCGGGAGGTTGAAATGTATCCGGTGGAATATCTGCTGCTGGGCCAGGACGCCGACCCCAGTAACTTTTTGATGTCCATCGATGAGAAGCTGGCAGCTGTCACAGACGGGGCCTCGCTGCGCCTGTTTCTCTGGAAGCTCCACAACACTGTTTCCTCCTCGATCGCTCGCTCCGAAGAGTGGTACCACCGAGATGACAAGGCCTTCTACACCACCCGCTACTGGCCCAGCATCGATTCGGAATTGGCCCGGGCCCATGCCCTGCAGCAGATCAGCATTGCCACGCGCCGCCTGGTGGCGATCTACGGCCTGCTCAAGCCGGTGGCACGCCTCTCGGCCCTGCGGCTCCAGCTCCAGCAGTTGCTCGAGAAGGGCGATGCCTCCAGCCTTGAGCCAACCTGCAGCCAAGCCCGCCAACACATCCAGGATTTAGAGGCGGCCGTGATCGAGGGTGGTTTCCTGCAGGACACCTATCGCTTTGATCCGGAGCTGGTGGATCAGGCCCCCGTCTTCACCCCGGAGGAGGAGGCCTTCGGGCGCACCAACCTGTTCATCGAGGTGTAAGGCTCCCCCTGTGGCCTACCGGGGCCAGCAAGCCTCCCCTCCCAGCGCCCCCAGCAAGCGATCCCGGCTGCCGGCGGGTAGGTCTGCCCGCAGCACCAGCCGCAGCCGCGCCGTTCCCTCCGGGACCGTCGGTGGGCGGATCGCCACCGTGAGCAGCCCCTCCGCCTCGAGGCGCTGTTGCATGGCCAGGGCCTTGCGGTCGTCCCCCACCAGCAACGGCAGGATCGGCCCCTCCCCCGCGGGCCGCGGCCAGCCGGCCGCCACCAGGGCTTCGCGCCATCGAGCTGCCCGCTGGCACAGTTCCACCCCGGCCTGCGGCTCCCCCTGCAGTAGCTCCAGCGCCGCCAGCGCGCCAGCCGCCAACGGCGGTGCCAGGGCTGTGGTGTACCGGAAGGCGCCGCTGCTCTGCAACAGCCACTCCCCCAGCGGTTCATCGGCCGCCAGGAAGGCGCCGCCGCTGCCGAAGGCCTTGCCGAAGGTGCCGCAGACCAGCGCCACCTCCCGCAGGCCGTGGGCCAGGCCCCGGCCCCCGGGTCCGAGCACGCCGAGGGCATGGGCTTCGTCCACCAGCAGGGGGGTGTTGTGGCGGGAGCAGAGCGCGGCCAGCTCGGCCAGCGGCGGGCTGGTGCCCTCCATGCTGTAAAGGCTTTCGCACAGCACCAGCAGCCGCCCGTGGGGGCGATCCCGTCGCGCGGCCACCAGTTGCTGCTCCAGATCGCCCAGGTCGTTGTGGGCGAAGCGCCGCAGGCGAGCGCCGCTGGAGCGCACGCCCGCCAGCAGGGAGTGGTGGATCAGCCGGTCGGCCAGCACCAGGCTGTGGCGATCCGCCAGGGCACTGACCGCCGCGAGGTTGGCCTGGAAGCCGCTGGGGAACAGCAGCACCCGCTCCCGGCCGAGCCAGGCGGCCAGGGCGGCCTCCAGGGCGAGGTGCACGGGCCGCGTGCCGGTGACCAGCCGCGAGGCGCCCGCCCCCAGCCCGCTGACGGCCAGCTCGGCCGCGGCCGCGGCGAGGACGGCGGGGTGGCGGCTCAGTCCCAGGTAGTCGTTGCTGGCCAGGTCCAGCAGCGTCTGCGGCGCCGCCAGGGCCTCCAGGAAGGGGCTCCCCTCGGCGCTCGCTGCCGGGGCGTAGGGCCGCAGGGCACGCCGCCGCTCGGCGGGAACGGCCGCGAGGGCCTGGCCCAGCTGGGTGCGCCAGGGCGAAGGGGACGGGGGATTCAGGGGGACCGCGCCACCGGATACCGCCCCAGTGTGGGACCGGTGGCGCTGCGGGTGGAGGCGGCTAGCTTTTGCTCTTTCTTAGGCTGCCGTGACCTCCTCCGACCCGACCTCCCGTCCGCCGTTTCCCCCCTTCACCAGCGAAACCGCTGCCCAGAAGGTGCGCCTGGCGGAGGACGCCTGGAACGGCCGTGACCCGCAGCGCGTTTCGCTGGCCTACACGCCGGATAGCGTCTGGCGCAACCGCGCCGAATTCCTGGTGGGCCGCGAGGCGATCCAGCAGTTCCTGGTTCGCAAGTGGGCGCGGGAGCTCGACTACCGGCTGATCAAGGAACTCTGGGCTTGTCAGGATAATCGTA
The DNA here is from genome assembly GCA_903907855.1 of uncultured Synechococcaceae cyanobacterium. Classification (GTDB taxonomy): domain Bacteria; phylum Cyanobacteriota; class Cyanobacteriia; order PCC-6307; family Cyanobiaceae; genus Cyanobium. The sequence continues at coordinate 43,636 of CAIVPT010000184.1, read as the reverse complement.
TTGCCGTACGTTTTGCCTATGAGTGGCATGACGATTCCGGCCATTGGCACCGTGCTTATGGCAATGAAAACTGGGAATTTGATGAGCATGGCTTGATGAAGCGTCGTATCGCGAGCATCAATGATCTGCCGATCGAGGAGGGCGATCGCAAATTTCACTGGCCCCTTGGCCGCCGCCCTGATGATCACCCAGGGCTTTCGGATCTGGGGTTGTGAGGTGCAGGGGGCTGCTGACTGCCGATGATCATCACGCCCCATCAGATGGAGGCCGCGGCAGGGAGGTTTCAGTCACGCTTCCTCTTGGCTTGTCTCTCCTCCGGTTTTGAGCCAACCGTTGTCTACGCAGCTGGCACGCAGACTCAGTTGGCGAACTGGTATCGCGCCATGGGTATGAACAGAAAGGATTGCTTGGGGGGCTCCACGACCGGCGCTGGGGCCCTAGAGCTGATTGCGCGCGTGAGGCCTTCCATCCTGGCGCTAGTGGATGATCTGCCGGATATGTCGTTGGTCCAGCTTGCCCGGCAGGCAAAGAAAATCCACCCCCAACTCAGGATCATTGCTTTCGTCTCCCATTTTGATGACGTGCTGACGCAGCGGGTAATTCCTGTTCTTGTGGCCGATCAAGATATACTTGCCTGCCCGGATGTGATAAGTCTGGCGACAATGGCTGTGGTCACCAATACAAGCTATTGCAGTCCTTCCCTCCTGAGGGGAGCGTCGGTTTCGTCGCAACTCCCCGTGGAGGGTGAGGTGGCCACCCTTGAGTTGAGCCTGCGGGAGCGGCAGTTGCTGGAGGCGTATGCACTTGGCCTCAGCAACAGGGAGACGGCGGAGCGGCTGGGCTTATCGGTGCGCACCGTCCAGACCTATAGCGTCAACCTACTGCAGAGACTGGGGGTGAATAACCGTCAAAAAGCCCTGCGCCGTGCGATTTCCCTTGGCTTTCGCGCCGCGATTCGCCGTTTCGAATCAACGTGACGGGTAGGGAAAGGGTCGTCGTTGGACGATTGCCCGCTGAATGGTGAGCTGGTTGATGCTGTGATCGTCAGCGAGGTGCTTGAGCATGTGCCTGTTCCGCTTGCGTCAGGTGTGGAGCTGCTCGCAGTTGCATGTGGTGGCGCATGAAGAGCGTGGTGCAGGACCTCAATCCTTGGGAGCGCCTGCCCTAGGTCAGCCCCCGCAACCGCCGCAACCCCCGCAGCCCCCACAACCGCTGCCGCCGCCATCCCCGCTGCCCCCATCGCTCGCAGCGGCGGCCAGCTCCGGCACCAGGGGTGCCAGGGCAGCGGCCTCCGCGGCCGGCAGGGCCGCCACGCCGAGGACGGCCAGGGCCATCAGGCGCAGATCCAGCGATTCTCCCGGGAGCCAGGCGTGCACCGCGCGCCGCTGCTTCGCCACCAGCGCCTCTCCCCGTCGGGTGGATCGCGGTGGGCTCTGCCCCATCTCCAGGCTCAGGAGCACCTGGAGCACGCACAGCATGGTCAGGTAGCCGATCGGTTGGCCGGCCAGCCAGCCCTGGGCCAGCCGCAGCACCCCCAGCGCCAGAACCGCCAGTCCCACCGCTAGCCCGGCGCCCCGGGCCCGGCGGTGGCGCCGCTCCTCCACCAGCAGGCCGAGCTGGGTCAACCGCTGCTTCAGATCCGTCAGTGCCTGGACGCTGGCCTGCCCCGGCCAGTCCCTCAGCCCCAATGGCCTCGCCGTTGCCGCCACGGCCACCTCCCGCTCGATCGGGTCCGCCAGCGCCCAGGGCCGCTCGAGTGCGCCCCGCTCGCGCAGGTCCACCAGGGTGGTCAGGCCCACCTGCCGCTCGCCTCCCACCAGGTAGGCCATCTCCCGAGACGTAAAGGAGTCGGCGAGGGGCAGGGGCCGGCCCGGCTGCGGATCGGCCCCCGCCCAGTGGTCCAGGGCACGGCCGACCATCATCGCCGCCGCCATCAAGCCGAGGTAAAGCACCAGAAACTCCGCCCCCGTCAGGCGGAAGGGGGACCATTCCCCCCGCGGCAGGCCGCAACTCCCCAGCAGGAGCGCCAGGCCCCCCAGGCTCACCACGCCCCCCAGGGGGCCCAGTCGCCTGGGCTTCTCCAGCCGCCAGCCCCGGTGGGCTCCCGCGAATCGCTGCGCCGGATGCGGCCAGAGGTCGGCGGGCGGTGCCCCACCAAAGCAGCGCCGGTAGCTCGCCAGGGTCCGGGCGTATCCGTCCGCCAGCCGCTGCCGTTCCGCGAGGCTGCCCCGCGATGGGCTGTGGTGCAGGGGCACCCCCAGCACCTGCGGGCAGAACTCCTCCCAGTAGGGGCGGGTGTCGAGCAGGTGCTGGTGCCAGGCCCGATCCACCGCCTCCGAGGGGCACACCCCATGGCCGGCACTCACCGCCAGAAACAGAAAGCGCCGGTACTCCTCCAGCACCCGCTCGGCGCGGCGCAGCGACCAGCCCTGCTCCCGCGCCAGCTTGCGCGTGAAGCCCCCCCTCTCCCCCTCCGGATCGGGACTCCACTGCACCAGCCGCTCCCACAGCTCACGTTGGGCGGGTGTGTTGGCACCGATGGGCCACTCCATGACAACGGCTCCGGGAAGGGTGATCGCCTCTGGTGGCTGTGGAATCGCCCTGATTCAGGCCCCGCCTAGGATCGCTGCCATGAAGCCCAGCTCCAGCGGCGACGCCGCGGTTCCCCCAACCGCCCCCAGCACGGTGCCCCCCCTGGAGGAGCTGTTTCCGTTTCCCCTTGATCGCTTCCAGCTTGAGGCGATCGATGCCCTCAACCAGGGCCATTCCGTTGTGGTGAGCGCCCCCACCGGCAGTGGCAAAACCCTGGTGGGGGAGTACGCCATCCACCGGGCCCTGGCCCACGGGCGCAAGGTTTTTTACACCACGCCGCTCAAGGCGCTCTCCAACCAGAAGCTGCGCGATTTCCGCCATCAGTTCGGCGACGCCAATGTGGGCCTGCTCACCGGGGATCTGAGCCTCAACCGCGAGGCGCGGATCGTGGTGATGACCACCGAGATTTTCCGCAACATGCTCTATGCGGAGATCGACCACCCCGACGACGATCCCCTCGCCGATGTGGAGGCGGTGGTGCTCGATGAGTGCCACTACATGAACGACACCCAGCGGGGCACCGTCTGGGAGGAATCGATCATTCACTGCCCCCCCTCTATCCAGCTGGTGGCGCTTTCCGCCACGGTGGCCAACGCCGGCCAGCTCACCGACTGGATCGAACGGGTGCATGGCCCCACCCAGCTGGTGCACAGCGATTTCCGGCCGGTGCCGCTCGCCTTCAGCTTCTGCAGCGCCAAGGGCCTGCACCCCTTGCTGAACGACGAAGGCACCGCCCTGCATCCCAATGCCAAGGTGTGGCGGGCCCCCAAGGGCAACCGCCGCAAGGGGCCCAAAACGCCGCGGCCGCCCCAGCCGGAGCCAGCCCCACTCACATTTGTGGTGGCCCAGCTGGCGGAGCGCGACATGCTGCCCGCCATCTATTTCATCTTCAGCCGCCGCGGCTGCGACCGGGGGGTGCGTGAGCTCGGCAGCGTCTGCCTGGTGACGCCCGCCGAGCAGGCGCGCATCCGCGAGCTCCTCGATGCCTTCGTGGCCGCCACGCCGGAGGCGGTGCGCGAGGGGGGGCACGCCGAGGCCCTGCTGCGCGGCATCGCCTCCCACCACGCTGGCGTGCTGCCCGCCTGGAAGGAGCTGATCGAAGCGCTGTTCCAACAGGGGCTGATCAAGGTGGTGTTCGCCACCGAAACCCTGGCCGCCGGCATCAACATGCCAGCGCGCACCACCGTCATCTCGGCCCTCTCCAAGCGCACCGAACGGGGCCATCGGCCGCTGATGGGCAGCGAGTTCCTGCAGATGGCCGGCCGGGCCGGCCGGCGCGGGCTCGATGTCCAGGGCTATGTGGTCACCGTGCAGAGCCGCTTCGAGGGGGTGCGCGAGGCCGGCCAGCTGGCCCTGGCCCCCGCCGATCCACTGGTGAGCCAGTTCACCCCCAGCTACGGCATGGTGCTCAACCTGCTGCAGCGCTACGACCTGGCCAAGGCCAAGGAGCTGGTGGAGCGCAGTTTCGGCCGCTACCTCGCCACCCTGGATCTCGCCGAGGACGAAGCCCTCATCGCCACGCTCAGCCAGCAGCTCGCCCAGCTGGAGGATCGGGGGGGCGAAGTGCCCTGGGAGGACGTGGAGGATTACGAGAAGCAGCGCGGCCGCCTGCGGGAGGAGCGGCGGTTGCTGCGCACCCTGCAGCTGCAGGCGGAGGAGACCCTGGTCCACGAACTCACCCTGGCGCTGCAGTTCGCCAGCGAGGGCACGCTCGTGAGCCTCAAGGCGCTGCAGCTCCGGGGGCGGGTGACCCCGGCGGTGATCATCGCCAAGGTGAAGGGGCCGGGGCAGTTCCCCCTGCTGCTGTGCCTCACCGACGAGAACGTCTGGATCCTGGTGCCCTGCGGCGCCGTGGTGAGCCTGCACGCCGAGCTCAGCTGTCTGCAGGTGCGGCAGATCGAGGTCCCCGAGCTGCGCCACACCGGCGAGCTGCGCCACGGCGATGGGGGTAGTGAGGGGATGGCGCTGGCGGTGGCCTCGCTGGCCCGCCGGCACGACATGCACACCCCCCGCTACGACCTGCAGGGCGAGGTGCTCGCCCAGGCCGAGCTGGTGCGCCAGCTGGAGGAGGAGCTGGAACTCCACCCTGGCCACGGCCTCGGGGACCGCCGCCAGCTCAGCAAGCACCGCCGCCGCCAAAGCGAACTGCAGGCCGAGCTCGACGAACGGCGCCGCCTGCTCCACTTCCGTTCCAACCGCCACTGGGACACCTTCCTGCAGCTGATCGAGATCCTGCGTTTCTTCGGGGCCCTGGCTGGCGCCGATGGCCTGGAGCCCACCGAGGTGGGGCGCACCGTGGCGGCCCTGCGGGGTGACAACGAGCTGTGGCTGGGGCTGGCGCTGATGAGTGGCCACCTCGATGAGTTGGAGCCCGCCGATCTGGCGGCGGTGCTGGAGGCCATCTCCACCGAGGTCAATCGCCCCGACCTCTGGTGCGGCTGGCCGCCGCCCGCCGCCGCCGAGGAGGTCCTCCACGACCTGCGGGGCCTGCGGCGGGAGCTGCAGCGCCAGCAGGAGCGGGCCCAGGTGGTGATGCCGGTCTGGTGGGAGCCCGAACTCACGGGCCTGGTGCACGCCTGGGCCCAGGGCGCGGCCTGGAGCGAGGTGATCGCCAACACCTCCATCGATGAGGGTGACGTGGTGCGGGTGCTGCGCCGCACTGTTGATCTGCTCGCCCAGGTGCCCTACGCGGAGGCGATCAGCGAGCGGTTGCGCACCCAGTCGCGGCGGGCCCTGCGGGCGATCAACCGCTTTCCGGTGTGTGAGATCGAGGATCTGCTGCCGCCCCCCCCCGCCGCGACCCCCGGCCCGGAGCCCGGAGGTGGCGGCGGGGCCGCGGTCACGGCCTGAGCACCAGGTCCGCCGGATCGGGATGGCTGCGGCGGAAGCGGCGGTCTTCGGCGGCCCGGTGGCTGGTGCGGCGGAAGGACCCCAGATCGATGCCGAAGGCCTGTTGGAAGGCGCGGTTCGCCTCGGTCACCGGCAGCAGGCCGCAGTGGCTTACCAGTCCCTCCAGGGGATCGCCGGGTTGGCGGGCGATCGCCTCATAGAGGCGGTTGAGGCGGAGCTGCTGCAGGGCCTGCCAGGGCGTGCGGCCGTGGCAGTGGTCAAAACAGAGGGCCAGGCAGCCCTCGCTCACCCCCAGCTCCGAGGCCAGGCCGGCGATCTGGATCGGTTCGCCGTAGTGGTGGGTGAAGTAGGCGATCGCTGCGCGCACCAGCGCCCTGCGCTCGTCGCGCCCCAGGGCCGCGGGCTCTGGGTGGGGCTCGCCGCCTCGGGCGGGATGCCGGCGGCCGGGTGCTCGGGGGGGAGGGGGAGGCATGGAGGGGGGAAGGGGAGGGCCGGATCGGGCCTCCGCACCAGTCGTAGCCCTGCCGATCGACCGGGTTGGTCGCGATCGTGTCCTGCGGTGGGATCCGTCGCAAAGCGGAACGGTTCGCAAGAAACCTTGCCTGATCCGTGGGGGACTGCCTTCCCGGATGTTTGACGGGTGTTTGACGGGTGTCTGACTGGGCCTGAGGACGAGAGGTACGGCATCCCGCCCCTCGGCGCGCATCCCAGCGCTTTACTTTCGGTTACTCTTCTGCACACAACGCAACACCACCCATGGCTGCTCCTGAGTCCCGCTTCGGTTTCGTCGCTTTCGCTGAAACCTGGAATGGCCGCATGGCCATGCTCGGCTTCGTGATCGGCCTGGCCACCGAGCTGCTCACCGGTCAGGGCATCCTCTCCCAGATCGGCCTCGGCTGATCCACCAGCCTCCGGCAGCACTGCCCAGTCCATGCCCCCAGGCCGCCAGGTCTGGGGGTTTTTGTTGGGGGATCTGGTTGCAGCCTTACCGCTCAACCCTGCAGCCGCCCAGCGGCTCAGCCAGCCAGCCGGGCCGCCAGCCGGGCCGCCAGGGCTTCGGCGCTGTGAAGCGCCCCCTCCACCCGGCCGAACCCCAAACCCTCCACGAAGTCGCCGCAGAAGCCGATGCGGCTGGCGGGGCAGAGCTGGAGCTCAGCCGGGAGCCCTGGGGGGAGGGGAAAGGCGGCCCCCCAGCGCATCAGCTGACGCTGCGCCACCGCCAGGCCCGCCGTCGCCTCCGCTTCCCCCAGCCAGCGGCTCACCACTCCCCCCACCGCCTCGGCTAGCCGATCGATGAGCTCGGCCTCCGCCGCCCGATCGGGGGAGGCGCCCAGCTCCCGGGCGATCGCCGACCCCGTGCCGAAGACCTGCGGGTATTGCGCCGTCAGGGCCGCGCTGGAGTGGGCCACCACCGCGCAGCGTCCATCCGTCAACGGTTGCACCGACAGGCGCCGCAGGTCCCAGCGCGCCTGGGCCTCCCCATCGCAGGCCAGCAGCTGGAACGGCAGCTCCCGCCACGGCTGGGCCCGGCTGGCGGGCACCACCAGCAGCAGGTTGCTGCGCCCCTCCGTGCCGCTGGCGCCGATCGCCGCCACCGCCCGCTGCAGCTGCGGGTCGCCCGCCGTGGCCGCCACCTGCCTCAGGGGCACCTGCGGCCAGCCCAGCAAGGCGCTGGCGCGCGGGTGGGCGAGGAGGCTGCCGCTGAGCACCAGCCAGTCCACCTCCGCCAGCTCCTCGCCGTCCTCGTTGAGGAGGGCCCACCCGCCGCCGGGCCCACGCTCCAGCTGCCGCACCCGGTGGCCCCAGTGGCGCTCCACCGGCCCGCAGGCCTCCGCCAGCTCCAACAGGCCGTGGGCCATCCGGTCCATGCCACCACAGCCGTGCCAGAGCTCCCCCGCCAGCAGCGGATCGCCGCTCGGCCGCAGCAGCTGGCCCTCCCCCCCCAGATCGGCCGCGATCCCGCCCCAGGGCTCGATCCAGCCGCCGGCGCGCAGTGGCGCCAGCAGGGCCGGGGCGGGGGCGGTTGCGATGTTGAACAAAGGGGCGCCATGGTCGATCACCAGGGCCTCGTCGTGGCGGGAGCGGCGGCTGGCGGCCCGGCCACCCGGTCCGCGGCCTGCCTCCCACAGGCCGATCGGGCCGCTCCAGCCCCGCCGCCGCAGGGAGGCCACCAGGGCGCAGCCGGCGACGCCCGCCCCGATCACCCCCAGCGTCGCCGTCTCCGCCATCGACTCAACGGGGCCGCAGCACCAGCCAGACCACCAGCAGCAATCCCGCGGTGCTCCCCACCGCGTAGAGAGCGTCGGCCTGGGGGATCCAGAAGGCGCCCAGGGTCAGGGAGGGGGCGGCAAGTGGGATCAGAGGCCCAGCCTCTGCCAGATCACATCGAGATGGGCCTGATGCAGGTCGGTGGCGAAGCAGGCGTGCAACTGCTCGGGCGACAGCCGGCCGGTGACCTCCGGATCGCCCTCCAGGTTGGCGCGGAAATCGCCGCCGGCGGTGTTCCAGGCGCTGTGGGCGTTGCGCTGCACCACCCGGTAGGCGTCCTCGCGGCTCATGCCGCTCTCCACGAGCGCCAGCAGCACCCGCTGGCTGAAGACCACGCCGCCGTACACATTCAGGTTGCGGGCCATGTTCTCGGGGTAGACCCCCAGCCCCTTCACCACCTCCGCCGTCTCGCGCAGCATGAAGTGCAGGGTCACCGAGCAATCGGGCAGCATCATCCGCTCCACCGAGCTGTGGCTGATGTCGCGCTCATGCCAGAGGGCCATGTTTTCCAGGGCGGCCACGGTGTAGCTGCGCAGCACCCGGGCCAGGCCGGAGATGCGCTCGCTGCGGATCGGGTTGCGCTTGTGGGGCATGGCGGAGCTGCCCTTCTGCCCCTTGGCGAAGTTCTCCTCCACCTCGAGCACATCGGTGCGCTGCAGGTTGCGGATCTCGGTGGCGAAGCGCTCCAGCGAGGCCCCCACCAGGGCGAGGGTCTGCACGTAGTCGGCGTGGCGATCGCGGGAGATCACCTGGGTGCTGGCGGTGTCGGGCACCAGGCCGAGGATGCGGCAGGCGATGGCTTCCACCTCCGGGTCGGTGTTGGCGTAGGTGCCCATGGCGCCGCTGATCTGCCCCACGCTCACCGCCGTTTCCAGCCGCGCCAAGCGCTCCCGGTTGCGCTCGCTTTCCGCCAACCAGCCCGCCACCTTGAAGCCGAAGGTGATCGGTTCGCCGTGGATCGCGTGGGAGCGGCCGATCATCACGGTGTGCTTGTGCTCGCGCGCCAGGGTGCGCAGGGCCTCGCTGAGGCCATCGAGCTCCCGGCGCAGCTCCTGCACGGAGGCCCGCATCTGCAGGGCCAGGCCGGTGTCGAGCACATCGGAGCTGGTCATGCCCACATGGATGTAGCGACCGGCGTCCCCCACGTGCTCATTGACGTTGGTGAGGAAGGCGATCACGTCGTGGCGCACCTCCGCTTCGATCTCGAGGATGCGCGGCACCTCGAAGCGGGCCCGCTCGCGGATCTGGGCCATCGCCTCGGCCGGCACCCGGCCGAGCTCGGCATTGGCCTGGCAGGCGGCGATCTCCACATCGAGCCAGCTCTGGAACTTGGCCTCCTCGCTCCAGAGGCGGCCCATCTCCGGCAGGGTGTAGCGCTCGATCAAGGGCGGCGGCGTGCGGCGTTGCCCCCCAACTTATCGATCGACGCCGCCACTCCCGGGGGCGCGACGGCGGGGATGGCCCCGCCCTCAGGCGGCGGCGGTGAGCTGGCGGTGGGCCACCTCCCATTGCACCGCGGCTCCCCAGGTCTGCTGGCGCACCCAGCAGCGACCACCGCGGCAGACGATCAGCTGAAAGGGGGGCAAATCGTCGGGTTGGTTGCGCAGCCGTACAAAGGTGCCCGGCCGCAGCAATTCCAGAACGTTGGCGGGAAGATCGCTGCTGGTGGCAAGGGATCCGTAGGGCGGCATGGGGGGCCGTCTCGGCGGTGGCGACCATTGTGTGGTGGATGGGCCAGCTTCGGGCGGTGGGATACGGATTTATTCGGCTTTGGGTTGTGATTGCATAACGGAACCGATCCGCGCCATGGCCCGCAAGCAGCGTCTCGATCTCGAACTGGTGCAGCGCTCCCTGGCGGCCAGCCGCCAGCAGGCCCAGCAGCTGATCCGCTCCGGGCGCGTGCGCACGGGGACCACCGTGCTCGACAAGCCGGGGATGGAGGTTTCGCCCGAGCTGCCCCTGGAGGTGGAGCGGCCACCGCGGTTCGTCTCCCGCGGTGGCGAGAAGTTGGTGGCGGCTCTGGATGCGCTGCCGATCCAGGTGGCGCAGCGGGTGTGCCTGGATGCGGGCATCTCCACCGGCGGCTTCAGCGACTGCCTGCTGCAGCACGGGGCCGCCCGGGTGTACGGCATCGATGTGGGCTACGGACAGACCGCCTGGAGCCTGCGCACCGATTCCCGCCTGGTGTTGCGTGAGCGCACCAACTTGCGCCACCTCACCCCCGAGCAGCTCTACGGCCCCGAGGATCCCCGGCCCGATCTGGCGGTGGCCGACCTCTCCTTCATCTCGCTAACGCGGGTGTTACCGGCCCTGCGGGCGTTGCTGGCCCCTGCGGTGGATGGGGCGACGGCAGGGGCGGCGGCTGGGCCGGGCGATGCGGTGGAGGCGGTGCTGCTGGTGAAGCCCCAGTTTGAGGTGGGGCGCGCCCGGGTGGGCCGGGGCGGCGTGGTGCGCGATCCGGCAGCCCACCGCGATGCGATCGAGGGGGTGATCGCCGCGGCGCAGGCGTTGGACTGGGCGGCGAGCGGTGTGGTGGCCTCGCCGATCACCGGTCCGGCGGGCAACCACGAATATCTGCTGTGGCTGGGGGGCAGCGGTGAGACTCCCACCCGGGGGAGCCTCACCGCGCTGGTGGCCGCCACGCTGGCCGGGGGCTGAGGCGCCTCAGATGGCGCTGGAATCCCGGTCGCCGGTGCGGATGCGGATCACGGCATCGATCTCACTGATGAAGATCTTGCCGTCGCCGATCTCGCCGGTGCGGGCGGCGTCTTGGATGGCGTTGACGACGGTGTCGACCCGTTCGTCATCGACGACGATCTCAAGCTTGAGCTTCTGCAGGAACTCCACGGTGAACTCGGAGCCCCGGTACCGCTCCACCTGACCTTTCTGACGCCCGAATCCGCGCACTTCGCTCACGGTCATGCCGACGATGCCGGCGTTCACCAGGGCGATCTTGACGTCCTCGAGCTTGAACGGGCGGATGATGGCCTCGATTTTTTTCATGGAAGCTGGGGAGCTGGCGTGCAAGCGGGGAATAAGTCTCTCACTCGGATGTCCCCCGGTGGGAGACGCGACCATTAGGCCTGAGCCGGGCCCCCCGTGCGGTTGCCGTTGCTACGGCCGCGCCTTCGATGGGGCTCCCCTCACGTGCCGGCGGAACCGCTTGGACCTGTACGGTCGAATCGTTATCCCGCCACGTGTGCCCCGCCATGACCAGCGCTCCGCAACGCACCCGTGCCCCCCAGGTCGGCGAGCGGGCGATCGCCGAGGTCGAGCTGCTCTGCTTCGAGAATCCCCGGCCGGGGCGGGTCTACGAGATTGCGATCGAGCTGCCCGAATTCACCTGTCTCTGCCCCTTCTCCGGCTACCCCGACTTTGCCGTTCTGCGGCTTCTTTACCAGCCCGGGCCCCGGGTGATGGAGCTGAAGGCCCTCAAGCTTTACGTCAACAGTTACCGGGACCGCACGATCTCCCACGAGGAGGTGGCCAACCGCATCCTTGACGACTTCGTGGCGGCCTGCGATCCGAACTGGATGCAGCTGGAGGCCGATTTCAACCGTCGGGGCAATGTGCACACCGTGGTGCGCGTCAGCCATGGCAGCCGCCAGCCCTGCTGAGGCCCGGGCCGAGGGCCTGGCTCAGGCCGCCGTAGGCATTACTCAGTCCCGTCAGCCTCGGCTTCGGGCAGCAGGGCCGGGAGCTCGGCGGCGAAGGCGGTGAGATTGCGGTTGCAGAGCCCCGCCACGTGCAGGCGCCCCTCCGCCGCCTCGGCCACGGCCCAGAGCTGGCGAGTGGCCACCAGGCTCAGACCCCCGCCCAGCAGGGCGATGGCAAAGCCGGTGTAGACCAGCGGTACGCCTGGATCGCGCTTGAGCAGGATGCCGCTGGCGGGCAGCACCGACACCACCCGCACGGGCAGCCCCCGGATGTCGACCGGCTCGCCCCCGGGCACGATGCGGCCCAGGAGGGTGCCGTCGCCTCCGTATACCTCCACCGGCCCCTGCTCGCTGGTGAGGCTGAGCAGCACGGGTTCGCTGCCGTCCGGGCGGGTGGGCAGCACCAGGCCCCACACCTGCTCCCCGAGCTGGGGGAAGGCCTGCAGGGGCAGGGGCAACACCGGGCTGCGGCCCAGCTGCACCTCGATCGCCGCCAGGGCCCAGTCAGCCTGGTAGAGGGTGATGCCGCGGGTGCGCAACGGATGGTTGACGCTGATCTGCGCCTGCTGCTCGGGGAGCGTGGTGGCGGGGGTGCGCAGGGTGAGGCTGGAGGTGAACTGCTCCGGCCGGCCCGCTGGATCGCGCTGGATCACGAAGCGATCCAGCACGAGCGTGAGCTGGGAGCGGCCGCGGGGATCGAGGAGTTCGAGTTCGCGGCCGGGGGCCAGAAATTGCTCGAGCCGCTGGCCCGCCAGCGCTCCCCAGGCCGCCCCCACCATCAGCACCACCAGGCCAGCGTGCACGAGCAGCGGCCCGAAGCGGCCCGCCAGACCTCTGCGGGCGGCAAGGCGGCCCGGCTGGGGGCGCACCTGCCAGCCGCCGCCCCGCAGCCGATCCGCCAGGGCGCCCAGGGCGGCCTCGGCATCGGCGACGCGGCGGGTTTCGGCCACGCTGAGCTTGCTGAGCTGGCGGGCGGAGCGGTAGTCGATCCAACGGAGGGAGGCCTGCAGGGCCGGCCACTGGCGGCGCCAGCTGCAGAGCAGCAGGGAGAGCCCGAGCCAGGCGAGCAGCGCCAGAAACCAGCTGCTCGAGTACACGTGATCGAGCTGCAGGGCCAGCAGTCCGTCGCCGTGCAGCAGTCCCAGCCAGGGGGTGCCGTCGTAGCGCTGGTGGTAGAAGGCGACGACCTCCTTCTGCGGAATGGCCGTGCCGATGCCGCTGGCCAGGGCGATCGCCAGCAGCAGCACGATCGCCAGGCGCAGGTCGGAGATCCAGGCGAACAGCCGTTGCAGCGGCCTCGGCGGCAGGCCAGCGCTGCTGCTCATGGCAGTCGGGCCAGCAGGGTGAGGGCGCCGGTGGTGAGCAGCACCACGCCGCTCATCGGGGGCACCCACTGGCCCAGCCGCCGCAACTGCAGCAGGGAGGGCAGGGCGGCGGCGGCGGTGCCCGCCAGCAGCAGGGGCACCACCTGGCCGGCGCCGAAGGCGGTGAGCAGCAGCATGCCCACCAGGGGACGGCCGTTCTGGGCCATCCAGGCCAGCAACACCGCCAGCACCGGCGTGGTGCAGGGGGTGGCGGCGAGCCCGAAGGCCAGGCCGGCCGCCAGCGGCGCGAGGGGGGCGGGCACCCGCTGGCGCCAGCGCTCCGGGTCAGGGCCGGCGGGCAGGGGAATGCGGAGCAGGCCCAACAGGTTGAGGCCCATCACCACCGCCACCACCGCCACCAGCAGCGGGACCACCCCGGGCACCCGGCCGTAGAGGCGCCCCAACCATCCGCTGGCCAGGCCAAGGAGCACAAGGGAGGCGACGATGCCGGCGGTGAAGGCCAGGCTGCGGCGCCAGGGCGGAGCCATCCGTGGTGCCGAGGGATTGGTGGCAGCCTCGGTGGCACTGAAGCCGGCCAGATAGGCCAGGGTCACCGGCAGCAGGGAGAGGGAGCAGGGACCGAGGCTGGTGAGCAGCCCGCCGCCGAAAACGAGGGCCAGGGTCAGGGGACCGGGATGGGCCAGGGAGGTCTGCAGGAGCTGTTCACTGCTGCGGGCCCAGTCGGCCAGCTGCAGCGCGAGGCTGGTCATCGCCGCTACGGAATCGGCCGGAGGGTCAGCCTATCGGGGCGGCCGTGGGGCGGCGCCGCCGGCTCCGGACGGTTTCCAGACCCGTGGACTCCAGGGAGCAGCGCACGAGCAGGCCGGCGGCGAAGAGGCTGCCGAGCAGGGAGTTGCCGCCGTAACTGATCATCGGCAGGGGCAGGCCGGTGGTGGGCATCGAGCCGCTGGCCACGGCGATGTTGAGGATCGACTGGCCCACCAAAAGGGAGGTGGCGCCGATGGCCACGAGTTTGTGCTGGTTGCTGCGGCAGGACAGGGCCACCCGCAGGCCCACAAAGCCGAACACCACCAGGAAGAGCAGCAACATCAGGGAACCCACGTAGCCGAATTCCTCCGCGAAGACAGCGAAGATGAAATCGGTGCTCTGGATCGGCAGGTACTGGAGTTTCTGGGTCGAGAGCCCAAAGCCCTCCCCCAGGGGGCCACCGGAGCCGATGGCCAGCAGGCTCTGCACCAGCTGGTAGCCATCCCCCTGGGCGTCCTTCCAGGGGTTGAGGAAGGAGGTAACGCGCACCCGCTGGTATTCGTTGATCAGGATGCTGGCGACGCCGAGGAGGCCCCCGCCCCCGGCGGCCCCCACCAGGAGGGTGAGGGGCAGGCCGCCGGCCAGGGCCATCAGCCAGAGCAGCAGGCCTGTCAGGGCGGCGGTGCTGAGGTTGGGCTGCTTGAGGATCAGCAGGATCAGGGCGCCGAAAATGGCAAGCCAGAGCAGCTTCTGGTCGTTGCCGATGCGTTTCCAGTGGGAGAAGAGCACGGCGCCCTGGAGCACCACGAAGGGCTTGACGAGCTCGGTGGGCTGGATCTGGACCGGCCCGAGCACAAGCCAGCGGCTGGCTCCGTTCACGGTGCTTCCCACGACGAGGGTGGCGGCCACGAGCACGCCCCCGATCAGCAGGGCGGGGGCGGCGAGGTGAAGCCAGCGGCGCATGGTGGTGCGGATCGCCAGCCAGAACAGCCCCCAGCTGGCCAGCATCCAGATCGCCTGGCGCTTGAGGTAGTAGGCGGCATCGCCCATCTCCCGTTCCGCCACCCACCAGCTGGCGGAGGTGAGCACCAGCAGACCGATCAGGCTCCAGAGCGCGGTGAGGCCCACGAGCAGGCGACCTTCGGCGGGCCAGAGGTCCCAGGGAAGGGGCAGCAGGCCGCTCTGGGGGAGTGTCGCCCCGGTTGCCGCGTCGGCAGCTGCGTTGGATCCGCCGGAACGGGAGCTGGATCGGTGGGGAGACAAGGCGCCGCTGCGAAGCACGGATAGACCATTGAGCCGTGACGCCTGCGGGTTTGTCGACCCCGCGAAGCCAAAAAAAACGCCGGCCGCAGCTCCGACTGCTGCCCCGGCCGCTGCCAAGGGTGGCGTGAACGGCCGCGGAGTACGGCTGCCAAAAACCACCACAAAAAAACCCGGCTCAAGGGCCGGGCTGTTCTGGAGAAAGGATCAGTTGCCGCAGCTTTGCTGGCGGCGGCCGGTGACCAATTCAACCTTGAGGATCTTGCCCCCCTGCTTCATGATTCGCTGCTGTTCAGCAAACCAGCTTTCGTAGGGAACCCACTTGGTGAAGTAGGTGTTCTGAAGCTCCCTCTGGGTGCGGACTTTCTCCGGGGAGGGAATGCAGGCTGTGATCTTAAAGAGACGCATGGGGTAGATCCTCGGTCGATGGAATCGGGCGGGAATCAGTTGCCCAGGCCGGAGCAGATGTAGTCGAAGTAGACGGCCATCTCGCGACCGGCATCGGGACCAACGAGGGCGGCGGTGGACTCCTTCATCGCCTGGATCGACTGCACCGTGGCACCGATGGGCACGCCCAGGGAGTTGTAGGTCTCCTTGAGGCCGTTCAGCACACGCTCGTCGAGGATCGAGGTGTCACCCGCCAGCATGGCGTAGGTGGCGTAGCGCAGGTAGTAGTCGAGGTCGCGGATGCAGGCTGCGTAGCGACGGGTGGTGTACATGTTGCCGCCCGGACGGGTGATGTCCGAATAGAGCAGCGACTTGGCAACGGCTTCCTTGATGATGGCCGAAGCGTTGGCGCTGATCGTGGCGGCGGCACGGACACGCAGCTCACCGCTGGTGAAGTACTGCTCGAGACGGCCCATGGCGGAACCGTCGAGGTAGAGGCCTTGGACGTCGGCCTGGTTGATGACGTTGGTGATGGCGTCTTGCATGGATCCTGAGATTCGGGAGCGAGGAAGAGGGTGAGCAGGGCCTCAGGAGAGGGCGCCGACGACGTAATCGAAGTAGAAACCGGCCTCTTCGGCATCAGCTCCAGTGAGGATGCTGGTGGCCACCGACTTCATTTCGCGCACGGCTTCCGCCATCGCTTCCAGGGGGGTGCCCAGGGCGCGGTACATCTCGCGGGCGCCGATGATGCCGATCTCCTCGATCGGGGTGACGTCCCCGGCGACCACGCCGTAGGTGACAAGGCGCAGGTAGTAATCCATGTCGCGCAGGCAGCTGGCAGTCATCTCTTCGCCGTAGGCGTTGCCGCCGGGGGAGATGACATCGGGGCGCTTCTGGAAGAGGGCGCCTCCGGCCTGCTTGACGATGCGCTCGCGGCTTTCGGCCAGGACCTGGGCGATCCGCAGGCGACGCTGACCGCCGGCTACGAACGACTTGATCTGGTCGAGTTCGCCAGGGCTGAGGTAGCGGGCTTCGGCGTCCGCGTTGATGATCGAGTTGGAGACGATGCTCATGCAGTTCTGCCTCGAAACAAGCGGTCGCCGTTTCCGGTGACCGGTATCCGGTGGGTGAGTGGGGTGGGTATCGGCGGTGCCGATCGCCGATTCATTCTGCGCCAGCGCCCCGCAAGCTCCCGGGCGGCGGTAACAGTTCTTCATGGCTTGTCGCAGCAGCAGAAGCCAGTGCTGGTAAGGGCTTTGCCGCGAGTTGTTGATAGCAACTCTGCGCAGCAATTGTTCATCATCTGCGCCTTAGCCGCCGGGTGGAGTGTGCGGCTCGTGCGCGCACAATTGCTGTTGCGTTTGATGTCGGATCTCCGCCTGCGCTCCTGTGAAAAACCCCCCGGATTGGATCCGGGGGGTCTGGGTGGCTGGAGCCCGCAGCTCGTGGGGTCAGATGGCGTCTTTGGGGGGAGGGGTCAGGCCGGCGTTGCCGGCGTAGAGGGCGGCGGTGCGGTTGACCGTGGCCAGGGGAATGCCATCGGCGCTGGCCAGGCCCCGCAGGTAGGGGACCGTGTCCTGGCCGAAGGATTCGGCGTATTCGAGGCTGTTGAGCAGCTGCTCGAGGGCCGCCTGCTGGCCGGCGCTGCCCCGCAGGCCGAGGAAACGGCTCACTTCCGCCGGTTGGGCCGCCCGGCCGAGCAGGGCGAGGTAGGCGGCGGAAGCGGCCCGAAGGGGCGCCATCCGGGTAAGACGCTGTTGGAAAAGGTCGCTGCCGGCGATCTGCGCGACGAATTCGGCCACGGAGATCTGGCCGTCCCGGAGCTGGGATTCGGCATCCCCCAGCCGCTCGGCCGCCAGGGGCACGCGGTTGAGCAACTGGCGGTAGCTGGCTTCCACCACTTCGAGCAGCTGGCCTTCGCTGGGGGTGCGCAGCAGCCGGACCGGACGGCCCAGGCTGGCGCGGCGGGCGAAGCCCTGGGGCCGGCCGGGGCGGAGGGCTTTCTGCATGGCGGCATCAGGAGCCGCGGCTGCGCCGGCGAGGGCCGAGCTGCCCACGGCGGCGCGCCAGCCTCCCGCTGCGGCGGCGCCGCCACGGGCCTGGGGCACGCGGGTGCCACCGAATGCGGCAGGAGATGGCGTTGGCGCCGCAGCCGGGGCGAATGACGTGCGGCGCACCTGGGGTACCCAGGTGCGGGTGGGGGCCGGTGCCTGGCGCAGGCTCACGGGGCCAGAGGCTGCGGCGGTGGGGGCCATGGGCTTCTCGCCCCCGGCGACCTGGGCCGTCCAGCTGCCCCGCACCACGCGGCTGCGGGCCGGAAGGTTGCGCGGGGTGAGGCTGCCCGGGGTGCGCACCGTTTCCGGCGGCTTGACATCGGGCCGGGTGGCGGGGGTGAGGTTGGGAACGGCGCTGGCATCAAAGGCACGACGCAGGGCCGGCACCGCCCGGGCGTTGCGGTCGGTGGGGGTGAGGAAGCGCTCGAACGGAACCGTGTCTTCGCCGAAGCAATCGTTGTACTCGCGGCTTTCGATCATGCGGTCGACCACGCCGTAGAACCCCTTGCGGGCGGCGGTGTCGAAGTAGGCGTCGATCTCCCAGCGGCCCAGGGTGGGACGGCCGAGGATGCGGCGATGCATCACCTCGATGGCCTTGCAGATGTAGAGCCCACTCCAGTAGCGGCGCCGGAAGGCGTTGGAGCGGGCCACCTGCCGAACGAAGTCCCGCAGGCTGATGTCGCCGTTCTCGAGCTTGATCTCCTCCACCGTGCAGCGCTCTCCCGCATAGCCGGTGTTGCCGAGGATCTGCACATAGACAGCCCGGATCACCGCCTGGGTGGCGGATTCGCTGCCCCGAACGCTCGGCTGTCCGCCGCGCCTGGGCACAGAGTTACCGCCGGTGGCGATCTGCTGGAGCCGAATCACCTTGGGGCCCACCCGACGCGGGGTGGCCTTGCGGAACTGGAGGCTGTCCATCTGGCCGGGCTGGCGCAGCCCATTGCTCACCAGAATGCGGCGGCTGTCGTAGCTGAACGGAGCCGGACGCGTGGCCACCGATGCGGTGCCGGAGGGGAAAATCGCCCCATAGGTGAGAGCCAGGGGATCGTTGCCGCCGCCGTAGGGGTGCTGGTCGGCGAAGGGCTGACGGTAGGAGGCGTAAAGGGTGATGTATTGCGGCGCCCCCTCAAACGGGGCGCTGAAGCGGAAGAGTTTGCGGTTGGAGCCCCAGCCGGCGCTCTCCTGGGCCTCTTCGCCCAGATCGCGGAGGTAGGGAATCGTTTCCTCGCCGAAAACGCGTGCGTATTCCATGCCGTTGACAATGGAATCCACCAGACCCGGCAGACCCTGCTCGCTGACGATGGCGAAATAGCGGCGGAATTCCTCGATGGAGCTGATGCCCCGACCCAGGAAATGGCGGAAGGCCAATTCCACCACCCGGCTGTTGGAGAAGCGGCTGTAAAACTGACGGCGGTATTCGTTGCTGCGTCCCAGGGCCCGGATGAATTCCCGCGCCGAGATCTGGCCCTGGCGGAACTGGGTGGCCTGCACGGGGCACACCTGCTGGGAATAGCCCTTGACGATGTCGCGCTCGAACACCTGGCGGTAGGCGGCGCGCACCACCTCCGCTTTCTCCCGGCCAGAGAGACCGGGCTTCATCACGAAGCGCTGGCGTCCCTCCGCCGCCAGGGCATAGATCGCCGGTAGCTGCAGGCCCTGGTTCACGGGGCTGCCGAGGCGCTGGCGGGTGGAGGGGGTGGGTACGTCGAGTTCGCGCAGCAGGACGTTGAAGCAGTCGATCACCAGCTGGCGGGCCTCGGGGCGATCCTTCAGCAGATCGGCGCTGGCGGCGCGCATTTCCTGCAGGGCCACGTTGGTGGCCGCCAGGGAGCAGGCCTTCTCGAGCACATCGCGGAGCCCGCGGGTGTTGACCGCCAGGATGCTGGGATCGCCGGCGACCAGGGCGTAGCCCACATAGCGCAGGAACCAGGCGAGGTCGCGCAGCGACTTCTTCATCCGCTCGGTGCCGTAGCGCCCTACGGCGATCGGGCTGAAGCCGCCCGGCAGGATCACCCGCACGTCGGCGTCGCCACCGGCGCCCTCGAGCAGGCGGGTGAAGACATTGCCGCGCTTGGGGGCGCCGGCGCCGGTGAAGGTTTCCACCGACCGCTGAAAGGCTGCCTGATCGCTGGCCAGGGGAATGCCCTCGGCGCTCGCGGCAACAGGAGCCAGCGGGGCGTCGAGATAGGAGAGGGGGGTGCCGCCGGAGAAGATGCGGTTGGCCGCCCGGGCCACGATCGCTTCGGCGTTGGCACTGAGCCGGCGGGCGGCCTCAAGCCGCGCCTGGCCGCTCTGGAAGAAGGTGACGAGGCTGTCGAGCTCCCCACCATCGGGGAACCGATCTTGCTGCTCCGCCTGACGGACGCTGGAGAGCGGCAGGGTGTCGTACAGCTGCGGACTGACCCTGGTGCTGCCGCTGCTGGCGGTCACGGTCATGGATCGGGAGCGAGCCGGGCTTCGGCACGTTACGGCTGTCCCCGCGGCCCCCCGAGTCGCCATGAACAAATGTTTGCAGCCCCGGGATCCCCGTGCCCTGGCGCCCCGGCGGGACATGGGATGCTCCCCCGGATCCCCCACCCCGGGTCCGATGTCCTCCCCGCCCCCCTCCGACGCGGCCACCCCGGTGGTGAGCGCGTTTTATGACCGCTTCCCCTACCCCGGCGATCCCCTGCAGGACGGTCCGCCGCCGGGATACAACTGGCGCTGGTGCGTCGACAGCGTGATGGCCGCGGTGCACGGCGCCCTGCCGTCCCGGCCGGCCGACGGGGGCGAGCGCTCCTGGCGCATCCTCGACGCCGGCTGCGGCACCGGGGTGAGCACCGACTACCTCTGCCACCTCAACCCCGGCGCCGAGGTGCTGGCGGTGGACATCAGCGCCGGAGCCCTGGAGGTGGCGCGCGAGCGCACGCGGCGCTCCGGGGCCGCCGCCCGGGTGCGGGAGCTGCGGCTGGAGCAGCGCAGCCTGCTGGACCTGGTGGGGGAGGGGCCCTTCGATGCCATCAACTCGGTGGGGGTGCTGCACCACCTCGACCAGCCGCTGCAGGGGCTGCGGTCGCTGGCGGCCCTGTTGCGGCCCGGGGGAGTGCTGCACCTGTTTCTCTACGCCGATGGCGGGCGCTGGGAGATCCACCGCAGCCAGCGGGCGCTGGGGCTGATGGGGGTCGGCACCGGCGCCGAGGGATTGCGGCTCGGGCGCCAGCTGTTCCGGGCTCTCCCCGAGGCGAACCGCCTGCGCCGCCACCACGAGAGCCGCTGGGCCCTCGATACGGCCGCCGACGCCAACTTCGCCGACATGTATCTGCACCCCCAGGAGACGAGCTACGACCTGGCGCGGCTGCTGGCGCTGGTGGAGGCAAGCGGCCTGGCGTTCGCGGGGTTTTCCAATCCGGAGGTGTGGGACCCGGCCCGGCTGCTGGAGGGGGAGCTGCTGGAGCGGGCCCGGGCGTTGCCCCCTCGCCAGCAGTGGGAGCTGGTGGAGGCCCTCGATCCCGACATCAGCCACTTCGAGTTCTTCCTGACCCGGGGGGCCGTCGTGCCGACGGGCGAGATGGAGGCGGCGCAGCTGCTGGCCAGCGGCGGCGAGCGCAACCGCTGCCTCTGGGGCTGGCCGTCGGCCTCGCTGCTCGGGCCCGATCTGCTGCCCCTGAACCTGGACGAGGGCGATCTGGCGCTGATGCGGGCCTTCGAGGATGCGCCGCCAGGAACGTCTCTGGCGGCCCTGGCCCTGCCGCTCCCGTCGGAGGAGCGGCTGGAGCGGGCGCGACGGCTGATTGCCGCCCGCGTACTCCTGCCTGTCAGGGCCGCGTGATAACCTCCACGCGCCCAGACAAAACGTCGTCGCTTGCCGGCTGCCCCGACCACCGCCCCGGACGACGCAGTCCCTGCGACGCCCACGGACGGACCGGAAGCCGATTCGGCGCTCCCCTCCCCCTCTGCTGACGGCCCTGCTGCCGACAACGGAATGGAGGACTATCGACGGTTGCAGCGCAGGCTGCTCCTGGCCACGGGTTGGGCTTCCGCGGTTGCGGTGCCCGTTACGGCTCTGGTCTGGAATCCAGCCACCGCCGTCAGCGTGCTTGTGGGCTCGCTGGCTGGTCTGCTCTATCTGCGCCTGCTCGCCCGCAGTGTGTCCCGTCTCGGCGCGGACAGCAAGTCGGTGGGAAAGGTTCAGTTACTTGTCCCCATCACCCTGGTGCTCGCGGCCGCCAGGATTCCACAGCTGCAGATTCTCCCCGCCCTGCTGGGGTTTCTGCTCTACAAGCCCGCCCTGATCCTCCAAGCCGTCCTTGACGGCTGACCCCGATCCCCCGAGGACCGTCCCCCGATGCTCCCGATGCCCTTCGCCCTGCCACTCGCTGAGTTGGAGGTGGGCCAACACCTCTACTGGCAGCTCGGCAACCTGCGCATCCACGGCCAGGTTTTTCTGAGCTCGTGGGTGGTGATCGCCGCTCTGCTGGCCGTAGTGGTGATCGGCACCCGTCGCATGCAACGCGACCCCAGCGGTGTGCAGAACCTGCTGGAGTTCCTGTGGGATTACCTCCGTGATCTGGCCCGCGAACAGATCGGCGAGAAGGCCTACCGCGACTGGCTGCCCTTCATCGGCACCCTGTTCCTGTTCATCTTCGTCAGCAACTGGGGCGGCGCCCTCATCCCCTGGAAGCTGATCCACCTGCCCAGCGGTGAGCTCGGTGCGCCCACGGCCGATATCAACACCACGATCGCCCTGGCGTTGCTTGTATCTCTGGCCTATTTCTATGCCGGTCTGAGCCGCAAGGGGTTCCGCTACTTCGAGTATTACGTGGAGCCCACGCCGATCATGCTCCCCTTCAAGATCGTCGAGGATTTCACCAAGCCTCTTTCCCTCTCCTTCCGTCTTTTTGGCAACATTCTGGCGGACGAACTGGTGGTGGCGGTGCTCGCCTTTCTCGTGCCCTTGATCGTGCCCCTGCCGGCCATGTTCCTGGGCCTGTTCACCAGTGCCATCCAGGCGCTCATCTTTGCCACCCTCGCCGCCTATTACATCGGTGAGGCGGTGCACGAGGAGCACCACTGATCCCTGCCGCCGGGTCCGGGACCTCGGTCTGGCAAACTCTCTGCGCGCAGGTCCGGCTTGATCCGGGCCCACCTCTGCCGAGGTGTCCCAGGCGCAGGCATCACGTCCCGGTTCGTTCAGCGCTTCACCGGCGCATCACTCCCCTTCCCCCCATGGATTCGATCACTTCCGCCGCGTCCGTCGTCGCCGCTGGTCTCGCTGTCGGCCTCGGCGCCATCGGTCCTGGCATCGGCCAGGGCACCGCTGCCGGCGGCGCTGTCGAGGGCATCGCCCGTCAGCCCGAAGCCGAAGGCAAGATCCGCGGCACCCTGCTGCTCTCCCTGGCCTTCATGGAGGCCCTCACCATCTACGGCCTGGTGGTCGCTCTGGTGCTCCTGTTCGCCAACCCCTTCGCCGGCTGAGTTCCGACCGGGTGAGGTTGGTTTTGGATCCGTCCGTCCTGCGGGCGGATCCCAGCCCCTTCCCCCGCCGTCATTCTCCCCGCGCGTCGCGCACCCCCTTTTGCCCACCGCCCCGCCTCCAGCCCCATGACCAGCTGGCTACTGCTCGCCGAAGCAGGCGCGCCCGAGGGAGGTCTCTTCGACCTCGACGCCACCCTGCCGCTGATGGCGCTGCAGGTGGTGATCCTCACCTTCATCCTCAATGCCCTGTTCTTCCGCCCTGTCGGCAAGGCAGTGGAGGAACGGGAGGGTTACATCAATACCAGCCGTGCCGAGGCCAAGCAGAAGCTGGCCCAGGCCGAGCGCCTCGAGGCCGACCTGCGCGAGCAGCTCAAGGACGCCCGCGTGCAGGCCCAGAAGGTGGTGACGGAGGCGGAGCAGGAGTCCGATCGTCTCTACCGCGAGGCGATGTCCCTGGCACAGGCCGAATCCATCGCCAGCCGCGAGCAGGCCCGCCGTGAAATCGACGGGCAGCGCACCGCTGCGATGGATCAGCTCAAGGGCGATGCCGCCAGGCTCGCCGATCAGATCGTCGACCGCCTGCTGGCAGCTCAATGACCTTTTCTCTTGCCCCCCTGCTGGCCTCGCACGGGTCTGGCTTCGGTCTGAACACCAACGTGTTCGACACCAACATCATCAACCTGGCGATCGTGATTGCCGGTTTGGTGTATTTCTTGCGGGGCTTCCTTGGAGGCATCCTGGAGCGCCGCCGCGCCGCGATCCTTGCCGATCTCAAGGATGCGGAAGAGCGCCTCAGCACGGCCACTAGCGCCGTGGCTGCGGCCCAGAAGGAGCTCACCGATGCCCAGGCCAAGGCGGAGCGCATCCGCACCGATGGCCAGAGCCGCGCCCAGGCCATCCGGCTGGAGAGCGAGCGCCGCACCGTGGAGGAGATGGCACGGATCAAGCAGGATTCTGTTTCTGATCTGGAGTCGGAAGCTGCCCGCGTCAGCGACCAACTGCGCCGGGAAGCCGCCCGCCTCGCCATCGAGCAGGCCCTGGCCACCCTGCCCGGCCGCCTCGATGCCAGCGCCCAGGCCCGGCTGATCGACCAGTCCATCCAATCGCTGGGGAACGCCTGATGCCGCTGCTCAACTCCATCACCACCCCCTACGCCGAGGCGTTCCTGCAGGTCAGCGACGCCAAGGGGGAAACCACCCAGGTGGTCGACCAGGCACGGGAGGTGCTGTCCCTCTGGAGGCAATCTCCTGAGCTGCGCGCCGCCATGGGGTCACCGGTACTCGAAATCGACGGCAAGAAGGCCGCCCTGGTGTCCCTCTTCGGCGACCAGCTCTCCCCAAGCTTCCTCAACCTGCTCAAGCTGCTCGCTGACCGCGGCCGGATCGGTTATCTCGATGCCGTTCTGGAGCGCCTGTTGGAGCTCTACCGCGAGCAGAACAGCATCGCCCTGGCCACCCTCACCTCGGCGGAGCCGCTCACCGAGGAGCAACAGGCCAGCCTCACCGAGAAGGTGAAGCAGGTGGCCGGTACGGAACACGTGGAGATCGATCTCCAGGTGGACCCTGCTCTGATCGGCGGTTTCGTGCTGCGCGTTGGCTCGAAGGTGATCGATGCCAGCCTGGCCGGCCAGGTGCGACGCCTGGGCCTGGCCCTGGCCCGGGCCTCCTGAGCGCCAGCGCCGCGGCCGCTGCGGTGACCGCTGCCCCCCTTCCCCGTTCCTTCCCCCTCCGTATTCCCCTCCTCTCCCCTCCGGGGAGTTTCCGCCATGGTTTCCATCCGCCCCGACGAGATCAGCGCCATCCTCAAGCAGCAGATCGCTGACTACGACAAGTCGGTTTCGGTCAGCAACGTGGGCACCGTGCTGCAGATCGGCGACGGCATCGCCCGCGTTTATGGCCTCGAGCAGGCGATGGCCGGTGAGCTGTTGCAGTTCGAGGACGGCACCGAAGGCATCGCCCTCAACCTGGAGGACGACAACGTGGGCGCGGTGCTGATGGGCGAGGGCCGCGGCATCCAGGAGGGCAGCACCGTGAAGGCCACGGGCCGCATCGCTGCGGTGCCGGTGGGCGACGCCATGCTGGGCCGGGTGGTGAATGCACTTGGCCAGCCGATTGACGGCAAGGGGGAGATCGCCACCACCGAAACGCGCCTGATCGAATCGATGGCGCCGGGCATCATCCAGCGCAAGTCGGTGCATGAGCCCATGCAGACGGGCATCACCGCGATCGACGCAATGATCCCCATCGGCCGTGGCCAGCGGGAGCTGATCATCGGCGACCGCCAGACCGGCAAAACCGCCATCTGCATCGACACCATCCTCAACCAGAAGGGCGAGGACGTGGTGTGTGTGTATGTGGCCGTGGGCCAGAAGGCCGCTTCGGTGGCCAACGTGGTGGAGGTTCTGCGGGAGCGTGGCGCCCTCGATTACACCGTGGTGGTGGCCGCCAGCGCCTCTGAGCCCGCCGCCCTGCAGTATCTGGCCCCGTACACCGGCGCCACGATCGCGGAATCGTTCATGTATAAGGGCAAAGCCACCCTGGTGGTGTACGACGACCTCACCAAGCAGGCCCAGGCGTACCGCCAGATGTCGCTGCTGCTGCGCCGCCCCCCCGGGCGTGAGGCCTACCCCGGCGATGTGTTCTATCTCCACAGCCGTCTGCTGGAGCGTGCCGCCAAGCTCTCCGACGCCATGGGCAAGGGCAGCATGACCGCCCTGCCGATCATCGAAACCCAGGCGGGTGACGTGTCGGCCTACATCCCCACCAACGTGATTTCGATCACGGATGGCCAGGTGTTCCTGAGCTCCGACCTCTTTAACTCCGGCCTGCGCCCGGCGATCAACGTGGGCATCTCGGTGAGCCGCGTGGGTGGTGCGGCGCAAACGAAGGCGATCAAGAAGATTGCCGGCACCTTGAAGCTGGAGTTGGCCCAATTCGACGAGCTGGCCGCCTTCTCCCAGTTCGCCTCCGACCTGGATGCGGCCACCCAGGCCCAGCTGGCCCGGGGCAAGCGTCTGCGCGAGCTTCTCAAGCAGCCGCAGTTCAGCCCCCTCAATCTGGCCGAGCAGGTGGCGGTTGTGTATGCAGGGGTCAAGGGTCTGATCGACGATGTGCCGGTGGACAAGGTTGTTGATTTCGCGCGTGAACTGCGCGATTACCTCAAGACCAACAAGCCCGATTTCATCACCAAGGTGATGGGCGAGAAGCAGCTGAGCGACGAATCCGAAGCGATGCTGAAGGACGCCATCAAGGAAGTGACCTCCACCATGCTGGCGGCGGCCTGAGGAATCCAGACATGGCCAATCTCAAGGACATCCGCGACCGGATCAGTTCGGTCAAGAACACCCGCAAGATCACCGAGGCCATGCGTCTGGTGGCGGCCGCCAAAGTGCGGCGCGCCCAGGAGCAGGTGCTGCGCAGCCGGCCGTTTGCCGACCGGCTGGCACGGGTCCTGCAGAACCTGCAGACCCGCATGGGCTTCGAAAGTGCCCGCTCCCCTGCTGAGCGCCCGCACCGTGAAGGCGATCACCCTGTTGGTGGTAACGGGCGACCGCGGCCTTTGCGGTGGCTACAACACCAACGTGATCAAGCGTGCCGAGCAACGCTTCGGCGAGCTCACCAACCAGGGCTACACGGTGGATCTGGTGTTGATGGGCCGTAAGGCGATCACCTACTTCGGCAACCGCAAGTACCCCACCCGGGCCACCTTCACCGGCTTGGAGCAGGTGCCTACGGCCTCGGAAGCCAACCAGATCGCCGATGAGGTGCTGGCGGAGTTTCTGTCGGGCAGCACCGATCGGGGGGAGATCATCTACACCAAGTTCATCAACCTGGTGAGTTCACAGCCGGTGGTGCAAACGCTGCTGCCCCTGGATCCCCAGGGTATTGCAGCCCCTGGCGATGAGATCTTCCGCCTGATCACCAAGGACGGTCAGCTGGGTGTGGAGGTGAGCAAGCGCGAAAACGAGCAGGCGGCCCTGCCTTCTGATTTCGTGTTTGAGCAGAGCCCTGACCAACTTCTCAATGCGCTGCTGCCCCTCTATCTGGCGAACCAGCTCCTGCGCTCACTGCAGGAGGCGGCCGCCAGTGAACTGGCGAGCCGGATGACGGCGATGAACAACGCCAGCGACAACGCCAAGGCCCTGGCCAAATCGCTGACGCTCGACTACAACAAGGCCCGCCAGGCCGCGATCACGCAGGAGATCCTGGAAGTGGTGGGTGGCGCTTCGGCGATGTGAGTTCCGTGTGAGGTTCCGCTCCTCTTGCAGGAGTCAACATTCAGCCGTCACCGACGAATCGGTGGCGGTTTTTTTGTGGGTAAGGAGGACATGGGCGGGTACGCCCTCCTCAGGACCCCAGCAACGCCGTGCACTCCAGCCGCTCCTGGCTCGCATCGCGGTGTTGGACGCGCAGGGCGATTGTGCTGGCCAGGTATTCGGCGTCGTCGGCGACGCCGCAGAAGCGGCCGGAGCCCCAAGTGTGGAGCCAGGGCAGGCCGAGGAAGTAAAGGCCGGGACTTTGGGTGACGCCGCGGTCGTGGGCGGGTTGGCCGCTGCCGTCGAAGATCGGCACATCAATCCAGCGGAAATCGATGGCGTAGCCGGTGCACCAGATCACCGCCGCCAGGGGCTCGCGCTGCAGGTGGATCTCCTGGCTGGCGCCTGCGGGGGGCTGCCAGCAGGGGGCGTAGGGCGGCTCGGCGGGGGCGTCGATGCCCTGCTCGCGGATCCAGGTGTCGATGCTGGTGCGGATACGGCAGTACACCGCATCGGCCTGGTCGAGGTTGGTGGCCAGGTCGTCGGCGAACGCCAGGCTCTCGGCGCTGATCGCCTGCAGGCGACCGTGCAGGTGCATGCCCTCCAGGGCGCGGCGGCGCAGGTCGATCTCGCGGCCGCCGTCGCGGCCAGTGAGGGTGTGGTTGGTTTTGGCACGCACCGATCGCGGATCGGCGTGGTCGCTGATCGGCATGGCGTAATAGCCCATGCGATCCAGCCAATCCACCACGTCGCGGCCGCGGTAGCGGCGCGGCGAGCGCGGCGCTGAACCCACGCTCAGGTGCACACTGCGGCCGGCGAGGAACAGATCCTCGGCGATCTGGGCGCCGGACTGGCCGCTGCCCACCACCAGCACCGCCCCGGGCGGCAGAGCCTCGGGATTGCGGTACTCCCGGGCGTCGAGCTGCAGGATCGACGCCGGCAGGCGGGCGGCGTCGCCATGGCGGCGGGGGCGGTGGTACCCGCCGGTGGCCACCACCACGTGCTCCGCCTCAATCTCCCCTTCGGATGTGGTGAGCCGATACAGCGGCCCCTGCCGTTGCAGGCGCTGCACCGCCACCCCCTCCCGCACCTCCGCCCCCACATGGGCGGCGAAACGCTGCAGGTAGTTGACGATCTCCGCTTTCGGCATGAATCCCTCGGGATCCTCCCCGCCGTAGGGGAAATCCGGCAGGCGGCACTGCCAGTTGGGTGTGACCAGGCAGAACGAATCCCAGCGCTGCTGGTCCCACGCGTAGCCGATGCGGTGCTTCTCCAGCAGCAGCGGCCGGATGCCCCGGCGCTGCAATGCCTGGGCCACCGAAAGGCCCGCCTGGCCTGCGCCCACCACCACCACCGAGCGCGGCCGCTGGCCATGGAAACCGCTGGGGGGTCGGGCGCCGCGGGGCGGCACGGCAGGAACCATGGTGCAGAGAGAGGAGTAAATGCGCTTAACCATTCCATGGGCTTTCCCGGTTGTTTGTAGCTGTAATCACCAAAGCAAAGACTCGCGATTTGGTGTCAACGGCGACACAATTTCCGCCCTCGCACCGGCAAAGATCGCGCCGCTGAAAACCGAACCCGGAATGCCTGCCGTCACCCGCCCCGCCAATGTGCCCGGCGACTTTCTTGTCGACTACGAGGAAAAGGTTTTCCCCGATGTCAAGGCTGAACCGGGTGAAAAAGCCCTGATCACCTTCCACACTGTGGCCTTCGAGGGATCCATCGGCCTGGTTAACCTGCTGCAGGCCAGCCGGCTGATCAACAAGGGATTCGAAACCTCGATTCTTCTGTATGGCCCCGGCGTCACCCTCGGCGTGCAGCGCGGCTTCCCCAAGCTCGGCGACGCCGCCTTTGACGGCCATCTCAACTTCAACGCCCGCCTGCAGAAGTTCATGGACCAGGGCGGCAAGGTGTATGCCTGCCGCTTCGCCCTCCAAGCCCTCTACGGCCACGGTGAAGGGGCCCTGATGCCGGGAATCACGCCGGTCAATCCCCTCGACGTGCTCGACATCGTGCTGCTGCACCGCAAGGAAGGGGCCTTCATCCTCGACACCTGGACCCTCTGATCCCCACCGCGCGCCCGTTCGCCATGGAGCCCACGATCAAGGTCGCCGCCGCCCAGATCCGGCCGGTGTTGTTCAGCCTGGAGGGCTCCACCGAGCGGGTGCTGGCCGCCATGGCGGAAGCGGCGGCTGAGGGGGTGGAGCTGATCGTCTTCCCGGAGACGTTTCTGCCCTACTACCCCTACTTTTCCTTCGTGGAGCCGCCGGTGCGGATGGGCCGCTCCCACCTCGCCCTCTACGACCAGGCCCCCACCGTGCCGGGTCCGGCGGTCGATGCGGTGGCCGCCGCCGCCCGCCAGCACGGCCTGCACGTGCTTCTCGGGCTCAACGAGCGCGATGGTGGAAGCCTGTACAACGCCCAGCTGCTGATCGACGCCAGTGGCGAGATCGTGCTGCACCGCCGCAAGATCACCCCCACCTACCACGAGCGGATGGTGTGGGGCCAGGGCGATGGGGCCGGCCTGTCGGTGGTGCCCACCGCCCTGGGGCGGGTGGGGGCCCTCGCCTGCTGGGAGCACTACAACCCGCTGGCCCGCTTCGCCCTGATGGCCCAGGGGGAGGAGATCCACTGCGCCCAGTTCCCCGGATCGCTGGTGGGGCCGATCTTCAGCGAGCAGACCGCCGTCACCCTGCGGCACCACGCCCTGGAGGCCGGCTGCTTCGTGATCTCCTCCACCGCCTGGCTCGATCCGGCCGATTACGCCGCAATCACGCCGGATGCTTCCCTGCACGCCGCCTTCCAGGGGGGCTGCCACACCGCCGTGATCAGTCCGGAGGGTCGCTACCTGGCCGGTCCGCTGCCGGAGGGGGAGGGCCTGGCGATCGCCGAGCTCGACCGCTCCTTGATCACCAAACGCAAACGCATGATGGACAGCGTCGGCCACTACAGCCGCCCCGACCTTCTCGGCCTGCGGCTCAACGCCACCCCGGCCCGCCAGGTGGAGGCCATGGCATTCGCGGATGGGGCTCCGGTTTCCGGGGCCGCACCCCTGCCAGGCGGCTCCATGCCTGTGGGCGCCGCACTGGAGGGTCCCCATGTCTGAACTCGGTCGCCTGATCACCGAGCTTCAGGTGCATGGGGTGGCAGAGGCCGCCGTGGCCGGCAACCCCGGCCGCCGCGGCGGTGCCGGCCCCTCCGACCACCGGGCCCTCACCATCGATGGCACCACCGTGATGGTGCCCGTGTACAACGCCGCCGCCCAGGATTCCCCCTACCGCCTGCAGAGCGGCGAAGGCGGCGCCGTGGCCCTGGCCGACCGCGACGGCACGGCCCTCACCGCGGTGCAGCCCCCGGCGGAGCCGGCCTTCTACGGCCTGCACACCGCCGAGGGG
Source organism: uncultured Synechococcaceae cyanobacterium (assembly GCA_903907855.1). Lineage (GTDB taxonomy): Bacteria > Cyanobacteriota > Cyanobacteriia > PCC-6307 > Cyanobiaceae > Cyanobium. The sequence goes on along the minus strand of CAIVPT010000184.1, from coordinate 13,393 downwards.
ATTCCCTACCGCGCCATCGCCCTGCTGCACGGCCGCGATGTGCTCGCCACCACCCTGCTGCAGACCTGCATCCGCTTCCGCGATCGCCGCGAGTCGTGTCAGTTCTGCGCGATCGAGCAGTCGCTCGACGACGGCCGCACCCTGGTGCGCAAGACCCCCGAGCAGGTGGCCGAGGTGGCCGAAGCCGCCGTGCGCCTCGATGGCGTTCGCCAGCTGGTGCTCACCACCGGCACCCCCAACAGCGACGACCGCGGCGCCCGGATCATGGCCGACACCGCCCGGGCCGTAAAGCGACGGGTGGCGCTGCCGATCCAGGCCCAGTGCGAACCGCCGGAGGATCCGCTCTGGTACGTCCGCATGAAGGAGGCGGGTGTCGACAGCCTGGGCATGCACCTGGAGGTGGTGGAGCCCGAGGTGCGCCGCCGGGTGCTGCCGGGCAAATCGGAGCTGAGCCTGGAGCGTTACTACGAGGCCTTCGCCCAGGCGGTGGCGGTGTTCGGCCGCGGGCAGGTGTCCACCTATCTGCTGGCGGGGCTGGGCGACAGCGCCGAGGCCCTGATCGCCTGCAGCGAGCGGTTGATCGGCCTGGGGGTTTATCCCTTTGTGGTGCCCTTTGTGCCGATCGCCGGCACACCGCTGCAGGGCCATCCCGCCCCCTCCACCGACTTCATGGTGGCGATTTACTCGGCGGTGGCTGAGCGGTTGCACGCCTCCGACCTGCGCCGCGAGGCGATGGCGGCGGGCTGCGCCAAGTGCGGCGCCTGCTCGGCCCTGTCGCTCTTCGAAGACGCGGTCGGTCCCGCCCAGACGCCCGCCCAGACGCCCGCCCAGACGCCCGCTGCCGTGCGCTGATCGACCGCCATGTTCTTCATCGACCCCAGCAGCCATTCGATCGGCCGCAGCCCCAGCTCCGCCCCGGCCTCCTTCACCCCATCGGTGCGCTGGGGCCTGGCGATCGAAGCCGACGACTTCCGCCTCTCCCCCACCGCCAGCTCCGATCGCTTCTCCTTCCACCTGCTGCGCGAGCGCTCGCCCCTGCTGGAGGGCTACTGGCAGCTGCGGCGGGCGATCTTCTGCGAGGAGCAGCACCTGTTTGAGGCCTCCGACCGCGACGATCTCGATGCCCGCAGCCATCCGATCGCGGCCCTGCACCACGGCCCCAGCCATCCGGGGCTGGTGGTGGGTGTGGTGCGGATCGTCGAAACTGCGCCGCGCCTCTGGTATGGCGGCCGCCTGGGGGTGGAGCGGGAGTTCCGCCGCCACAACCAGATCGGCAAGGGATTGATCTGGAAGGCGGTTACCACCGCCCACGGCTGGGGCTGCGACCGCTTCCTGGCCACGGTGCAGATCCAGAACGTGCGCTTCTTCGAGCGGTTGCACTGGCGATCGATCGAGGAGCTGGAGATCCGCGGCATCCGCCATCACCGCATGGAGGCCGATCTGGCCTATTACCTCCCCTCCGGCGAACGGCGGCCGAGCCTGCGCCAGGCGGCATGAGCGAGCTGGCGGCGCTGGCGGAGCGGCTGCGGCGCCATCCCGGGCTGGTGGCCAAGCGCGACATCCAACCCGCCGCCGGAGCGTTCGCCCACCAGCCGTTCCCGGGGCTGGGCGCTGCGGCCGCCCTGGGTGATGACGCCGCCCTGTTGCCGGCCGTGGGCGGCGCCTTGCTGCTGGCCTGCGAGGGACTGCACCCGGAGCTGGTGCGGGAGGACCCCTGGTTCGCCGGCTGGAGTGGCGTGCTGGTGAACCTCAGCGACATCGCGGCGATGGGGGGCCGGCCGCTGGCGTTGGTGAACAGCCTCTGGAGCCAGGGCGGCCCCTCGGCCGGGCAGTTGCTGGCGGGGATGGGGGAGGCCTGCGATCGCTTCGCCATCCCGATGGTGGGCGGCCACTCCAACCTCTCCAGCCCCTACGAGGCCCTGTCGGTGGCGGTGCTCGGGGTGCTGGAGGGCCCGCCCCTGAGCGCCCGCGCCGCCCGCGCCGGCGATGAGCTCTGGCTGCTGGCCGATCCCCGCGGCGCCTTCCACCGCCATTACCCGTTCTGGGATGCGGCCACCGGGGCGCCGGCCGAGGGGCTGCGGGCCCAGCTGGCCCTCCTGCCCGATCTTGCCCGCCTGGGCCTGACCCATGCCGCCAAGGACGTGAGCATGGGGGGCCTCGCCGGCACCGCCGTGATGTTCGCCGAGGCGGCCTCGCTGGCCCTGGAGATCGACCTGGCGGCCGTGCCGCGGCCAGTGGGGGTGGAGGAGGAGGCCTGGCTCACCTGTTTTCCGAGCTTCGGCTTTCTGCTGGCGGTGAGTCCCTTGCGGTCGTCGGCCCTCCGCGAACGGCTGGCCCTCACCCCGGAGCTGCTCGCCGCTTCCATCGGCCGCTTCGCCGCCGCTCCGGCGGGCGAGTTGGCGTCGGTGACGCTGCGGCGCGGCTCGGCGCGCGAGGCGCTGTGGGTGGGGGATGAGCCGCTCACCGGCTTCTGAGGAGTGGGGCCGCTGTGTCCTCTGTGACGGCGGCGGGGCGGGGGCCTGGCAGAGAGTTTCCCGGTTGCCCGAGGGTGTGTGCCGGAAGTCTGGCTTGATCTCGAATGGCCCGACGGCCAGCAGAGCCGTTTCTATTCGCCTTCCACCGTGGTGCTGGAGCACCTGCCGCCCGGAAGTGAGTTCAGTGTGGCCGAGCTTCGGGAGGCGGGTCTGCGGGCCTTGGCGGAGGCCTCTGAGCGGGTGCGCGCCCGCTATGGCTTCGCCTGCACCCGCACCGATGAGGAGGCCGCCACGCTGCGGCGCCTCAGCGCCCAGTACGACGACCAGGCGCGGGTGAAGATTCGCTAGTCCGGTGGGGGCGACTGCAGCAGGCGGCTTACTTCTGCAGCGTGTCGAGGGCCGCACGGCCTTTGGCCAGCACCTCAGGGGGTAGGGGAATGAAGCCGAGATCCGGCGCCATCGCTTGCGCCGGATCGCTGAGCGTGTACTGGAAGGCTTTGGTCAGCGGCTCCAGCCTCTCGCCATTTCCGGTTTTGTAGAGAAGAATCCAGCTGAAGGTGACGATTGGATAGCCCTTGGCCGGGTTGGGGTTGGAGCCCGTTAGGTCTGGCCCCAGATCGATGGAGGCCAGGGCCTCCTGTTCGGATTCGAGGGTGGGCTGAACCGTTTGGCCGGAGGCGTTGGTGAGGGCTGCGGCCTGAAGTGGAGCCTTCACAAATGCCGACTCCACGTACCCGATCCCTCCAGTTATTTGGCGCAATTGGGCGGCTACACCCTCGTTGCCCTTCGCACCAATGCCAGTGGCCCATTTCACATTCTTACCAGCTCCGAAGCGGCTTTTCCACTCGGGACTGATGGCGGCAAGGTGGGCGGTGAAATTTGCGGTGGTGCCGGAACCATCGGAACGGTAAATCACCCGGATTGGGGTGGCGGCACAGCCGAGCTGGTTGAAATTCGTGATCTTGCCGCTGAAGACATCGGCAAGTTGCGCCTGGCTGAGCTTGAGATCGCAACCGTTGAGGTTATAGGCAACGGCGATGGCGCCCGCCGTCATCGGGATTTGCACGGCTCCCCGGGGAAGGGAGGCAATTTCGCTGCTTGTCAGGGGCACATCGCTGGCGGCAAAATCCACTGTTTTGCTCAAAAATTGCCTTACGCCTGCCCCCGAACCCACCGATTGATAGTTCACCCGCACACCTTTAGCGGCGAGATCCTGAAACCAGCGTTGGTAGATTGCGGCAGGGAAGGAAGCCCCCGCCCCGTTCAGCGAGGGTGTACCCCCACAACCCACCAGGCTCAACAAAGTTGCCCCAGCGCAGGCAACGGCCACTGGCAAGCTGGCGGAATGCCACGGGGGCTGAGGCGTCTGGTTGGACGTGTTGGCCATGGTGGCAAGCAGGAAGGTAAACAACTTCATTATATGACCCTCGGCTTTCGGTTCGGTTAAGAGATAGGAAAGCTCCCCTCTGGCCTCCACGCGGGTGCAGCCGGGCGGGTCGCTCTGCTCAGATGAGCGATGCAGAAACAGTGGATATCGCCAAGGATCGGAGGCGACCAAACGTCAGTGGATTACTTGTCTTGAAAGGGGTAATTCAATTGGGTAAAAGGCTGCCAACTCGGGCTATTCTATGTGAGGTGTGCCTTTTACTCCCCCCCCTCTCTCTCTCTCTCTTCTCACTCACACCCCTCCACCGATACCCGGTAGCTGAAGCCGGTGGATTTGGGCATGGCGCTGGAGCCCACCCGCACATTCACCAGGCTGGTGCGCTTGCCGGGCACGGCGGAGAAGGGGCCGAGGCGGCGCGATTGCTGGGGATCGAGGGTGAGGGTGTCGTTCACCACCTGCAGGTTGCTGCCATCGGTGAAGCGCAGGAACACCGCCAGGGGGAAGGTGCCACGGCCGGTGGAGACCGATTGGAAATTGACGCGATAGCTGCGGTAACTGCGGTCGACCGCGAAGTCGGTGTTCCAGTTGGTGCGGCCCACCAGGCGGGCGGCGCTGATGCGCTTCTGCACGGTGGGTTCGCCGCTGCCGCCGATCGGCATCAGGAAGCGGCACACCGGCCGGGCCAGACCAGGGGAGGGCAGGAGGGCCACCCCGCCCAGGAGCAGGCCGGCCAGGAGCGCCCCGGTGGCGGCGGGGCCGCTCTGGGAGAGGCGAAACCGGGAGGGAAGGAGCTGGGGGGCCATGCCGGGCTTCCGGGGGGACGGCGTTGGGGCCAACCTAGGGCGGCGCCCTCTCCGCGCCCATGCCCCCCGATTCGCCCCACCCCCTGCAGCTGCGGCCGCTCTTCCCCCTTGCCCTCGGCCAGGTGCAGCTGGCCCCCGATCCGCTCGATACCGCCCTGCTGCTGCGCGACATCCTGGAGCTGCGGGGGGAAGCCACGGGCAATCCGGCCGAAGGCTGCGCCTGGACCGGCGATCTGCACCGCGTGTGGCAACTGCACCGGCGGCCGGCCTTCGCGCCGCTGTTGCGCACCTTGGTGGGCCATGCCGGCACCTATCTGGAGGGGGTGGGCTTCGCGCGCGAGCGGGTGGCCCTGCATCTGCAGCGCAGCTGGCCGGTGGTGAGCGCCTTGGGGCAGGGGATCGGCCGCCATCACCACCCCAACGCCCACCTCAGCGGCGTGTATTACCTCAATGGCGACGGCAGCGGCCGCAGCGGCTGCCTGCGCTTCTTCCCGCCGGCCCAACCCAACGAACTGGTGCCCGGCCTGGCGGTGGGGTACGACGGCCCGATCCGCGCGGACGGCCAGGAGGCGCAGCTTTGGAATGCCCCCTGGGTGGATGTGGCCCCCCGGGCCGGAATGCTGCTGCTCTTCCCCGCCCAGGTGGACCACGCCGTGCTGGAGAACCAGGACCCCGACGACAACCGGGTGTCGATCAGCTTTGACCTGGCCCTCACGGCTCCGGCGGCAGCTGGGGGCGATGGGGAGGGGGGCCGCTCTGTGGAGTTGGAGGGCGCCGCGGAGTTGGAGGGCGCCGCGCCACCGGAATACCTGGCGCCCCACCCATCCGAGTGGGATCCGCTGGCCTGAGGTGCCTGAGGGCGACTCAGAAGCGGGCCATGGCCTGGATCTTGGCGCGCTTGTCGTCGGCGAGACCGTCGAGTTCCTCGAGGCTGGCCAGGCCTGCTTTGACCAGGTCGGCGAGCACAAACAGCAGGCCGTCGAGGCAGAACTCACCGCGACCCTCGATCTGGTGGCGGCGGATGCTCAGGAAATCGTGGAACTGCCAGACCTTTTCGGGCCCGTGCAACGCCGCCGCCTCCTGGCGCAGGGTTTCGATCAGGGCCTCCACCTCGCGGCTCACGGCCTGCTCGAACACGCGGCGGGCGACCTGCTCTTCCTGGGCCGTCCAGCCGGCCAGCTCCGTTTCCATGGTTGCCCCGCCGATCATGCTCCGGAAGCTATCGACGGACGGGGCCCAGCGCGAGCGAAGCGCCGGAGCCGTCGGGAACCGTCACCCAGCGGCGCCGATCCGGCAGGCGATACCAGGGCAGGGTGGGGTTGTGGTGGTGCTCCCAGTGGTATCCGAAGTGGAAGCAGGCCAGCAGCGACAGGGCCGGGGGCCAGGCCAGGCTGGCGGCCTGGTGGCGATCGCGGCTGCGGACGCGGCTGCGGCGATGGGGCAGGTAGGTGCCCACCACGAACAGCTGCAGGGAGCTGAGCAGCAGGGGCAGGGTCCAGAACAGCAGCAGGTTGAGCAGCGGCTGGGCCGTGCGGGGGGCCGCCCAGGCCAGGGCCAGCCCCCAGGCCGCAAGCAGCCGCAGCATCTGCCCGGGGCGCAGATAGGACGCCAGGAAGCCCGCATACCAGACGATCCAGCCGTGACCACCGCCGTGGTGATCGGGATCGCCGGGGCCCGCGGGCTCCCGGTGGTGGAGATGGTGGTTCTGGCGGCAGCGATCCCAGGGCAGGCCCGCGTAGAGGGCCAGGGCGATGCGGCCGATGCGGTCATTCCAGGGCGGAGCGTCCGGCAACAGCGAGCCGTGCATGGCGTCGTGGCCGACGATGAACAGCCCGGTCTGCAGAAAGGTGCGCAGCGCCAGGGCGAGCACCAGCGAGGCCGGGGTCAGCCAGGGCCCGCTCAGGGGCACCGGCAGCAGCAGTAGCAGGCTGACGACCCAGGCCCCGAAGATGAGCAGGGCGAAGCCCAACCCCCAGCGGGGGGAGCGCTCGCTCAACGGGCGAAGGCGAGCAGATCGGCGGGCGAGGCCAGCAGATCGATGGCCACGAAATAGATCTTGCCCTGGGGATCGAGCAGGAAGCGCCAGGCCACATTCATGCCCACCCCGGCGCCGAACCAGGGGGTCTGCACCCTGCCCGTCACCTTGATCTGGGTGAAGCCCCCATCGGAGGGCTCGCTCACGCCCCGCTCGGGCAGCAGCTTGAGGTTCTGGCAGTCTTCACGGAAGAAGCGCAGGATGGCGTCGCGACCGACGATCGGGCGCTGGAAGGGAGCCTGCAGGGCGCCATCGGGCAGGAAGAGATCGATGAGGGCATCGAAATCGTTGGCGTTGAGCAGGTTCATGTAGTTGGTCACCGTGGCATTGTCGATGCCGGCAATAACCACACTCTCGCGAAGCTCGGGGGCGGTGGGGGGCACCACCGGCTCGCTCACCCGCTGGGAAGCTTCGATGGCGTTGGGGTCGAATCCCATGTCGACGACGAAGTTACGCAGCACGGTGATCTGCTGGCCCTTGTCGATCGTTTTAAGGGAGGTAAGAACGGCGGCTGCGTTGGCAGAAAGCTGGTAACCCTCGGGGATCGGGGCGACGATGCCCTCCTCCATCCATTCACCGAGCTTGTACCAGAAGCCGAGCTTGATGTTGACCGACCAGGATGCATACCAGCGGCCGATTTCCGTATCGGACCGGTTGGCCAGATCGCACATGACCTGGCTTTGATCGGCGAAGTTCATGCCGCGGATGCGCGTGAGCACCGGCTCGGCGAACTGCATGCGTGCGGCACCGGGGGCCGCGATGGTGATGGTTTTGCCCATCTCGAGATAGGCGAACCAAATCAGGGCTAGTTGATCTTCTGCGCTCAGCAGGCGAAAGCGGGCCGTCAGCGCGGGAACGACGTCGGCGGAGCGGGTCTCCGGGAAGATCCGCGTGGCCCTATCAAGAGTAAACATCGCACCGCGACGAAAGGATTCCTTCCAATTTTACGGCATTGCTCTGGAGCCAGGGGGTGGAGAACCGCCAGGGTCGCCAGAATCAGCACCGGTCGGGGGTGTGATCAGCGATGCCGATGGCGGGGATCAGCTGTGGTGATTTGTTGTTCCGATCCCGTCCTTTTTCTCTCCATCGCTTGGCGTTTGCCGCCCGCTCCACTCCCTCCGCCCGCGCCGCCTGCCCCCGCCGCCCCTGCCGCTCCTCCGGCTTCCTGGAAGCCCATCGGAGAAGATGGGGGCCAGGGCCAACCGCGCATCCTCTTTCCCGTCCGCTTCCCTGTCCGCCTCCCTGTCCTCCCCCGTGTCCGAACCCCAGAGCTTCCAGATCCGCGTTGAGCTCAACGGCCAGCCGTACCAGTTCCCCTGCCGCGCCGACCAGACGGTTCTCGCCGCCGCCGAGGCCGCCGGGGTGCCCCTGCCCAGCTCCTGCACCGCCGGGGTCTGCACCACCTGTGCCGCCGTGTTGCGCAGCGGCACGGTGCACCAGCCCGACGCCATGGGCGTCAACCCCCAGCTGCGCGAGCAGGGCTACGCGCTGCTCTGCGTGGCCCAACCCCGCAGCGATCTCGATGTGCTCGCCGGCCAGGAGGATGCCCTCTACGAGGCCCAGTTCGGCCAGTATCAGAAGTGAGGGATGGGCCGGTGCTCGCGCCCCTGGAGCTCTGGCTGCGGCCCGGGCCCGGTCCCCTTCGGCCCCAACTGCGTGCCGCCCTGGCCGCCGCCGGCGCAGAACCCCTGCGCTGGGCGATCACGGCGGTAGATCCCCAGCGTGGTTTGCGGGTCGAGGCGGTGGTTCTTGAGGGGGCGCCGCAGTGACGGTTCCTCCCCTGCCCACCCTGCTGGTGATTCCCACCGGCATCGGTTGCGAGCAGGGGGGCTTCGCCGGCGATGGCCTGCCGGCGGCGCGGCTGCTGGCGGCCGCCAGCGGTTGCCTGATCACCCATCCCAACGTGATGAATGCGGCCTCCCTGTACTGGAGTGACCGGCGCATCCACTACGTGGAGGGCTGGAGCCTCGACCGCTTCGCCGCCGGCGAACTGGCCCTGGCGCCGGTGGCCCGCCAGCGGGTGGGCCTGCTGCTCGATGCCGCCATCGAGCCGGAGCTGCAGCTGCGCCACCGCCAGGTGGCGGACGCCTGCCGCGCCAGCCTGGGCCTTTCGATCGGGCCCGTGCACCACACCGACGCGCCCCTGGGGGTGAGTCTGAGGCAGGGGCCGAGTGGGGCCAGCTGGGGGTCGCTGGAGCGGCCCGATGCCCTGCTGCGCGCCGGCGAGCGCCTGGTGGCCGCTGGTGCCACCGCCATCGCCGTGGTGGCCCGTTTCCCGGAGGATCCCGCCAGCGAGGCCCTGGCCGCCTACCGCGCCGGCTCCGGGGTTGACGCCCTGGCTGGGGCCGAGGCGGTGATCAGCCACCTGCTGGTGCGCCATCTCGGCATTCCCTGCGCCCACGCCCCGGCCCTGGCGCCCCTGGCCCCCGATCCGGCCCTCGATCCGCGCGCGGCGGCTGAGGAGCTCGGCCATACCTTTCTTCCTTGCGTTCTGGTGGGCCTGAGCCGCGCCCCCGATCTGCGGCCCGAGCCTGCCGTCGGTGCGTCCCTGCTGCATGGCCGCGATGTGGGGGCCGTGGTGGTGCCCGCCGGAGCGTTGGGGGGGGAGGCGGTGCTGGCCTGCGCCGAGCGGGGGGTGCCGCTGATCAGCGTTGTCGGCAATGCCTGTGTGCTCGAGGTGGGGGCGGCTGCCCTTGGCCTGGAGACGATCCCGGTGGCGGGCTATGCGGAGGCGGCCGGGGTGGTGCTGGCCCTGCGGGAGGGGATCGACCCGGCGGCCCTGCGCCGGCCGCTGGCGCCGCTGGAGAGCGGGGCGGATCGCGGGTAGCGTCGGGTGCACCATCTGCGCGCCGCCATGGGCCGTCCGGCACCCCTGGAACCCTTTCGCCGCGGATGGAGCCGCGATGGCCTGCTCCCCCTGACCGCCCTGGCCGGCGCCCCCATACTGGCCGGTGCTCTCTCCCTCGCGCCGAGTCCGGTTGCGGCCCAGTCTTCTCCAGTGGTCGCGCCTGAGTCGGCGGCAGCGAAACCGGCGAAGGCCCCTACCAAAACCCCGGCGAAGGCCCCAGAGGCGGGACGGGGCAGCGGTGGGGAGGAGGCGCCGTTTGTGATCTGGCAGCCGGAGGGGCCGCCGCCCCCCGCCCGCCCGGCCGCGCTGGGCCCGGAGTCTGCCGGTGGGGCGGTGGGGGCGGCGGGATCGGGAGCGGCTCCCGGGTCCTCCCGGCTGCGCACCCCTGGGGGCGGGGCGATCCCGGTGCTGCCGGCGCCGGCCTCCGTCGCTCCCCCGCCGGGCATGGCTCCGCCGGGGTTCGGTCCACAGGGCATGGTGTCCCCTGGGGGACAGCCCGGCATGGTGCGGCGGATGCCTCCGGGGATGGTGCCGGGGTTGCCCCCGGGGATGCGGCCGGGGATGGTGCGAGCAGTGCCTCCTGGCATGGTTCCAGGCATGCCTCCAGGCATGGCGCCGGGCATGCCCCCGGGATTTCGACCGGGGATGCCACCCGGCCCCGTCGCTGGGCTGCCGCCCCTCCCGCCCCTGCCGCCGGCCCGCCTCGGTCCGGCCCGGCCGGGCCTCGCTGCCCCTCCTGCGCGGCAGGCCCCAGCCCCCTGGGCCTGGCTGGCTGCCGTCACCGCCATCGGCGGCGGCGCCGGCATGGTTCTGCTGGAGCGCCGCCGCCGCTCCCTCGCCGAGGCAACGCCGCCGATCACCCCCATCCAGGCTCCGCCCCCGCCGGGCCCGGCGGCCGGTGGCCCTCCCCCGGGCTGATCAGCGCAGGCAGGCCATCGGATGGCGCGGCGCCACCCCCAGGGCCCGCGCCACCCCCGGATGGCACACCGCCCCGTTCACCGTGTTGAGGCCGGAGAGCAGCTCGGGCCGGTCGGCGACCGCTTCACTGAGCCCGCGGCCCGCCATCACCAGGATGTAGGGCAGGGTGACGCTCATCAGCGCCTCGGTGGAGGTGAAGGGCACCGCGCCCGGCATGTTGCCCACCGCGTAATGCAACACGCCGTGCAGGTTGTGCACCGGATCGGTGTGGGTGGTCTCCCGGCTGGTGGCGATGCAGCCCCCCTGGTCGATCGCCACATCGACGATCACCGAGCCCGGCTGCATGCGCTGCACCAGCGCCTCAGGCACCAGGGTGGGGGCCCGGCCCCCGGGCACCAGCACCGCGCCGATCAGCAGGTCGGCGTCGGGCACCAGCCGCTCGATCAGGCTGCGGCTGCTCACCAACGTGATCATTCGGCCCTGGCGCGCGGGCTCCAGCTGCCGCAGCTTCTCCGGGGAGCGATCGAGTAGGTACACCTCCGCGTCCATGCCGGCGGCGATGCGGGCGGCGTTCCAGCCCACACTTCCTGCCCCCAGCACCACCACCCGCGCCGGTCGCACACCGGTGCAGCCGCCGATCAACACGCCCCGGCCGCCATGGGGCCGCTCCAGCAGGTGGGCGCCCACCTGGGCCGCCAGCCGACCCGCGATTTCGCTCATCGGCGCCAGCAGCGGCAGGCTGCCATCGTCCAGTTGCACGGTTTCGTAGGCCACGGCGGTGGTGCCCGCCTCGATCAGGGCCCGCCCCACCTCTGGGTAGGCCGCCAGGTGCAGATAGGTGAACAGCACCAGGTCTTGGCGCAGGAAGCCGAACTCCTCCGGCTGCGGCTCCTTCACCTTCACCACCAGATGGGCAGCCCAGGCCTCCTCGCGGCTCACCAGCCGGGCACCCACCGCCCGGTAGTCGTCGTCGCCGATGCCGGCCCCCAGGCCCGCCCCCGCCTCGATGCGCACCTCCATCCCCTGGGACACCAGCTCGTGGGCGCCATCGGGGGTGAGGGCCACGCGCCGCTCATCCCGCTTGATCTCCTTCGGCACGCCGATGCTGGCCAGCGGGGAGCTGTGGGACGAGGCCGGGCCGGTGCTTGCCATGGGCCGGGAACGCTGCGGAGGCGATGGGGCGACCCTAAGCCCGGCCCCTCAGAGCAGCTCCTGCCCGGTCGCCGCTGCGATCGGCATCCGCCAGCCGCTGCCGAACGATCGCCCGCTCACCTTCAGGGCCGGGGCGGCCTGGCGGCGCTTGAATTCGGCGCGCCGCAGCAGCTGGGCCACCCGCCCCACCACCGCGGCATCGGCCCCCTCCGCCACCAGCTGCTCGGGGCTGGCCAGCGTTTCCACCAGGCGCCGCAGGATCGGATCGAGCACCGCGTAATCGGGCAGCGAATCGCTGTCGCGCTGGTCGGGCCTCAGCTCGGCGCTCGGGGGCTTGTGGCGAATCGCCGCGCCGATCAGCTCCCCTTCGGCCGGCAGGCCCAGCGCCGCGCGGGCAGGAGCGGCGGCGGCGCTGTCGAGCCACTCGCACAGCGCGAACACGGTGGTTTTGTAGAGGTCGCCGATCACCGCCAGCCCGCCGTTCATGTCGCCGTAGAGGGTGCAGTACCCCACCGCCAGTTCCGATTTGTTGCCGGTGGAGAGGAGCAGACGCCCCTGGGCGTTGGCCACCGCCATCAGCAGGGTGCCGCGGATGCGCGATTGCAGGTTCTCCGCCGTCAGCCCGGATGGCGCCTCCCCCAGCACCGGCGTGAGGGCCCCATCGAAGCCCTCCATCAGCGACGCGATCGGCAGCGCCCGCTGGCCGATGCCGAGCCGCTCCGCCAGGGCGCGGGCATCCGTCAGCGATCCCTCCGAGCTGTAGGGGGAGGGCATCAGCAGGGCTTCCACCTGGTCGGCTCCGAGGGCGGCGCTGGCGAGCACCGCCACCAGGGCCGAATCAATGCCGCCGCTGAGGCCGAGCAGGGCGCTGCGGAACCCGCATTTGCGGGCGTAATCCCCCACCCCGAGCACCAGGGCCCGCAGCAGCTGCTCCGAATCAGAGGGCAGCGGCGCAGGGGGGGAGAGGGCCAGTGGCCCGGCGGGCCGATCCCAGAACGCCAGAGCCTCGCCCGAGCACGGCAGCTGGCACTCCAGGTTGCCGCTGGCATCCACCGCGAAGCTGGCGCCGTCGAACACCAACTCGTCGTTGCCGCCCACCTGGTTCACGTACACCACAGGCGCGCTCAGGCGGGCGGCTGCCCGGGCGGCGAGGCGATGGCGCAGGGCCAGCTTCCCCTGCCCGAAGGGGGAGGCCGACAGGTTGAGCAGCACGTCGATGCGATGGGGCAGCAGCGCCCCGACCGGATCGGCCCCCGCCAGCCGGTGCCCCTGCAGCTCCTCCTCCACCCAGAGGTCTTCGCAGATGGTGAGCCCGAGCCGCCAGCGCCTGCCCCCCCGCTCCAGCTCCAGCACCGCCGCCTCATCGCCAGGGCGGAAATAGCGCCGCTCATCGAACACGTCGTAGCTGGGCAGCAGCTGCTTGCGGGCGACGATCCGCCAGCCGCCCCGCTCCACCAGCGCCAGGGCGTTGTGGAGGTGGGGCTGGTCGGCGCCGACCAGCGGCTCGGCAACGCCCACCAGCAGGCTCAGATCCGCCGGCAGGGCCGCCGCGAGGCCATCCAGGGCAACGTGCTGCCGTTCGATCAGGGCCGGCCGCAGCAGCAGATCCCGCGGCGGGTAGCCCCACAGCGACAGCTCGGGGGTGAGCACCAGGTCGGCCCCGCCCTCGGCCGCCTGGTGGCAGATCGCCAGGATGCGGCGGGCGTTGCCGTCGAGGTCGCCCACCAGGGCATTGAGCTGGGCCAGGGCGAGGCGCATCGGGGCGGCGGTGGGGCT
>CAIVPT010000183.1 GCA_903907855.1 uncultured Synechococcaceae cyanobacterium | reverse complement strand
TGCTCAGGCCCGTGCGATACACGCTCTGTCCGCTGATGAAGGCGGCACGGCCGGCGGTGCAGCTCTGCTCGGCGTAGTAGTGGATGAACTTGGCCCCTTCCTGGGCCACGCGGTCGATGTTCGGGGTCTGGTACCCCATCAGGCCATGGCTGTAGCAGCTCAGGTTGCTCTGGCCGATGTCGTCGCCCCAGAGGATGAGGATGTTGGGCTTGCCGTTGGGCATGGCGGAGAGAGCTCGTGCAACGAGAACCCTTTGCTAGCCACAGGAGGAAGGGCGGCCCACCGGGCTAACACTCTGAAAGGGTCAGCTCAGGCCGGCACCAGCCAGCGATGCAGCCGCAGGAAGGGCAGCGACAGCAGCAGGGTCACCAGCACGTACACCAGGATCGCCAGCTTCAGCCCGCTCACGTCGGCGGCATGGGTGCTGGCGAAGAGGAGCGCCAGGCCCGGGTTGCGCGTGGAGGTCACCACCGCCACGGTGGTGCGCTCCTGCAACCCCGGACCGGAGAGCAGCCAGCCGATCGCCAAAGCCAGCAGCACCATCAGGGCGATGCAGCCGATGCCAGGCAGATTGGCGGCCAGGAACGCCTGCAGCAGGGGCCAGGAACGCACCAGGATCACCGTCGTCAGCAGGAGAAGCAGCAGGTTCGACGCCCGATCGAGGGGACCCTCGAGCTTCTCGGCCAGGCGCGGCAGGGTGCGGCGCACCAGCACCCCCAGCGCCAGCGGCACCCCCTGGACCAGCAGCACCTGGCGGGCCACCGGCAGCGGCTGGATGTCCCAACCGCTGAGATCGAAGACCGCCCGGTAAACATCCGCCAGCAGCGGGATCGTGACGACCGCCGCCGCCGCCGCCAGCAGCTGCAGCACGGCCGCCAGCTCCCGATCCCCTCCCTGGCGGCCGGCCTTCCGCAGGGTGAGCGGCGCGCTGGGACTCACCGCCATCAGGGCGATCGCCAACCGCGCCGGCACCGAGAGACTCTCCAGCAGGGGACTGCGGAGCAGCAGCAGGGCCGCGAGGGGCACCAGCACGCAGGTTCCCAGCAACACCCGGGCGAACAGGGCGGGGCGGCGCCGCAGCAACGCCACCGCCTCCCCCCGCAGCCCCAGGCCGAGGGCAAACATCAACGTGAACAGGGTGGCGGGAATGAGGAGCTGCATCGGCGAGGCAGGGGAGGGGGGCGAAGCCGTGAAGGGGGGTAGTGAAAACGGGGGCGGGGAAAACCCTCAGCGGGTGGTCGCGCCCACCACGAGGACCACAAGGGCCGCCATTCCGATCAGCCCCAGCAGCATCGCCGTAGCCAGGGCGATGGAGGGCTCCTCGCGGTAGGTGTACTCCTCGCGCCGCAACCGTCGCAGCACACGCCGGTGCTGCCAGATCGCCCCCCCCATCGCCAGGCAGCCGGTGACCACGAAGGCCACGGAAACCAGCACGACGCTGAGCTGGGCCGGGCGCTGGATGCCGCCGCGGCTGTTGATCGCCGCAACGATCTTGTCGAGGCCGAAGCCGAAGCTGATCAACGAGAGGCAGGTGCGAATCCAGGCCATCAAGGTGCGCTCCGCCGCAGCGCGGTTGCGCTCCTTTGCCAACTCGTTGGTGACGTTGACGCTCATCGACCCTGGGGTGCGGCGGAACCGCCGGCCGCTTCGCGCTCGATGCGCTGCTCCGCCTCGATCTCCCGCCCCAGGAACAGATTGAGGAAGGTGCGGATCACGGCCACCACCCCCAGCTGGATCAAGTTGGCCTGGGAGGGGGCGGTGGTGGTGGAGACCACGTCGGCCCCCAGCTGGAACTCCAGGGCCAAAGCCAGCCAGCTGGCGAAGGTGAGGCGGGCACGGTTGGAGGGGCGCTCGGGCAGGGAGCGGCCCAGGCGGGGCAGGAACTGGCGGATGGTGGCCAGCAATCCGTAGAGCACCGTCAGCACCGAGAGGCTTTCGAGCAGGAGGCGCGTGGCGGCCGCCAGGGGCACGAGCACCTCCTCAAGGGGAAGCAGCGGCTCGCCCATCATTCCGGCTCCGGAAGCGGGGTCGCAGGCCGGTGGTGCAGCTGCAGCTGCTGGACCAGCCAGCCAGGCAGCACAACGGAGGTGACCACAATGGTGAGGGTGGTGCTCAGCCGGCTGGAGAAGGCGCGGGCGCCCTCCAGCCCCTGGTGCAGAAAGGTGAGCGTGACCACAAAGGCGAACAGGCCGGTGGTGAGGGCACTGGCGGAGCGCAGCAGGTCGCGGGGGTGACGGCGGTGGGGATGGTCGGCATCCCGGCCCAGACACAGCCCCCCGACCACACCGGCCAAGGCGAGCAGCGCCACGGTGGTCAAACGGGTCGGCAGGTGGGCGGCCGGGGGGAGATGCTGGGCCTTGCCGGTCAGGCTGGCGGCGGTGCCGAGCAGGCCCCCGGCCGCCGCTCCGCTCAGCAGCCAGGTGCCGAGGGCGGAGAACAGGGGTGCCCCCACCTGGGACGCCCCGCCGGCCAGCAGCAGGGAGAGGAGCACGGCGGAGGGCACCGGTGGCAGGGAGGCGGTGGCCAGCCAGGCGGCGGTGCCCCCCAGCAGGATGGCCGCGAGCCGACGAAGCGGCCGCCGGGCCGCCGGGCGGCCGGAGTGGACGATGGCGCTCATGGGCGCACCGTAGGTAGGGGCCGCGGCGCACGCCAACGCCGGCGATCGGCCTGACCCTTTCTGGGGGTCTCTCTTCCGTGGTTTCCCTGAGGAAATCGGCGGCGGAGAAGGCTACGGTCGACGTTTCCCTTCGCCCCCCGTCTTCCCGCTGGGAGCGTCCGCCATGGCCGTGGTCAACCGATGCGCCATCGCGGTGGCACCTCGCCGCCCGATGCTCGACTGGAGTCGTCCCTTCTGGACCCGGGAGGACATGGAGGGGCTCGGCGACGAGCAGAGCCTCTACCTACTGCCCACCTGGGATGACGAAGGGGAGTTGCGACAGCGGCTGGAGGAGCGCTGGCCCGCGATCTTCGAGGCGGAACTCGATCTCTGGTGCCGCGACCACCAGCTCTGGCCCACCCCCCGCGATTTCGCGATGTTCCAGGACTGGTTCGAGCTGCGCTTCTTCCCGCTTGTGGAAGACCTGGGCGGCGAATCGTTACGCAGCTTCGAGCTGGCGGAGGGGTTCGAGGCCAGCCTGCGCGAATCCCTCCGCTGACGATGCTCTTCCACATCCGCCATCGGCTCACCTACCGCTACGAGCGGCCGGTATTTCTGGAACCGATGGTGTTGCGGCTCACCCCGCGGCAGGACGCCAGCCAGCGCCTGCTGCGCCGGAACCTCAGCCTGCAGGCCCCACCGGCCGGGCTGAGCCGCGTGCTGGAGGCCGACGGCAACGCCGTGGAGGTGGCCTGGTTCGACCACCAGCGCGACAGGCTGACGATCGAGCTGGAGCTGGTGGTGGAAACCCTGCGCACCAATCCCTTCGATTGGATCGTCACCCGCCCGGAAGCGGCCCGCCTGCCCATGGCCTACGGATCGGAGGAACTCCGCTCCCTGGCCCCCTGTCTGGGGGGGGAGGTTTCCCAGGAAGTTCGCCGCTGGGCCGAGGGCCTGGCGGCGGAGGTGGAGGGCTCCACCACCGCCTTCCTGATGCACCTGGCCGACCGCATCCACCACGACTTCCACCACATCGGCCGGCTCGATGGCGCGCCGTTGACGCCGGAGCAGACCCTGGCCAGCCGCAGCGGTGCCTGCCGCGACACCGCCATGCTCTACGTGGCCGCCTGCCGCAGCCAGGGTCTGGCCGCCCGGTTCGTGAGCGGCTATTCGATGCACCATCCCGAGGAGGTGACCGAGCACGAGCTGCACGCCTGGGCGGAGGTGTACGTAAGCGGCGGCGGCTGGCGGCCCTATGACCCCAGCCTGGGGCTGGCGGTTGCCGATGGCCATGTCACCCTGGCGGCCGCACCCGACCATGGGCTGGCGGCAGCGGTGAGCGGCAGTTACCGGGGCTCCGGCGTTGGCTCGGAACTGGCCTACGCCGTGCGCGTGCAGGCTGCCGAAAGCCTGGTCACGCTGGAGGCCAAGGCCTCGGAGGTGCCCAACTGATTCCGCCGCGCTGATGGCCTCCCCCACCCTGCTCACCACCCTGCTGATTCTGCTGGGGGGGCTGGTGTTGGCACGGCTGAGCTCCGGCCCCCTGGCGCGCTGGGCGGTGCCGGCGATCGTGCTGGAGATGGGGATCGGCTTCGTGCTGGGCAACACGATCCTTCCCTTCCGCCACGTGGCCCCCCTGTCCGGCCTGATGGAACTGGGGGTGCTCACCCTTTTCTTTCAGGTGGGGCTGGAGGTGCGGGGCGATCTGCTCCTGTGCCGGCCCCAGACGGTCCTGCGCACGGTGGCCCTGAGCTGCCTGGCGCCGCTGGTGGCCTACCTGCCCCTGCGCACCTGGTTCGGCCTGGACATCGCCCCCACCCTGCTGTGCCTGGCGGTGCTGAGCGCCACAGGCACCGGCGTGACCCTGCGGGTGCTGGCGCAGCGGGCCGCCCTGCGCAGCCCCAGCGGCCGGCTGCTGGTGGGCGTATCGGTGCTCGATGATCTGCCGGCCATCGGCCTGCTCACCCTCGCCACCGCTTTTGGCGGCCAGCGGCTGGGGGCGGTGGGCTTCGGCCCCGCGGGTCTGCTGCTGGCGGGATCGGCCGCGGCCCTGAGCTACGCGGCAGTGGATCGCTGGGCCCGCAGTGGCCGCCCGGCGCCGCGGAGCCCCCTGGCGATCCTGATCCTGCTGATCGGCAGCGCCTGGCTGGGGGAGGCCAGCGGCCTCACCAGCCTGCTGGGGGCCCTCTGGGGCGGGGTGCTGCTGGCGCGGCTGCGGCCGGTGGATGCGGAGGTGTCGCAGGTGCTGACGCTGCTCTCGGAGGTGTTCCTGCCGCTGTACTTCCTTTCGGTGGGGCTGCGGCTGCCCCTGGCCACCCTGATCGAGCCGAAGGCCTGGAGCCTCGCCGCCCTGTTGACCGTGCTGGCGGTGGTGAGCAAGCTCGCCTGCGGCCTGGCGATCCGGGCGGCGGACCGGGCCGCTGGTATCGATCTCTGGCTGGTGGTGTTCGGTCTGATGCCGCGTGGGGTGCCGGGGTTGGTGTTCGCCACCACCGCCCTGTCGGTGGGCCTGATCGACAGCGTGACCTTCGCCGCTCTGGTGTTGATGGTGACCCTCACCACCGTGGTGGGCCTGTGGCTGCTCGACCGGCGCCTCGGCCTGGCTCCACAAACGGCGACCGCCCACCCGGATTGACCCTTCCGGTACCTGCGGGGCTGGTGCTTCAGGCGTCGCTCGGATAACGTCCGGCCCATTCCTGTTGTGATCCCATGGCCGGCGCGTGGCCCCCTTCTTCCTTGGCGTTCCGTGCCCTACCCGCCGGCCTGGCCCTCAACCTGGCCCTCAGCCTGCCCCCCGCCCAGG
Source organism: uncultured Synechococcaceae cyanobacterium (assembly GCA_903907855.1). Lineage (GTDB taxonomy): Bacteria > Cyanobacteriota > Cyanobacteriia > PCC-6307 > Cyanobiaceae > Cyanobium. The sequence goes on along the minus strand of CAIVPT010000183.1, from coordinate 552 downwards.
CGGCCCCCGCCCCGACCTCCGCCCCAGATCTGGCGGCCGCAGCGGTGGAGCTGGCACCGGCGGATCGCAGCCGCTTCCAGCGCCCCGCCGACGGCGCCCCCATCACCGACCCCCTCGCCGCCACCTCCGCCCAGGGGGAGAGCGCCGAGAACCCAGCCCCCTCCAACTGGGCCGGCACCCTGGAGCTCTACGGATACCTGCCGCTGCGCACCACCAACAGCACCACGATCCAGGGCTTCACCGCCGAATCCACCCTCACCCTCGGCCAGCTGCTCGACGCCCTGCAGAGCACCGTCTCCCTGCGCGGCAGCCTGGAGCATGGCCGCCTCGGCCTGCTCACAGACATCGCCTATGTGAACCTGCAGGGGGAACAGGTCAAGGAACGCAGCCGCGACCGCGTCCGCCTGGGCGACGGGCGCCTGCTGGCCGGAGTGGGAGCCGTGCGCGAGCGGGTCCCCCAGGGCGCCCTGCGGGAGCGGGCAGGGGGGCGCCTGCGGGAGCGGCTGGCGGACCGGCGCGAACGGCTCGGGGAGGTATCGCGGGAGCGGGGCC
>CAIVPT010000182.1 GCA_903907855.1 uncultured Synechococcaceae cyanobacterium | reverse complement strand
GGCGCTGCAGCAGCGCCAACGCCTCCAGCAGGCACTCCAGCCGCTTCTTCGGGTGGAGCCTGGCCAGGAACAACAGCTTGGGCGTCTGGGGGTCGAGCTGGGGATAGGCCTGCTGGAGGCGTCGCCGCACATCCGGCAACGGCGTGGGGATCGTCACGCCCAGCGGCAGATCGAATACCGGGGGGCGCAGCCGTAGGCGGGCGAAATCTTCGGCCTCCGCGGGGGAGGTGGCCTGCAGGGCGGCGGCGCCGTTGAGGTTGCGCCGTTCCACAAGGTTCAGGTACAGCTGCTTGCGCCAGGCGCTCTGGCCCAGGCTCCAGGGTTGCAGATGGCCCAGGCAGTGGATGAGGTAAGGAACCCTCTGGCGCCGGGCGATGGCCATTCCCCTGGAGGTGGGCCAGGAAAAGAGGGAATGCACATGCAGCAGATCCCAGTGGCGCAACTCGCTCGTCAGCCACTGCCCCAGGGCCGGACTCCAGCCAAACTCCCGCAGGGCTCGGATCGGGGGGCTCCAGCGGGGGAACAGGCGCACCGGCACCTCCGCATGGACCAGCCAGCGGTTGGTGGGAAGCTCCATCCGTCCGGGGCCGTTGTCGTCGGTGCTCACCAGGGCGGCTTCGATCCCCTGGTTGCGCAGGGCGGCGACCATGGAAAGAGCCGCCTCACTCGGGCCGCCCCGTACCGGGCCGATGGAGGGGATCAGGTGCAGCACCCTCACGACGGCACCTTGGGGGGTGGGGCTGGCGAGGGGGGCAGGGACGGTGGTGGTAAGGCCCCCTGGCTGGGTAGGCGCTGGTGCTGACCCTGAAGGTAGGCCTGGATCACCGTGGGACTGGCTAGAATGAATCCAGCGACTAGACCCAGAACGCTGAGCACGAAGGGGTCGCCGTAGATCTGACTGGCCACGGCGAAGTTGGGGAGGTTCGCGGCCAGGAAGGCGATCAGGCCAAGGTTGAGCAGTGAATAGTTGGGGGGCGCGAAACGCAACTGGACTACAATACGCCAATAGAGAATGCTGAGCAGAACCAGAATCAAGCCGAAGAGGGCGATGCCTGCGATGCCCAGCTCGGCAGCAATTTTGCCCAGGCCCCCTTCCGACGCCCAGGTTCCGCCGCGGACGCGGATGCCAAGACTGACCGCCCCCTGGGCGAGGGCGCCCACCCCGAACCCGAACGGTCCGGCCGCTTCCAGGGCCGCGCCGATGGCGTTAAAGCCAAGGGTATTGAAGCGATCGTCTACAAATTCGACCACATTGAGGGTTCGTCGTACGAAGCCGCCCAGGGTTCCTGTATTGGCTGGGTTTCCCTGCAAGCTGAGCAAGAGGGAGAGGGCAATGCCGCTGCCACCCACCCCCGCGAGCACGTTCGTGCGCACGCGCGAGTCGCCCCTGAAACCGATCAACAGGCTGTACACCCCCAGAAAGCCCACAACCAGGGTCAAGACCTTGCGCCGGCCTGTGAGGGTGCTGACCACCAGCAGGACCACCATCAGGGTGGAGGAGAGGGCGATCAGGTTGGTGCGGCGGCTGCTGACGCCAAGAATCAGGAGAAAGCAGCAGGCTGCGCCGAGATGCCAGGCGGCCACCTCACTGCTTCGCCACAGCCCTACATACCCCTGCTGCATGATTCCCAGTTCGACGATATTGATTTGAATGCCCTCTCCCACCTCCTTGAAGAAAATTGAATCGGCGCCTCGATAGGAGAGGAAGAGGGTGAAGGCAAAGAGGATTGCCATCACAAGGTAAACCCGTAGAAAGCGTTGGACCGCAGAGGGCTGAAGGGCAAACTGAAAACCAATCCACAGAGACATCAGGGGGGCGAGGTAAAAACCAAGGCCGATTAGTGTCAGTGTGACGGATCCAACGGTAAGGAAGGAGTTTAGGGTTTGAATTAGCAGGAGTGCCAGGAAGATTTCGACAATCCCGATCAGTTGACGATCGCCGCTGAATAGGGGGTCAAGGTTCAGGCGTCCGATGCGGCTATAGAGAACCAGCGCCGTGAGCACCATGCCCACCAGCACCAGTCCCACATAAAGGGCGGGCTGGTCAGGAGTGATCTTGCGCAGCGGATCCTGCAGAAAGCCGATCACCACGCTGTAAAGAAGCGAAGCGCGCCAGTTGCCATCCGCCAGCAGTACCGCCAGCGGCAAGAGCAACAGGATGAGCAGCAGGGTGGGTGTCATGGATGCGGGAGACCGAAGAGGGTCGGGGGAGGCGGCTGTGCGGTTCCTGCTGCTGAAGGGCTGTCGCCTCTGCCGCCGATGGTCGCATGGGTAGGAGGGGGGCGCTCATCGGTCGTCGACCAGAGCCCGGCGCAGGCCCTGGCGCACCCCTTCGGCGGCCTGAGCAATTCCGTAGCGCCCCATCACCCGCGCCCGAGCCTCCTGGCCCATCCTGCCGGCGGCAGCCGGATCCCGAGCCATTGCCCCCAGGGCCGCCGTCAGCGCAGCCACATCCCGGCAGGGGAACACCAGGCCGGTGCGCTCGCCACGCACCAGATCCTCCGTGCAGCCCACCTGATCGCTGACGATGGCGGGCAGGCCACAGGCCATCGCCTCGTTCACCACCAGGCCCCAGGTCTCGCCGTGGTCGGAGGGGAGCACGAGCGCATCGCTGGCGGCGTAGGCGCCTGCCATTTCCTTTTGATTCAGGAAACCGGCGAAGCTCACCGGCAGCGCAGCGCGGGCCACCCGCTCCCGGCAGGCGGCCTCCAGCTCCCCGCTGCCCACGACCAGCAGATGAACGGGGGGGGCTTCTGGATCGGCCACCAGGTGCTCCAGGGCCTCCAGCAGGTCGAGCGGATGCTTCTTCGGCTGCAGTTTGCCGGCGAATAGGAAGCAGAAGCACTGGGGGGGAATGGCCCAGCGCTGGCGCAGTTCTGGGCGGCGGGGCGCCAAGCGGGCGGCCCCGTTGGCGAAAAAGTCGTTGTCGACGAAGTGGGGGCTGGGGAAGCGGCGATCCTCGGGCACGCCGTTGGCTCGGTAGAAGCGGTCGTTGGCCTCCCCCACGGTCAACACCGCACTGGCCTGGCCCAACAGGAACCGATGCAGGCGGCGCACGGCCCAGGGCCGTGGCGGCTGGTCTGCCGAGTCACCGCGCAGCAGGACCGGCAGGCCGCGGCGACGGGCCGCCAGAACCATCTGCACCAATCCCTCCACCTGCCAGCCCATCACCAGCACCGCGTCGGGGGGGCGATCCCCCCCCAGCAGCTCACGGACGGGATGGCGTAGCCGCAGGCCCCGGAAGCCTCCCGCAAGGCCGGCTCCTCGGGTGGAGAGGGCCTGGCGCCAGCGATACCCCTCGCGCAGGGGCAGATCCCAGTCGAAGGACAGCCCAAAGCCCTCCCCTTGCTGGGCGGCATCGGGGAGGGTGAGGAAGAGCACCTCCGCGTCCAGCTCCGAGCTGGTGCCAAGGGCGCGGAACAGGGGGGCCTGGTACTGGATCGGATGGCTGGTGACGATCAGCAGACGGGGGGGCTGGTGGCGGGGGATGCCCCGGGGCCCCCTCGTGTTCAGGCGCAGGGCCCAGAGAAACCCCCGCATCTCGGCGGTGAGGGTCAGGGGAATCCACCAGGGATGGCGCAGGTGGTGGCGGCTGCGCACCGAACGGATCCAGGCGGCGGCGGCGGCCCCCAGCGCGGCGCGGGGCGGCAGGGTGCGCAGCAGAAAGTAGTAACGGCCTACGGCGTGGTCGGGGCGGAGGGTGGTGAGGTGTTGGCCGTAGCTGCGCGTGCCGCCCCGCTCGGCTTTTAGGTGATGAATAAGAGCAGCAGGCTCGTAGAAGATGCCGTGACCGGCTTCCCGCCAGCGATGGGCGAATTCCGCCTCAAATCGATAGGCAACTCGCACAAAGTTGCGATCGAAACCACCAAGGGCCAGCGCCTGCTTTCGCGGTATGCATACGTTGCCTCCCATGAATTCCTGCAGGGGGCGAGGCGAGGTGCTGTTGAAGCCGAACGCGGCGTCCTCCGGGTCGGCGGCCCCCTTGTGCCAGGGCTGGAGAACGCGCCCGGCGATCATGGTGTGGGGATGATGGGCCGCTGCCTGTTGATGGGCCATCAACAGGTCTGCATCAGGAAGAATGTCGTCGTCGAGAAAGAGCACATGGCTGCCCTGCGCTTCCAGCAGCGCCCGGTTCATCGCGGCGGTGATCGAGGCCGGCGATTGACGAATCCAGCGCAGGCGACCCTCGCTCTGCCAGGTGCGAAGCAGCGAATCAACGGCCGGGGTGTGGCGCGGCGTCTGGTCGATGACCAGCAGTTCCCAGGGCTCGGCCTCCAGCTTCAGGAGAGCCTCAATGCTCTCTGCCAGCACCTGGTCCCTTCCGTAGGTGGGAATGGCCACGCTGAGGTGGATGGTGCGGTCGATGGTGTGGTGGATGGCGCGGTGGGCCTGGTGCTCTCCGTCTACGGTCATGGGGGCAGCTTAAACCGAGGATTCCAGAGGCTCAAGCTGATCGTGCGGCGGTTTGGAGATGTTTCCCCCTTGGGATTGCTGTTGCCAGAGGTGGGCGTAGCTGCCTCGGGCTGCCAGCAAGTCAGCATGGCGTCCTCGCTCGATGATTTGACCCGCCTGCATCACACAGATCAGATCCGCGTTGACGATCGTGCTGAGTCTGTGGGCGATCACCAGCACGGTATGGGTACGTTCGAACCGTTCGATCGCCTCCTGCACAAGCCGTTCGCTCTGGCTGTCAAGGGCGCTGGTGGCTTCATCAAGGATCAGCAGCTGGGGATCGCGCAATAGGGCCCGGGCCAGGGAGATCCGCTGGCGTTGGCCGCCACTGAGCCGATAGCCCCGCTCCCCAATCACCGTGTCGTAGCCATCGGGAAGACCGGCGATGAAGCCCGCGGCCTGGGCCGCCCTGGCGGCAGCCTCGACGGCCTGTCGATCCGCTTCCGGAGTTCCGTAGGCGATGTTGGCGGCGATGCTGTTGTTCAGGAGAAAGGTGTCCTGGCTTACAACGCCGAGCTTGCGCTGCCAGCTCGAGATCTCAAGGGTGTGCAGGTCGATGCCGTCGATCAGGATCCTGCCTTCGGTGGGCTGGTACAGACCCACCAGTAGGTCGGCGATTGTGCTTTTGCCGGCTCCGCTGGAGCCAACGAGTGCGACGGTCTGGCCGCTTTGAATCACCAGATTGATGTCGCTGACCGAAGGGGCGAGATCGGGGCTGTAGCGGAGGCCGACATTTTCCAGGCATATCTCCCGATGAAGCTGGGTAAAGGGTTGGCCGCCAGGGCGTACGAATTCCTTGTCGGAATCATCGAGAATCGAGTTCAGCCGATCGATCAATGCGGTATTGGCTACGAGATTTGTGAGGAGTGAATTGATCGATCCAAGTCGTGTATTCATTCGTTGCAGGGCAAGAACAAATGTCACCAGGCTCGGCAGGACGCCGCTTTGGCGATTCTGGAAGATCAGTACGCTTGCCGAGGCAATCAAAGAGATTGCGATGATCGGTAGC
>CAIVPT010000181.1 GCA_903907855.1 uncultured Synechococcaceae cyanobacterium | reverse complement strand
TCGCGCCCCCGCGCCTGCCCGCTCACTTCTGGCCGAACGCTGCCCGCGCCTTGTCGTACATAGCCTCATCCACCTCGGCAAGGCCGGCCTCCGCCGCCACCGCGGGCCTTCTGGCCCCCCAGTCCGCTCAGGCGATTGCGGTGGCGCCCACGCCCCCTGTGGCTCCCATCCTGGGCACCGGCCAAGGCATGGCCCCGGGAACCCTCGATCCCGCCTGGAAAGTAACGGCGGTTCCCAGCTCCTACGTGCCTCCGTCCCCCACCCCCTACAGCGCGTTCGTTCTCCAGAACACAACGCCTGCGTACACCGGTGGCGGCACCCCCCAGGCCGGAGTCAGCACCATCGGGATTCCCAACTACTGGGTGGCACCCAATTCCATCGCCGGCGACGTGGGCCCAGGCTTCTGGATCTTGAGCCAAGACTTCACGGTTCCAACCTCCGGTGATTACATGATTCGCCTGAAGGGCATGGTGGACGATCGGGCCACCTTGTATCTGGGCGGCACCATCGGCGGCGTCGGTACCCAGTTTCCGAATATCTTCGGGGGCACCCTCCTGGGCACCCTCAACAGCTACGAGACCTTCAGCAACATCGATCAGGTGCTGACCCTCAACGCTGGCACCCAGACCATCAACATCGTGGTGGCCAATGACACAGGCGCTTCGGCGATCCTGGTGGCCCCCCTCTATGTGCCCGGTCCCCTGCCGATCGTGGGCATCGCCGCCGCCTTTGGCGCCAGCCGTCGCCTGAAGCGACGCATCCAGGTGGGTGCCAGAGGCCCCGCCTGATGCCAGCGGCCCTGGCCTAGCCGACGCACAAAGTCCAAAGGTCATAAGCGCGGTTAAGGCCGCGCTTTTTTGTCCCCAGGGGTTCGCGCCCCCGCGCCTGCCCGCTCACTTCTGGCCGAACGCTGCCCGCGCCTTGTCGTACATAGCCTCATCCACCTCGGCAAGGCCGGCCTCCGCCGCCAGCTTCTCGATGCGGCGCCGCACCGCCGGCCTCACAAAGAAGGGCACCTCCTTGAGGCGAGCTTCGGCGGCGGGGGTCCAGTGCATCGCCATGACAAACGTTTCAGCCGGGCAGCCGCCCAGGGAAAGGTGGTGGAAAATAAGGCAGTGGAGAATAGGGGACTCGAACCCCTGACCTCTGCGGTGCGATCGCAGCGCTCTACCAGCTGAGCTAATTCCCCATCGCCCGCCATTATCGCTGATAACCCCCCTCCGCCCTGCCCCCGCTGTGTCCGATTTTCCGGCCGAATCCCCGGCAGCGATCACGCCCGAACGGCTAGCCGGCTTCGATGAAGCGGCCGTTGCCGAGCTGGCCCGCCGCCTCGAAGACGACGACTACCCCACCCCTTTCGCCGGCCTGCAGGATTGGCACCTGCTGCGTGCCCTGGCCATCCACCGCCCCGATCTCGCCAGGCCCTACGTGCATCTGGTCGACCAGGAACCCTTCGACGAAGACTGACGGCCCCAGGCTGTTCGCCCGGATTTAGGCGGCTAGGAAAGTCTGCTCAGGCGGCCAGCGAATCCTCCGCCCCCCCGGCGGCCGCTTCCGGAGTGCCCTCCTCCCGCTGGAGCAGATCGAGGAAGGTGCGCAGCTGCAGGCGCGGGATGTAGGGCCAGCCGCCGCTGCGCTCCATTTCCGCCAGGAGGTCGAACAGGTGGTTGCGATCCTCCGGCAGGCTGGCGCGGAAGGGGCCGTCCTGGATGGTGCGATGGAGCTGCTCCAGGCGCCGCAGCAGCGCCAGCAGTGCCTCGGGCTCACCTTCGAGCTCCCCGGCCAGCGCTTCGAGCTGGGCCAGGGCGGCCTCGGCCCGCGGATCGCCGCTCGGGGATTCGGAGGGCACGGGGGAGGGGAGACCGGGATGGTTCATCGCTCTCTCATACAGGTTGTTGAGAGCCCCCGCAACCTATCAGGAGCCGGCGATCGACACCGGTAGGATCGGCCACAGCCCAGTTCCTCCCCTGTCTCTGCGGCGTCTCCCCATGCGTTTCCGTCCCTTGCTGGCCCTGATGCTGGCGCTGTGCCTCACCCTGGTGACCGCATGCAGCGGCGGGGCCAAGGCTGTCGACCGGGCCAACCTCACCTACGAGGACATCCACAACACCGGCCTGGCCAACGAATGCCCCACCCTCCCCGATAGCGCCCGCGGCTCGATCCCCCTGGATGCGGCCAGCCGCTATCAGTTGCGTGAAATCTGCCTCCATCCCGCCGAAGTGTTCGTGAAGGGCGAGCCGGCGAACAAGCGCCAGGAGGCCCAGTTCGTGGCCGGCAAGATCCTCACCCGCGCCACCTCCAGCCTCGATCAGGTCTACGGCGATCTCACCCTCAAGGGCGATTCCCTCTCCTTCCAGGAGCTGGGCGGCCTCGATTTCCAGATCATCACCGTGCTCCTGCCCGGCGGTGAGGAAGTGCCCTTCACCTTCTCCAGCAAGGAGCTCGTGGCGGAAGGCAGCGGCACGGCCCTCACCACCAGCACCGATCTGAGTGGCAGCTACCGCGTGCCCAGCTATCGCACCTCCAACTTCCTGGATCCCAAGGGCCGCGGCCTCACCACCGGTGTGGAGTACGCCCAGGGCCTGGTGGCCCTCGGCTCCGGCAACCAGGAGATCCTGCGCGAGAACATCAAGCGCTACGTGGATGGCCAGGGCACGATGAACTTCTCGATCACCAAGGTCGATGCCGAAACCGGCGAGTTCGCCGGCGTGTTCACAGCCCTGCAACCCTCCGACACCGACATGGGCTCGAAGGATCCCCTCGATGTGAAGATCACCGGCGATCTCTACGGCCGCCTCGAGAAGGTCTGATCGCTCTCCGCTGGCGGTCCAGTTCTCCCGATCTCCCCTTCAGGGCCCGCCAGGGCCCTTTTTCATGGGGTTGGCCAGCGGCCGGTCTGGGAGAATCACCGCCTCCTCTGCGCCGCGTGACCCGTCGCCATGTCGATCGCCCACCCCGCCGGTTCCCGCACCTCCGCCCTGATCGCCCCCCACGGCGGCACCCTGGTCGACCTGATGGTGCCTGCCCAGGAGCGCGAGGCGGTGCGCGCCGCCGTGGACCGCACGGTGGAGTGCAGCGACCGCAACGCCTGCGATGTGGAGCTGCTGGTGGTGGGCGGCTTTTCGCCCCTGCGGGGCTTCATGCACCAGGAGGACTATGAGGCGGTGGTGGAGCGCCATCGCACCAGCAGCGGCCTGCTGTTCGGCCTGCCGATCGTCTTCGACAGCAACGACGCCACGATCGCCGTGGGCGAGCGGCTGTTGCTCACCTACGGCGGCCAGGAGCTGGCGGTGTTCACGGTGGAGAGCCGCTGGGAGCCCGACAAGGTGAAGGAGGCCTGGGGCTGCTACGGCACCACCTCACTGGAGCACCCGGCGGTGCGGATGATCGCCACGGAGCGCGGTCGCTTCTACTTCGGCGGGCGGGTGCAGGGGCTGGCGCTGCCCCAGCGCGTGTTCCCCTGCCGCACGCCGGCCGAGGTGCGCGCCACCCTGCCTCCCCATCAAGACGTGGTGGCCTTCCAGTGCCGCAACCCCATCCACCGGGCCCACTACGAGCTGTTCACCCGCGCCCTGCACGCCACCAACGTGAGCGAGGGCGGCGTGGTGCTGGTGCACCCCACCTGCGGCCCCACGCAAGACGACGACATCGCCGGTGCGGTGCGCTTCCAGACCTATGAGCGCCTGGCGGAGGAGGTGGACAACCCGCGCATCCGCTGGGCCTACCTGCCCTACTCGATGCACATGGCCGGCCCGCGCGAGGCGCTGCAGCACATGCTGATCCGCAAGAACTACGGCTGCAGCCATTTCATCATCGGCCGCGACATGGCCGGCTGCAAGTCGTCGCGCACCGGCGACGACTTCTATGGCCCCTACCAGGCCCAGGATTTCGCCCGCGAGCACGCCCCCGAGCTGGGGATGGAAACCGTGCCCTCCCTGAACCTCGTGTACACGGAGGAGGAGGGCTACGTCACCGCCGAGCACGCCGAGGCCCGCGGTCTGCACGTGCGCAAGCTCAGCGGCACCCAGTTCCGCCAGATGCTGCGCGGCGGCGAGGAGATCCCCGAGTGGTTCGCCTTCCGCAGCGTGGTGGAGGTGCTGCGCTCCGCCGGCTGAGCCCGGCCAACCCCCGCCGCCGTTCGGCGGGGTTACCATTTGTTACCCGATTCTCAGCGGAGACCCCTGGTGAAGAAGCGTTGGCGCAACGCCATCCTCTACGTGCTGCTGGTGGTGGCATTCCTGGCCGTGGGCGCGGCCCTGTTCGACGGCTCCGGCCGCAACGCCGTCCCGGCCCGAACCCTGCGCTACAGCGACTTCGTGGAGGCCGTGCAGGCCAACGAGGTCTCCCGCGTGCTCATCTCCCCGGAGAGCGGCACCGCCCAGGTGGTGGAGAACGATGGCACCCGCGCCACGGTGAACCTCGCCCCCGACAAGGACCTGCTCAAGCTGCTCAACGACCACAACGTTGACATCGCCGTGCAGCCCACCCGCGAGGCGGCGCCGTGGCAACAGGCGATCGGCAGCCTGCTCTTCCCGCTCCTGCTGCTCGGCGGCCTGTTCTTCCTGCTGCGCCGCGCCCAGGGCGGCGGCGGCAACCCGGCGATGAACTTCGGCAAGAGCAAGGCGCGGGTGCAGATGGAGCCCCAGACCCAGGTGACCTTCGGCGATGTGGCCGGCATCGAGGGGGCCAAGCTCGAGCTCACCGAGGTGGTGGATTTCCTCAAGAATCCCGATCGCTTCACCGCCGTCGGCGCCAAGATCCCCAAGGGGGTGCTGCTGGTGGGCCCTCCAGGCACTGGCAAAACGCTCCTGGCCAAGGCCGTGGCCGGTGAGGCCGGCGTGCCCTTCTTCTCGATCTCCGGCTCCGAGTTTGTTGAGATGTTCGTGGGCGTGGGCGCCAGCCGCGTGCGCGACCTGTTCGAGCAGGCCAAGAAGAATGCCCCCTGCATCGTCTTCATCGACGAGATCGACGCGGTGGGCCGCCAGCGCGGCGCCGGCCTCGGCGGCGGCAACGACGAGCGCGAGCAGACCCTCAACCAGCTGCTCACCGAGATGGATGGCTTTGAGGGCAACACCGGCATCATCATCGTGGCGGCCACCAACCGCCCCGAT
>CAIVPT010000180.1 GCA_903907855.1 uncultured Synechococcaceae cyanobacterium | reverse complement strand
GCCGGTGCCGTTTGAGCAGCTGGGCCATCCGTTGCCCTGCGGGCCCTGAGATCCCCCTGGCGCTTGAATGGCGCCGCAATGGCAGCGCAGGCGATGAAGATTCTGGTGATGGGCGGCACCCGCTTCGTTGGCCGGCCGCTGGTGGAGCTGCTGCGGGAGGCGGGGCACGAGTTGACCCTGTTCACCCGCGGCCGCCAGCCGGTGCCGGAGGGGGTGGAGCACCTGGTGGGGGATCGGGGCGAGGAGGGCGGCCTGGCGTTGCTGGAGGGGCGCCGCTTCGATGTGATCGTCGACAGCTCGGGCCGCAGCCAGGAGGATTCGCGGCGGGTGGTGGAGCGCACGGGCGCGCCGAGCCATCGCTTTGTGTATGTGAGTTCGGCGGGCGTGTACGCCGACAGCGAGCTGTGGCCGCTGGATGAGGAGAGCCCCACCGATCCGGCCAGCCGCCATGCGGGCAAGGCGGAAACGGAGGGCTGGCTGCGGGCGGAGGGGATTCCGTTCACCAGCTTCCGGCCCACGTACATCGTGGGGCCGGGCAATTACAACCCGGTCGAAGCCTGGTTCTTCGATCGCATCGCCCATGGCCGGCCGGTGCCGTTGCCGGGGGATGGCACCACGATCACCCAGCTGGGCCATGTGGCGGATCTGGCGGCGGCGATGGCGCGCTGCATCGAGGTGGAGGCGGCCGCGAATCGCATCTACAACTGCTCAGGCCGCCAGGGGGTGACCTTCCGGGGCCTGGTGGCCGCCGCCGCCCGGGCGGCCGGCGTGGATCCGGCGAGTGTGACGATCCGCAGCTTCGATCCAGCGGGCCTCGACAAGAAAGCCCGCAAGGCCTTCCCCCTGCGCCTGGCCCACTTCCTCACCGACATCACGCGGGTGCGGCGCGAGCTGGCCTGGGAGCCGCAGTTCGACCTGGAGGCCACCCTGGCCGACAGCTGGGCCAACGATTACGCCCTGCGCCCGGCTGGCACGCCGGATTTCAGTGGGGATGAGGCGTTGATCGGGGCCTGAGCTGGGATCTCAGGGGCTGCCTGGGAGTGTATTTTCGGGCGACGGCTGTTGCTGGAGTAACTTCTCATAGGTTTGACGGGAGAAGCTAGTGTCTATTTTTATAGAACCATGGCTTATGGCCAACAATCTCCGGTCAAACCTACTTACCAATTCGGCGACTGCTGCTGGATTGCTCAGGGGGATCGCAGGCTTGTCCGACGGCACTGTTGAACCTGGCTCCTGCGCGATCAGGAGTTGCTTGTTGGCCAGACTGCTTCTGAACTCAGAAAGTAGCTCAATTCCCAGTTGATGATCTTGCCAATTCGCCTTGGCCTGCTCCTGTGCACTACCCAGGGATAGATAGCCAACTGAAAGAACCAATAAAGATAGCGACGAGATGAAAATAGCTTGCTCGCCACGGGAAATCTCCACAATCCCCTTGGGCATGCGGATCATGCCAGTGATCACGAGGATTACGGCCGCTCCGGTGGAGACAGCCCCGAGGGCGCCCACATGAATTCGGTAGTACTGTGCCAGACGGCATTGCAGGCTCAGCCTCATGGTTAAGCTGGCATTCTGCTGGTTCAATAGAAGTTGCTGCCCCCTAGATGCCCCTGTTAAATCTCGGATGAGTTCGTCGTTCATCCGGTAGTTCCAGGTCAGCAGGTTGGTCGAATCCCCCATCTTCAGTACAGTGAGGGTCTCCGGGTTACCTGTCTGAAGCCTTTTGG
>CAIVPT010000179.1 GCA_903907855.1 uncultured Synechococcaceae cyanobacterium | reverse complement strand
CCCTCACCTTGCTCCGGCACAAACTCACGCAGCTGCGCCAGATCACGGGCCTGCCCATTCTTCTGGAGAACCCAGCCCTGCTGACGCCCCTGCAGGAACTGGAGATGGAGGAGCCCACCTTTCTCAACCATCTCTATCGCAACGGCCATTGCGGCGTGCTACTCGATCTTCACAATCTGCTGGTGAGTGAACGCAATGGCGGCATGGCGATGGGGCGCTATCTCGAGCAGCTCGATCCCGCCGCCGTGGTGGAGGTGCACCTGGCCGGCGGCGAAGAGATCTACGGCGTCTATACCGACAGCCATTCGCAACTCACCCCCGCAGCCGTCTGGGCCATGGCCGAAGCATTCCTGCCCCACTGCCCCAATCTCAAGGCGATCAGCTTCGAATACAACGACACCTACTTCGCCTGCATCGGCAGCGCCGGCGTGCGCAGCGAATTGGAGCGCATGCATCGCCTGGCCGATCGCTGCACCCAGGCCCACCGGATCGCCCTGGCCGCCCCTGATCCCATCGCCGCCTCGCCATGTTGATCGATTTTCAGCAAGCCCTGGCCGAGATCACCGCCTCTCCCGCCCTCTGCCTCGCCGTGCGGCGCGATCCAGCCGTGCTGGAGCAGCGCTACCGGCTCAACGCCCGCGAACGCTCCCAGGTGGTCGGGGTGGCGAACCACCCTTCGATGGAGTGCACCTGCAGCCTCTACCGGGCCAACCGCCTGGCGCCCCTGGCGCGCAACCTGCCCACCACCCTGGCGGACCTGGCGGACCCGTTGACGCCGCTGCTCACCCAATACTGGGACGCCCACCCCTGGCCCCTGCGCTACGGCGCCCTCGAAAGCGAGCGGTTCTGCCGCTGGCTGGAGCAGCAGGAGGATCGGCTGGGGCTCTCGGCTGCCGTGCGGCAGAGCTGGCGGCTGGAGCAGCGGGCGCTGCGGATGCGGATGCGGGCGTTTTTAGAGGCGTCCGGCCTAGCCATCCCCAATGCCGGTGTTGCCGTCGGGAGGACACGGTGAAGTGGCGCACGGTTTTATCAGGGTGGATCGAGCCAGAATGGGGGGAAATAGGTATCCGAACAAGGGAAGCGATGGCGGAGACACCCTCACCCGATTCCCCACCACGGCGCAGCTACCGCCTGGGCCCGATCGGCCTGGCTGCGGCTGGTTCCCTCGCCCTTCTGCTGGCCGCCCCCACAGCCACCCTCGCCCAGGTAGCCCCCGGCGGCCTCGGCACCCGGGTCAACGGCACGGCCTTGGGGCGCTGCAGCACCGGGGTGTGCACGGTGGAGGGGGGAACGGCGGCCGGTCGCACCCTGTTTCACCGCTTCAGCCAGTACGACACCCGCTCCGGCATCCGCCGCGTCGATCTCGACAGCCGCGGCCGCGCCAACGTGGTGGTGGGTGTGGGCCATCCCAACGGCAGCTTCTTCAACGCGCCCCTGCGGCTGAGCGGCAACGCCAACCTGTTCTGGCTCTCCCCGGGCGGCCTCTGGTTCGGACCCACCGGCCAGATCCAGGGGGCCACCAACCTGCTGCTCAGCACCGCGCCCACCCTGCGCATCGGCGGGGGCACCTTCACGGCGGCAGGCGGCCTGGGCGATCGCCTCGGCGATCTGGGCACCGATCCTCCCCTCGATCTGGAAGCCCTAGCCCGGAGTGGCCTCGACGGCTCAACGCTCGGCACGGGTGACGGTCCGATCGTGCTGGCCGGCGGGCGCCTGAGCGTCGATCGCCACCTGCTGCTGCACAGCGGCGCGGGGCCGATCCGATCCGCCCCCGGCGAGCGGATGGCGCTGGAGGCCGGGCGCAGCGTGCAACTGAGCGGCGGCACCCTCCAGCTTCAAGGCCTCGACATCCAGGTCAGCACCAGCGCCGCCGACGACCTGGTGCGGCTGCGCAGCGGCCCGCTGGTGGGGGGCGGCTTCGGCAGCCTCTCCCTCCGCGATGCCCGCCTACAGGGCACCCGGGTGCTGATTGAGGGCAGCGGCGGCCTGGAGCTGGAGCGGGTGGAGGGGCGGGCTGGAGGGGCGGTGGAACCCGGCGAGGTACAGATCCGAGGGGGGGTCGTCGCCGGCCAGGGTGATGTGCAGCTGGATGATCTCTCCCTGCAGGGGGGGACTGTCAGGGTGCGGGCGGGGGGAAACCTGATGGCCACCAGGCTGCGTATCGAGGCTGGGTCGAACACGGGGGGTGGGGAACTAAACCTGGAGGCGGGGGGTCAGGGCAGCACACGCCCCGCCCTGACCCTGCAGGACACGGAACTGACCGGTCAAACGATCACAGTCGACGCCCGCGGATCGGTGGTACTGGAACGCGTTCAAGCCCAAGCGAGCGGGCCGGCGGCCCCTGGCGAACTCGTGGTCAGTGCCCGCTCTGGAGCAGACGGCACCCCCAGCGACCTCACGCTCAAGGACTTGGTGCTGACCAGCGATCGGTTAGCACTCAGGGCCGCGGGGGATCTGCGAGCGGAGAACCTCACGGCCTTTGCGGAGAACCACTGGCTACGCGCTGGAAGCCAGGGCGACAGCGGATCTATCGCCTTGACTCGCACGGTTCTGAGTGGCTTGCCCAGGGAGGGCCATCCCCAGCCGGCGAATCTGATTCGTGCGCAGGCCAGCACAGACCTCACCGGCAGCGACCTCACGGCCAACGGGATGACGGTGTTACTTGAAGCAACCGGAGCCTTACAGCTACGGGACAACAGCCTGCTGATGGCTCCCCTGAACGGCGGGTGGGTCCGGTTAGACGCTCTCACGCAAGGGGAAGGGGCCAAGCGGGGACGGTTGCGACTCCAGGACACCCGGGTTTTGGGCGAGAACATCCTGGTGAAGGCCGATCGCAGCCTCGTACTGGAGGATGCCGAGCTGAAGGCCGGCGCCCCGGGGCAATGGGGCCTGTTGCGCCTGGAAACCGCCCCCGATCCAGACCGAGCAAAGATCAGCAATGCCGGCGCCACTGGGGACGCGAGGCTACGGAACTCCAGCCTGGCGGGGCAATGGCTGCTGCTGCGCAGCGGCAGCATCGACGTTAAGACCAGCAACCTGAGTTCGCCGAAGGGAATGATTCACCTGGAAGCCAAAGCTGGAGACTTAAACATTGCGAATAGTACCCTTGACGTAGGAGTGCATGCACTGCCCGATCTACTCACTCCGATCAACCAACGCAACCAGGACTACGGCATTACCATTGACAGCATATCGCCGCCCCCGAGCATCGGCCTCTTCGCCGCACACAATCTCGATATTATGGCAGGAAGCCGCATCCTAGCCACCCAGGACATCACCATCCTGCGCGACAGCAATCCGCCACTCCAACGAAGCGAGATTCGTCTCAACGACACCAGCGGCATCATTGCGGGCGTTGCAGGCTACGGGCTAACGGTGCGCGACGGGAGCCGCATCGAGGCTAACGCCAGCGACAACCTGGCTGGCAACATCATTCTCCTGGCCAAGGCTGGCGATGGCCTCGGAGATATAGCGATCGAAAACGCCACACTCAGTGCGAGCGGCGGTGCGGGCAGTGGCGATATTCGCCTGCACAGTGCGAATGGAATCCGGATTGAGGCCAACAGCCTCCTCCTTGCTGAGTCCCACAACAAACCCGAAAGCCGGACCAGGCCTGGCAGCGTCAATTGGCGTGGCACCACAACATTCAGCGGCGGAGAAATCAGCCTTACTAATAGCTCAGATCAGAAGGCAATCATCATCCAAGACTCCAAGCTTCGAGCCGAGCAAAGCAGCAGTGAACAACGGCTCTCAACCCTATCCCTCGATGGCCGCGGACAAGGACGAACTGCCAGGAGCTTTGTTGATGATTACGACAGCTCCGATCGTGGTTCAGAGAGCTTGGGCGGCATCATCAACCTCGTGAGCGGAGGGGGACTGCTGCTAAGTGGCCCGCAAACGCTTGTTTCCGTCGACAGCCGCTCCCAAGATGGCCAGGAAGAGCACACGCTTGGCGGCACGATTCGCGTATTCAACATCGGCGAGACCGCCATTCGCGTGGAGGGAGGAGCGCAATTCAGCCATACAACCAGCCAAGAGCCAATCGCTGATGTCCCCTCCCGCCCCGGTGAGTTGCTGGTTGTCGACCCCGGGTCCATCCCCGTCCCAGAAGACTTTGACTGGGGAACAGACCGGGCTGCCAACCCCTATCTGCTTCTACCCGGGAACGAACTCAAGGACGCCGTCGTCACCGGTGGGGACAGCACGACCCATGTTGATGGCGTTCCCGGCGAGATCAGAGACCGGATCAATCCAGCGGCTGCTGACCAGGTCTTTCCGAACGGCCCGGTGTCAACACCGCTCCCCGCTCTCCCCGCACCACCCTCCGAGCCCCTAGCGACACCGGCAGAGGATCAACTCTTTGCCACGGATAGAGAGGCTCACGTGGAGAAACCCTGGCTTCCGATGGCCTCGCTGGACGATGGCCTCTCCCCGTTGATCAGTCCCACATCGGTAGCCCTCGCCTCACCCGCTCCTGAAGCGGCTGAGGCCAGCTTGGTGGCGGTGAGTCAGGCGATACCCGAAGAGGCGGCTGTTCAGTCCTTTCAAGCCAGTGAACAGCAGTCAGCACGGGAGGTCAGCGCCGCGCTGGGACTGCAGCCGCCCAAAAAATACCGGCTGGAAATCGCCACTCTGCAGGTGCAGTTACGCGCCGCTTTTCCACAACCGGTATCACGGCAGGCAGGGAACAACGATCAGCGGACTACCATCCCCGCCATCCTACAGATCAGCAGCGAACACATACCCAATAGCGATCGTTTACAGATCAACCACATTCTCATTCCAGCAACAGGCGAGATCCGTGGCTGGCAAACAAGTGTGCCCACGGTAAGCTGGCAGCAGGCGGTCAAAGCCTTCCAGCAAAGTCTCAGTCAGAACGCACAACTGGATGGTGCAGGTGAACGCCTGAGTGCGGTACTGCTGAATCCTGTTCTCCCCGAGTTGCAACGCCTTGGCGTCACCACCCTCCTGTTGAGCCTGGATCGTGGTCTGCAGGGGATTCCATTCGCGGCCCTGCCAACAGCTGCAGGGAGCTTGGTCCAAAAAATGGCGATTACCATCACGCCATCCCTGACGCTGACTGACCTGGATGCCAAGACCAAGAGCACCAGCCGGCCACGTGCGCTCCTCGCCGGCTCTCGCGAGTTTACAAATGGGCTGGTGCCTTTACCCATGGTTGATGAGGAATTACGCCAGGTGGCGGCTCTCCATCCCGAGGCCACCATCCTAATGGATAACGACTTCAACAATCAGTCCCTGCTCGCCCAGATCAAGCGGCAACCAATCTCTGTACTCCACCTCGCCACCCATGCGGAATTTACGCAGGAGAAGGGCAACAGTGCCCAGATCTACACGCATTCAGGTCAGGTCTCCCTGCAGGAGCTAGGACGAGCTCTACGCCTTGAGGCCGGGATGCCGCTCTCACTCTTTGTGTTGAACGCCTGTCGTACTGCTGTCGGCAACGAGGGACAGGAGCTTGGGATCGCCGGCCTGGCTCTTCAGGCCGGCGCCACCAGTGCCCTTGGCAATCTCTGGTATGTAGACGACGTCGTAGCGGCGGCATTTTCCGTTCAATTTCATCGCGCCATCCAGCAAGGTCTTCCTAGCGATCAAGCCCTGCGCAACACGCAGCAGCAATTCATGACAGGACAAATCAAGGTGCATGGCAATCGAATCGTCAACTGGAACGGAGACGTTTTGATCCAAGGCCTCAACCGTGCCGATCAGGCACGGTTGAATACTGGTCTAGACCACCCCTACTTCTGGGCCGGCGCCATTCTATCCGGGAGGCCCTGGTAAGCCACGACCACGATTGCCACCCCAAAATCCTTACACGCTCCAACGATGATCTCAACCTCTCCGATCCCGCATATGTGTCTTCCCATCCGCAGGGGAATGAAGCTGCTACCCGGCAGCCTAACCATGTTGAGCCTGATAGCCGGCCTCTGCGCCAGCCCTCCAAACATGGCGGCAACTGCACAAGAAATCTGCAGCGTTGACGTCACCCCAGCCGATGACCTTTGGCGTTGCAACGCTCCTGCGGCAGTCGCAGGCGTGACAACCGTCTTCTGGGCACCTCTGTCATGTCCCACCGACATGGAAGCCTCAATCCCGATGACCAACTCACAGAACATCTCGATAACGAACATTCGCTTTGTTGTCTTTAACACCAAACCAAACGTCATCCTCAGCGCCACGGGAACAACCAACAGCGAGGTCCTCGTAGGGAGCCCCAATGCCAGCGAAGACCTCCAGGGATCAGGGGGAAAGAATACCTATGTCGTTGGCGGACAGAGCAGCTACCTTCTGGGCCGAGGCGACCGGGCTTTCATCTACAGCACATCCGGCGAGATGGACTGGGTAGGCCTCAGCTCTTCCGCGGCCGAGTTTATTCATATCAGCGGATCACTGCAGGGCAATCCCGGCAACATCGCCCTGGCCTCGATGGCAGGACTGCAGCCGGTGCGGGGATCCGGCGAACTCGGGTCCATAGTCCCACCCCTCACCACCTGCCTCACCCTCAAGCTGCTGAGCTCAGGCCTCGAGGGCCTCATCGCCCAACCGACCACCACAACACCGAATCATCCCTGCCCCGAGTGCCTGCCTGCCAAGCAAAGAGTACGCATGGGCCTCGCTGGCGCGCCAACACTCCAAGGCTTTCCACTGGCACACGCCAACACACAGACGGAGGAACCAAGGATATTCCTTCCCGCAAACGAGTATCGATTCCATGGAAGACTGCTTTCCGGGCAAAGGCCTATTTCCACTCTAGTTGCACCCGCCAGTATCAAAATTGACCCAATCAAAGTTGTCTCCTCGGCGGAACTGGCAGACCAGATTAGCCGTGCCGACGGTCTGTCACAACTCCGCAGCAACTCACCTTTGGTCTATTTCCCCAGCACAGGCCTGCTGGTTTTCTCGAAGAACGATTCACCCTTGGGCAGCCGTCGCAATCCAGGCCAGGTGATTGCGCGACTGCTGCAGCGTGATGGCACTCCCAGCAGGGCTCCCGTGCAGGAAGGCAAGGTCTTCCAGGCCAGCTTTGTCACCTTCACCCCAGTGCGAATCCCCCGCTGATGCCCCCCACCCCCGCCCTGGCCCCGCTGCTGCTCGCCCAGCTGCTGGCCCCCTCGCCCCAGCCGGGGCCAGTGCGGCTGCCGGCGGGGCTTCCCGCCCCGCCGCGCCAGGAGCGGCCGGTGCCATTGGTGCCGCCTGAGGGTGAGGCTGAGCCGCCGCAGCCGGCGCCGCACGTTTCCCCCGGAGCGCCGTCCGCCCCCGCCACCACGCCCCCAGCGCCCCGCATCGAAGGCCTAGAGCGCTACCCCCCCGCAGTCCTGCAACAGCTCCTGCAGCCCTGCCTCGCCCCACCGCCCGGTGGGCCCAACCCCGACACCCCCGCCGAGCGGCTCCAGCGCTGCGCCGCCCTGCTGACCAGCCGCCTGGTGGCCGACGGCTACGTCAACAGTCGCGTCTATCCGCTGGCTGAACCCGCCCCGAACGGCACCCTGCTGGTGGTGGAGGGGCGGATCGTGGAGGTGCGGGTCGAGAGCCCCGACCCGGGCCTGCGCCGGCGGCTGCAGCGGCTGGTGTTGCCCCTGCAGGGCCAGGTGCTGCATCTGCCAAGCCTGGAGCGCCAGCTCGATCTGCTCGATCGGCTGCCGGGCGTGAGCGGGGTGCGCGCCAGCCTCAACCGTCTCGGCGGCGACAGCACCAAGGCGGTGTTGGTTCTCCAGGCCGATCCGCTCGCCCAGCCCTGGCAGGGCGAATTCAGCCTGCGCAACGACGGCAGCGGCGGCAGCGGCCAGTTCCGCGCCCTCGGGGTGCTGGCCAAGGGGGGCCTGCTGCGCCCCACCGACCAACTGCTGCTGGTGGGCGAACTCAACGGCGACGACGACCCGGAGCTGGGCTACCGCCTCGCCTCCGTCAGCTACCGACTACCGCTCAGTTCCCGCCTGGCCCTCACCACCGCCGGCGCCGTCAGCTGGCGCCAGCTGGTGGAGAGCCCCCAACCCCTGCACGACCTTTTGTTCCGCCAGGAGCAGCTGCTGGGTCGCCTCGACATCAGCCTCGTTGAGGGCCTGCGGCAGCGGCTCTCGGCCTTCGCGGGCCTGAGCGCAAACCGCAACCGCGCCTGGCTGGAGGGCGACCGCTTCCCCGCCATCCTCGGCGGCGCTGAGGACGGGGCCCTGAGCACCGGCTTCCTGCAGGCCGGCCTGACCTGGGAGGGCTCGCTGGGGTCCGCCTTTCTCTCCGCCAGCATTTATGGGCTGCAGGGGATCGCCGCCATGAGCGGCGACGACGCCCTGCAGGAGCTCTCCTTCTACGGCATCGATGTGGGCCAGGCCCGGGCCCTTGGCGGCGAGCTCTCCCTGCTCTGGCCCCTGGCGCCCACCTGGCTGCTGCAGCTGCGGGGCGCGGGCCAGGGGGCCCTGGCGCCGCTCACCAATCCGATGGGCTTCAGCCTCGGCAGCGACAACGGCCTGCGGGGCCTGCCCGGCCAGGTG
>CAIVPT010000178.1 GCA_903907855.1 uncultured Synechococcaceae cyanobacterium | reverse complement strand
GACCCTGCTGGCGGGTGTACTGATCGCCAGCACCCAGCGCCAGGCCAGCGATGCGGTGTGGTGGCAGCACTGGGTCACTGCGGCGGTGGGCTTCGCGCTGGCCCTCGCCCTGGCCCGCCTGCCGGTGGAGCGCATCACCCGCCTGCGCTGGCCGATCTACGGCCTCACCGTGCTCAGCCTGATTGCCGTGCGGCTGATCGGCACCTCTGCTCTGGGGGCCCAGAGCTGGATCGCCATCGGCGGGTTTTACGTGCAGCCGTCGGAATTCGCCAAGCTGGCCGCGATTCTGCTGCTGGCGGAGGTGCTCGCCCGCCATCCGGTGGAGCGGCCCGTCGACCTGGTGCGACCCACCGCGATGATCGGCCTGCCCTGGCTGCTGGTGTTCGTACAGCCCGACCTGGGCACCTCCCTGGTGTTCGGGGCGGTGCTTTTAACGATGCTCTTCTGGGCGGGCATGCCCCTGCCCTGGCTGGTGCTGCTGCTCTCGCCCCTGCTCACGGCCATCCTGGCGGGCAGCTTCGCCTGGGGGCTCCTGGCCTGGATCCCCCTCACCGCCGTGCTGAGCTGGCGCTCCCTGCCCTGGAAACGGGCCGCCCTGACGATCGTGATGGCGGTGCAGGCATTGGTTGCCGTCGCCACCCCCTGGCTCTGGCAGCACGGCCTGCGGCCGCACCAGCGCGAGCGGCTCACCATGTTCCTCGACCCCTCCCAGGATCCCCTGGGGGGTGGTTACCACCTGATCCAGAGCCAGATCGGCATCGGTTCGGGCGGCTGGTGGGGCACCGGGCTGCTCCAGGGGCAGCTCACCAAGCTGCGCTTCATCCCGGAGCAGCACACCGATTTCATCTTCAGCGCCCTGGGGGAGGAGCTGGGCTTCGTCGGCAGCGTGCTGGTGGTGGCGGCCTTCGCCTTGCTGATGGCCCGGCTGCTGCAGATCGCCGGGCGGGCTTCCTCCGATGTGGAGTCCCTGGTGGTGGTGGGCGTCGGTGCGATGCTGATGTTTCAGGTGGTGGTCAACGTCTTCATGACCATCGGCCTCGGCCCTATCACCGGCATCCCCCTCCCCTGGCTGAGCTACGGGCGCTTCGCCATGCTGGTGAACTTCCTCGGCCTGGGCATGGTGGCTTCCGTGGCCCGTCGCAACCGCCAGAGTCGACGCCGGTGGTGAGCCTCGCCGTGCTGCGGCGCGGCCTGGCCGAAGGAGCCCCCGCGGGCCGCGGCGACGAGGACAGCGTGCGCCGCCAGTGGTGGGCTGCCCTGGCAACCCTGCAGGAGGATCTGCTTGGCCCCGCCACGGCCGGCGGCGGCCTGTGGCTGGCGGCGCCCCTGCCGGCGCTCTACGAACCGGCCCTGCTGCATCGGCTGGAGGGCTGGGTATGGGCCCCGGCCGGGATCGACAGCCTGCTGCCCGCCTCCACCCCAGCGCTGCCGGGCGGTCTGGGGGCTCCGGCGCGGGGCGCCCGGGCGTTGGCGGATCGTTTCCAGCGCCTGCCCCTGCGGGAGGAGGACGGCACCGATCCGCTGCTGGTGCTGATCACCGGCCGGCTGCAGGTGGCCCTGGCGGTTGATGGTCCGGCGGATGGACGGCGGCTGCTGGTGCGCTTCGATGCGGCCTCGCTCTCCACCACCCTGTCCCTCCTCGACCGGCGCCTGCAGGAGGACGACCCCACCGGCGCGAGCCGCCTGCGGCAGCACCTGCGGGACCTGGGCCCCCTGCACAATGACCCCTCCCTGGCCCTGCGCTTCTGGCCCCTGCTGGCCCAGCGCCTGGCGGGGATGGCCCCCAGTGTGACCCTGCAACCGGTGGTGGCGCCCTCCCCGGCCCGAAACCGCGAACGGCGCGAGGCCAGCGGCGAACTGGCGCTGCTCGAAGCCCTCACCCACGAGGTGCGCACCCCCCTGGCGACGATCCGCACCCTGATCCGCTCGGTGCTGCGCCGCCGGGACCTCACGGCGCTGGTGCGCCAGCGGCTGGAGCAGATCGACGGGGAATGCAGCGAGCAGATCGACCGCTTCGGCCTGATCTTTCTCGCCGCCGAGCTGCAGCGGCGTGGCGGCGGCAGGCCCGCTGCCAGCGGCGAACTGGCGCGCACCGACCTGGCCGAGCTGCTCCGCCAGCTCGAGGATCTCTGGCGCCGTCAGCTGGGTCGCCGCGGCCTGGAATTCCGGCTGGTGATCGACGACGACCTGCCGCCGGTGCTCAGCGATCCCAGTCGACTGGAGACGATGCTCGGGGGGCTGATGGACCGCTTCAGCCGCGGCCTGCCCAGCGGCGGCCAGGTGGTGATGCGCCTGCAGCCGGCGGGACCACGCCTGAAGCTGCAGCTCAGCCGCGCGGTCAGCGACCGGGGGGAAGCGGGAGCCGTGGCGGCGGGCCGCAGCGAGCCGGTGGGGCCGGTGCTCAGCTGGAATCCGGACACCGGCAGCCTGCAGCTGAGCCGCCAGGCCACGCGCCAGCTGTTCCATCAGCTGGGCGGCCGGCTCACCGAACGGGGGGGCAGCAGCCTGACCGTGTTCTTCCCCCTGGCGGAGGCGGCGGGCTGAGGGGGGCCTTTGTTGACGGGTGTGAAGAGTCCGCGCGGACAGTGGAGGAGCCCGAAAACACGGTGCTAGCTTCCGCCTGAAGCGATCTGCGAGCCATGCCAGCTACGGCCCTGACCGGTCAACTTCCCAAGTACATCGGCAGCACGGGCGGCCTGCTCAACGCCGCGGAAACCGAGGAGAAGTACGCCATCACCTGGACGAGCACCGCCGCCCAGGTTTTCGAGCTCCCCACCGGTGGCGCCGCCGAGATGCACGCCGGCGAAAACCTTATGTACTTCGCCCGCAAGGAGCAGTGCCTGGCCCTGGGCACCCAGCTGCGTACGAAGTTCAAGCCCCGCATCGAGGACTACAAGATCTACCGCATCTACCCCGGCGGTGACACCGAATTCCTGCACCCCAAGGATGGCGTGTTCCCCGAAAAGGTGAATGAAGGCCGCCCGATGGTGGGTCACAACCCCCGGCGCATCGGCGCCAACCCCAATCCGGCCAGCCTCAAGTTCAGCGGCAAGGCCACCTTCGAAGCCTGATCCCCCCCTCTATCCAGTAGAAAAGCGGGGCGAGCAGCCCCGTTTTTTTTGCCCGCCCGTCGTCCCGATGCCGGCACCCGCACGCAGCCCTGACCGTGCCACCTTCCTTGAGCAGGTCGCCGCAGGCACGGTGGGAGGCCCCCAGGGCCCCAACTTTGCGCCCCTCTGGAAGCGCTGGCCGGCCGACCTGGAAACGCCCCTGACCACCTGGATCAAGGCGGGTGCCCACAGCCGCCATGGGGTGCTGCTGGAGTCGGTGGAGGGGGGCGAGCGCCTGGGCCGCTGGAGCTTCGTGGCGAGCGACCCGCTCTGGATCCTCACCTGCCGGGGGGGGGCGGGCTGAGCGCCACTGGCGCGACGGACGGCACGACGAGCTGGCGGGCAACCCCTTCCAGCTGCTGCGCCAGTGCCTGGCCCCCCTGCGCTCGGCCCCGGTGCCCGGGCTGCCCCCCTTCGGCCAGTTGCTCGGCTTCTGGGGCTACGAGCTGATCCAGTGGATCGAGCCGAGTGTGCCGGTCCACCCGGCCGCCGCCGGGGCGCCCCCCGATGGCTGCTGGATGCTCGCCGACAGCCTGCTGGTGTTCGACCAGGTGAAACGCCAGATCACCGCCGTGGCCTACGCCGACCTCAGCGACGGCGCCGATCCGGCCCACGCCTGGGAGCACGCCGCCGCCCGCATCGCCCAGCTGGAGGCGCGCATGCACGCCCCCCTGCCCCCGGACGTGGTGCCACTCGACTGGCGTGACGCCGCCAACGACGAGGTGGACGCCAGCCTGCAGCCCACCAGCAACATGGGCGAAGCGGCCTTCCAGGAGGCGGTGCGGCAGGCCCAAAACCACATCGTCGCCGGCGACGTGTTCCAGCTGGTGCTCAGCCAGCGGCTCGAAACCACCGTGGCCCAAGACCCGTTCGACCTGTACCGCAGCCTGCGGATGGTCAACCCCTCGCCGTACATGGCCTTCTTCAACTTCGGCGACTGGTATCTGATCGGCTCCAGCCCCGAGGTGATGGTGAAGGCCGAAACCCTGGCGGATGGGTCGGTGCTGGCCTCCCTGCGGCCGATCGCCGGCACCCGGCCCCGCGGGGAGGACGAGGCGGAGGACAGGGCCCTGGAGGCCGACCTGCTGGCCGATCCCAAGGAGCGGGCCGAACACGTGATGCTCGTCGACCTCGGCCGCAACGACCTGGGGCGGGTCTGCCGGCCCGGCAGCGTGCGCGTGAACGAACTGATGGTGATTGAGCGCTACTCGCACGTGATGCACATCGTCAGCCAGGTGGAGGGG
The DNA here is from genome assembly GCA_903907855.1 of uncultured Synechococcaceae cyanobacterium. Taxonomy (GTDB): domain Bacteria; phylum Cyanobacteriota; class Cyanobacteriia; order PCC-6307; family Cyanobiaceae; genus Cyanobium. Next base: position 41,183 of record CAIVPT010000178.1, on the reverse strand, counting down.
CTGCTCCAGAGTGAGCGGGACGTGTGGGACCTGCTGATGGCGAGCTTCCCGGCGGGCACCGTGAGCGGAGCGCCCAAGATCCGAGCGATGCAGCTGATCCACGACCTCGAACCCGAAGCCCGAGGCCCCTATTCCGGGGTCTACGGAGCGGTGGACCTCAATGGAGCCCTGAACACCGCGATCACGATCCGCACGATGGTGGTGCTGCCGGCGGGGGAGGGCCGCTGGCGCGTGCAGGTGCAGGCCGGGGCGGGGGTGGTGGCCGACTCGCGCCCCGAGGCCGAGCACCAGGAGACCCTCAACAAGGCCCGGGGCATGCTCAAGGCCCTGGCCTGTCTGCAACCCCGCAGGGTGGTGCCGGCCGAGGCCCCGGCGGATGGTCTGCGATGAGCGCCACCCTGCTGTCGAAGGGGTTTGAAGTGGAGATGTACACCGGCCGGCCCGACGGCACGGTGGTCGGTTGCGCCGCGGAGGCCGCCGCGGCCCTCGAGGGCTTCGTCACCGAGCCGGACCAACGCAACCTCGAGTACATCACCCCCCCCGATCCCAGCTACCGCCACCAGCTGGAGCTCCTGCTCGAACCCCGCCAGCGGCTCCGGCGCTGGCTCGAACCCCGCGGCCTCACCCTGCTGCCGGGAAGCACCCTGAGCACCGGTGACAGCCAGCGCTTCGAGCGCTCCGATCCCAGCAACGCCTATCACGGCACGATCGAGGCCACCTACGGCACCCGGGTCGTCACCGCCAGCGTGCACATCAACCTGGGCGTGGCCGCCATGGAGCCCCTGTTCGCGGCCCTGCGCCTGTTGCGCTGCGAAGGGGCGCTGCTGCTGGCCCTGAGCGCCTCCTCCCCCTTCCTCGACAACCACCCCACCGGCGCCCACTCGCACCGGTGGTTGCAGTTTCCCCTCACCCCCCCGCACACGCCCCTGTTCACCAGCCACGCCCACTACGTCGCCTGGATGGAGGAGCAGTTGCGCAGCGGCGCCATGGTCAACGTGCGCCATCTCTGGACCTCCGTGCGTCCGAATGGGGACGACCGCCCCCACGACCTCAACCGGGTGGAGATCCGGATCTGCGATCTGATCCACGACCCCCTGTTGCTGCTGGCGGTCACCGCCTTCGCGGAACTGCGGGTGCAGCAGCTGCTGGCCGATCCCCCCAGCCACGACCCGCTGCAGGCTTCGGGCCTCGACCCCGAGACCCTGGCCCAACTGGCCGACAGCAACGACCGGGCCGTCGCCCGCGCCAGCCTCGATGCTCCCCTGCGGCACTGGCGCACAGGCCAGACGCTGCCGGCCCGCGACTGGATCGCGGCCGAGCTGCAGGAGATGGCCCCCCTCGCCGCCAGCCTCGACCTGGCCGAGGTGCTCGAACCCCTGCGGCTGCTGCTCCTGCCCCTGGAGCGGGGCGGCGGCAACACGGCGATGCGCTGGCTGGCCCGCCATGGGGCCGGTGAGAGCGTGGCGGCGATCCTCGCGGACGAGGCCGCTGCCCTCGAGCAGCGCGAGCAGCAGCTGGCGGCATGGCTTGCCACAGACGCGGCGCGCGCTTTGGGATGATCATGGAACCCTCCTGCCCCCCGCCTGCCCCCATGCGGCAGCCCATCGAAGCTGTGACCGCGGCAACCACGGGTGGGGCAGCCGAGACCACCCCCGGTGCCATCCGCCTGCTGGGGGAGCGCCTGGAGCTGGTGGAGGAGCTCTGGGAGACCGTGCTGCGCAGCGAGTGCCCGCCGGAGCAGGTGGAGAAACTGCTGCGACTCAAGCGGTGCAGCGGCCCCCTCTCCCCGGCGGAGATCGGTCCGGAGGGGGAAGGCACCACCCTGCCAAGCGGGGCCACCGAAGCGATCGTGGCCGTGATCCGCTCGATGGATCTGGCCGATGGCATCGCCGCCGCCCGCGGCTTCTCCCTTTATTTCCAGCTGGTCAACATCCTCGAGCAGCACATCGAGGAGGACAGCTACCTGGAGAGCCTCAACCGCGCGAGCGTCCGCGCCAACAACGACCCCTTCCTCCCCCCCCTGGCGAGCCAGAGCGACCCGGCCACCTTTCGGCAACTGTTTGAGCGGCTGCGCGCCCTCAACGTGCCCCCGGCCCAGCTGGAAAACCTGCTGGGGGAGCTCGACATCCAGCTGGTGTTCACCGCCCACCCCACGGAGATCGTGCGCCATACGGTGCGCCACAAACAACGGCGTGTGGCCGCCCTGATCCAGGCCCTGCAGGGGGAACGCACCCCCACGCCCGAGGAGCAGGCCTTTCTGCGCCAGCAGCTGGAGGAGGAGATCCGGCTGTGGTGGCGCACCGATGAGCTGCACCAGTTCAAACCCTCGGTGCTCGACGAGGTCGACTACGCCCTGCACTACTTCCAGCAGGTGCTCTTCGACGCGATGCCCCAGCTGCAGCAACGGCTGCGCACCGCTCTCGCCGCGAGCTACCCCGACGTCCAGCCCCCGAAACCAGCCTTCTGCACCTTCGGCTCCTGGGTGGGCGCCGACCGGGACGGCAACCCGTCGGTGACGCACGACATCACCTGGCGCACGGCCTGCTATCAGCGCCAGCTGATGCTGGAGCGCTATGTGCGCTCCGTCTCCGATCTGCGGGACCAGCTGAGCATCTCGATGCAGTGGAGCCAGGTCAGCCCCCAGCTGCTGGAATCCCTGGAGATGGATCGGCTGCGGTTCCCGGAGATCTACGACGAACGCGCCGCCCGCTACCGGCTCGAGCCCTACCGCCTCAAACTCAGCTACATCCTTGAGCGGCTGCGCCGCACCGAGGATCGCAACCGCAAACTGGCCCAGGCCGGCTGGGAAGCGCCCACCGAAACACCCCTCGCTCCCGACCCCACGGGCATCGGCGGCCTCACCCCCACCAGCCCCGACCTCCACTACGCCAGCGCCGATGAATTCCGCTCCGACCTGGAGCTGATCCGCGACAGCCTGGAGGCCACCGGCCTGAGCTGCGCACCGTTGGATCACCTGCTCTGCCAGGTGCACATTTTCGCCTTCCACCTGGCCAGCCTCGACATCCGCCAGGAGAGCACCCGCCACAGCGATGCGATCGACGAGCTCAGCCGCTACCTCGACCTGCCGGTGCCCTACGGCGCCATGGAGGAGGAGCAGCGCATCCGCTGGTTGCTGGAGGAGCTCCAGACCCGCCGTCCCCTGGTGCCCCCGGCCGCCCGCTGGAGCGACCCCACCGCCGAGACCTTCCAGGTGTTCCGCATGCTGCAGCGCCTGCAGCAGGAGTTTGGGCCGCGCATCTGCCAGAGCTATGTGATCTCGATGAGTCACACCGTCTCCGATCTGCTGGAGGTGCTGCTGCTGGCCAAGGAGGCGGGTCTGGTGGATCCGGTCACCCAGCGCTGCGACCTTCAGGCCGTGCCGCTGTTCGAAACGGTGGAAGACCTGCAGGGCGCGCCGGCGGTGATGGCCCGGCTGTTCCGCGAACCCTTCACCCGCTCCCTGTTGCAGGGCGGCACCGGCGAAGCGCTGCAGGAGGTGATGCTCGGCTACTCCGACAGCAACAAGGATTCCGGTTTCCTCTCGAGCAACTGGGAGATCCATCGGGCCCAGATCGCCCTGCAGCGCCTGGCCGAGGAACACGGCGTGGCCCTGCGCATCTTCCACGGCCGCGGCGGCTCGGTGGGGCGCGGCGGCGGCCCGGCCTACCAGGCGATCCTGGCCCAGCCCAGCGGCACCCTGCGGGGGCGGATCAAGATCACCGAGCAGGGGGAAGTGCTGGCCTCGAAGTACTCGCTGCTCGACCTGGCGCTCTACAACCTCGAAACCGTCACCACCGCCGTGGTGCAGAACAGCATGGTGACCACCCCGCTCGACGACACCCCGAGCTGGAACGCCCTGATGGAGAGACTGGCCGCCAATTCCCGCGACCATTACCGCGCCCTGGTGCATGACAACCCGGACCTGGTGGCCTTCTTCCAGCAGGTCACACCGATCGAGGAGATCAGCAAACTGCAGATCTCCAGCCGGCCAGCGCGGCGCAAAGGAGGGGCCAAGGATCTCTCCAGCCTGCGGGCCATCCCCTGGGTGTTCGGCTGGACCCAGAGCCGCTTCCTGCTGCCGAGCTGGTACGGCGTCGGCCACGCCCTACAGGCAGAACTCGACAACGACCCCGGCCAGATGGAGCTGCTGCAGCAGCTCTATCAACGCTGGCCGTTCTTCCGCATGCTGATCTCCAAGGTGGAGATGACCCTCTCGAAGGTGGATCTGGAGTTGGCCCACCACTACGTGCAATCGCTGGGCCGTCCAGCGAACCGGGAGGCGTTTGCCGCCATCTACGCGGCGATCGCCGAAGAGTTCTCCCTCACGCGCGACCTGGTGCTCCAGATCAGCAACCATGGCCGCCTGCTCGACGGCGATCCGGGCCTGCAGCTCTCCGTTGACCTGCGCAATCGCACGATCGTGCCCCTGGGGTTCCTGCAGGTGGCGCTGCTGCGGCGCCTGCGGGATCAAAACCGCCAGCCGCCGATGAGTGAAAGCCCCACCCCCGCCGGCGACGGCGACGGCCGCACCTACAGCCGCAGCGAACTTCTGCGGGGCGCCCTGCTCACGATCAATGGCATCGCTGCCGGCATGCGCAACACAGGCTGACGGCCAATCCGGTGCTTCCCTTCCGCAACCCAAGCCCCACTCCCCGCCTGCGCGAGGGCTACCGCCTGGTGAGCGACGAGCCGCCGTCAGTGGAGGCGCTCAACCGCCTGCGCCAGGCCTGCGGCGAACCGCCCCGCCGGCCGGAGCTGTGGCAGCGAGCCCTGGAGCGCAGCCACGGTCAGTTCGCGGTCCTCGACGCCGAGAACAATCTGCGCGGCTACGTGCGCATCACCAGCGACCAGGCCCTGAACGCCAACCTCTGGGATCTGCTCAGCGACCCGAGCGATCCTGCCCGCGAACAGGTGATCACGGCGCTGCTGCAGGCTTCCCTGGCGCGGCTGCGGCGGGAGTTAAGCGGCTGCAGCGTGTCGGTATCGGCACCGCCTGAAGCCCTGGCGGCCCTCAGCCGCGCAGGATTCGTGGTGGACCCCGGCGGAATCCGCGCCATGGGGCTGCACCTGGGGGGCAGCTGAGGGCCGGGGGGGGGGGAAGCGGGGAGGGCTGGGAGGCTGGGGGCCGGGGGGCCCGGGCAGCGAGCATGGAGGGACTCGAACCCCCGACACTCAGAACCGGAATCTGATGCTCTATCCAACTGAGCTACATGCCCAACATCAGGGCCCACCGCCAACCCGATTGCTCGTGGCCGGTTCCTGGTCCTGATTCCACTACCTTAGCGGTCGATCGCCCCAGTCCCATCCGGCTGCAACGCCTGGAGCTGCACCACTTCCGCAACATCGCCTGCCTCGAGCTGGCGTTGACGGAGCCGCGTCTGCTCGTGGTCGGCCGCAATGGCGAGGGCAAATCCAACCTGCTGGAGGCGGTGGAGCTGCTCACCAGCCTGCGTTCCCACCGCTGCAGCCACGACCGCGACCTGATCCGCCATGGCCACGACGCCAGCCGGCTGCGGGCCGGGGACGACGAAGGCGACAGCTGGGAGCTGCGTCTGCGGCGCAGCGGCGGTCGGATGGCCCTGCGCAATGGCCGGCCGCTGGAGCGCCAGCTCGACCTGATCGGCCCCCTGCGCTGTGTGGGCTTCAGTGCCCTCGATCTTGATCTGGTGCGGGGGGAGCCCGCCCAGCGGCGCCAATGGCTCGACCGGGTAGTGCTGCAGCTGGAGCCGCCCTACGGCGCCCTGCTCAGCCGCTACGGCCGCCTGCTGCGGCAGCGCAGCCAGCTGCTGCGCCGCGGTCTGGCCGTTGGCCAGCGGGAGGCCCTGCTCGATGTCTTCGACCAGCAGATGGCCCTGGTGGGCACCCGCCTGCACCGCCGCCGCTTTCGGGCGCTGCAGCGACTGGAGCCCCTGGCGGCCCTCTGGCAGGAGCGGCTGGGGGGCGGCGGGGAACGCCTTTCCCTGCTCTATCGCAGCGGCACCATCCTCGCTCCGGAGCCGGAGGAAGCCCGCCAGGAGGAGCTCTGGCGCCAGGCGCTGGAGGAACAGCTGCGCCAGCAGCGCCCGGAGGAGACACGGCTCGGCTCCTGCCAGGTGGGGCCCCAGCGGGACGAAATCGAGCTGCAGTTGGCCGAGCAGCCTGCCCGCCGCTATGGCTCGGCGGGGCAGCAACGCACGCTGGTGCTGGCCCTGAAGCTGGCGGAGCTGGAGCTGGTGGGGCGAGTGGTGGGCCACCCGCCGCTACTGCTGCTCGATGACGTGCTCGCTGAGCTCGATCCGGAGCGCCAGCAGCTGCTGCTGGAGGCCGTTGGCGAAGGCCACCAGTGCCTGGTGAGCGCCACCCACCTAGGAGCCTTCCGCGGCGGCTGGACGCGGGCTGCCCAGGTGGTGCGCATGCAGGCGGGCGTGCTCAGCGCGGGCTAGGGACGATGGTGTGATGACCAGACCTGCTGAAACGCGTCCCATCCCGTATGGTGAGACTTCTCTGCTTGGATTCGATGAACCAGAGCCTGTCCTGCCTCCACCCCAACCCGGGATGGTCCGTTGCCTGCGACAAGCCCCAGCCACCCAGCCCCAGCTGTGAAGCGGTCGGCAAACACTGCATCCTCGAGCTCTACGACTGCAACCCATCGAAGCTCGACGACGAAGCTTTTCTCAGGGACACCATCACGACGGCAGCGAAACGTGCCGGTGCCACCCTGCTCAACCTGATCACCCACCGCTTCCAGCCCCAGGGCGTCACGGGCCTGGCCCTTCTGGCCGAGTCCCATATCTCCATCCACACCTGGCCGGAGTCGGGCTACGCCGCGGTCGACGTGTTTACGTGCGGCGACCACACGATGCCCGAGAAGGCCTGTCTCACCCTGGCCGAGGAGCTCGGATCGGGTCACCACAAGCTCACCAGCTTCCGCCGCGAGACACCCGCGAGCGTGGAGGGCACCGAGCGGGAACCGGCCCTGGAAAGCATCAGCTGAGGGCCCGGTTCAGCTTGCCGCTCACCAGTCCCTCGAGATCGAGGCTCACCGCCTGGAACCCGAGGGCCAGGAAGGCGGCCACCAGTTCCGCCCGCAACCCCTCGGCCGCCAGACGCTGCAGTGCGTTCTGTAGGCAGGCTGCGGGCAGTTCAATGCGGGCCACCTCCCCCTGACTGCGCACCCGCAGATCGGTGAAGCCCCTCTGCCGCAACCAATCCTCAGCCGCGGCCACCCGCCGCAGGCGCCCGGCGCTGATCGATTCTCCGTAGGGGAAGCGGGAGGCCAGGCAGGGCTGGGCGGGTTTGTCCCACCAGGGCAGGCCGAGGGCGCGGGAGAGGAGGCGCACCCCGGCCTTGTCGATGCCGGCCTCCGCCAACGGCGAACGCACTCCGTGTTCGCGGGCGGCCCGCAGGCCGGGGCGGTGATCGCCGAGGTCATCGAGGTTGACCCCATCCACCACCTGCGCCGCACCGGCGGCGGCGGCGATCGGCGCCAGCAGACCGTGCAGTTCCCGCTTGCAGGCGTAGCAACGGTCCGCCGGGTTGCTGGCATAGGCAGGATCGGCCAGCTCGGCGGTGGTCACCTCCCGATGCCGCAGGCCCAACCAGGTGGCCTGCGAGCGCGCCTCCTCCCGCAGATGGGGGGCCAGGGCCGGGGAGACCCCTGTGATCGCCAGGGCGTTATCGCCGAGACGGTCCACCGCCAGGGCCGCCACCAGGGCGCTGTCCACGCCACCGGAGTAGGCCACCACCACCCGGCCGAGGGCGTCGAGCTGGGCACGCACGAGGCCCAGGGATCGCTCCAGGGGGGGAGGCAGGGCCTCCAGCAGGGTGAGGGGTCGGTCGGAGGTCAGGGGAGGGTCGCGCCGTAGCCGGCCCCGATCCTGGCAAGTCGGCGCTGGCGCTGGCGACGCGGCAGGTTGGCGCGACGGACCGCAGACGAACCTTGGGCGGAGAAGCCGGCCGGGCTCAGTAGCATCCGAGTGCGCCTCCCCGGCCGATGACCCCGTCCAGCAGCCCCACCCAGAGCCCCCAGCGGGGCACCGGCCGCGGCATCGGCATTCGCACCGCCGCCGGCAGCGATGAGCGCGCCCTGGGGCAGTTGCACGTCTACGACGGGGAGGGCAAGGGCAAGAGCCAGGCCGCCCTGGGGGTGGTGCTGCGCACCATCGGCCTGGGCATCTGTGAGCAGCGCCGCACGCGGGTGTTGTTGCTGCGCTTCCTCAAGGGTCCGGGGCGCTCCTACGACGAAGACGCGGCGATCGAGGCCCTCCAGCAGGGCTTCCCCCACCTGATCGATCAGGTGCGCACCGGCCGTGGGGAGTTCTTCACGGCCGAGGAGGCGAGCCGTTTCGACCACCAGGAGGCCCGCCGCGGCTGGGACATCGCCCGGGGGGCCATCGCGAGCAACCTCTATTCGGTTCTGGTTCTCGACGAACTCAACCCGGTGCTCGACCTGGGCCTGCTCGACACTGCTGAGGTGGTGAGCACCCTGGCGGCCCGGCCGCCGGGCATGGAGATCATCTGCACCGGACGTGGGGCGCCGCGGGATCTGGTGCAGCTGGCCGACCTGCACTCGGAGATGCGCGCCCACCGGCGCCTGGCCCCCGGCGAAGAGGGGAGCGGCGGCGAGCGTGGTCTCGACGGCATCGAGATCTACACCGGAGATGGCAAGGGCAAGAGCACCAGCGCCCTGGGCAAGGGCCTGCAGGCGATCGGCCGTGGCATCAGCCAGGACAAAAGCCATCGGGTGCTGATCCTGCAGTGGCTCAAGGGCGGCAGCGGCTACACCGAGGACGCGGCGATCGCGGCCCTGCGCGAAAGCTATCCCCACCTGGTCGACCATCTGCGGTCAGGCCGCGACGCGATCGTCTGGCGCGGCCAGCAGCAGCCGATCGACTACGTGGAGGCGGAGCGGGCCTGGGAGATCGCCCGGGCGGCGATTGCCAGCGGCCTCTACAAAACCGTGATTCTCGATGAGCTCAACCCCACCGTGGATCTCGAACTGCTGCCGGTGGAGCCCATTGTGCAAACGCTGCTGCGCAAACCGGCGGAAACGGAGGTGATCATCACCGGCCGCTGCAAGAGCCGCCCCGCCTACTTCGACCTGGCCAGCGTGCACTCCGAGATGGTGTGTCACAAGCACTACGCCGAGCGGGGCGTCGACCTCAAGCGCGGGGTGGATTATTAGGGGGGGTCCATACCGCCTCGAAGCCGCTTCGGGCCCGGGCCCTCAGGCCTCGAGGTAGTCGGCGAAACCTGCGGAGAGCTGGCGGATCGCAGCGGTGGCACGCCGCTCCAAGCCTCGGGCGCTGTCGCGGCTGATGCCCATCCGCCGGGCCGTGGCGCTGAGGCTGAGCGGCTGGTCCGCCGTGAGGCCGTAGCGGAAGCGCAGCAGGGTGGCCTCCTGATCAGGCAGACCTTGGAGCAGCCGCTCGATGTCCTGGCGCAACAAGGCCGTGGCGACCTCTTCCTGGGGGTTGGTGCTGCCGCAGGCCAGGCTTTCCACCAGCCCCAGGTCGCTGTTCGTCCCCTGCTGGGCATCAAGGCTCAGCGGCTCCTGGGCACGAAACAACACCTCGCGAATGTCCAGCGGCGTCAGCCCAGTGGCATCGGCCAGTTCAGCCAGACTGGGATCACGGCCCAGCTGCTGGCCCAGGCTGTGCTGGCACTTCCGCAGAAGCTGCAGCTGGTCGACCATCGTGGAGGGCAACCGGATCGTGCGCCCCCGATTCACCAGGGCACTGCCGATGCCGTCACGGATCCACCAGGTGGCATAGGTGGAAAAGCGATAGCCACGGCTGGGGTCGAAGCGCTCAACCGCCTTGATCAAGCCGATGCTCCCCTCCTGGATCAAATCCTCCCAATCCGCAGTCCGAGGCTGATAGCGGCGCACCAGGCTCACCACCAGGCGCAGATTGGCCACCACCATGCGACTGCGGGCTCGCTCGGCCCGACGCAGGCAACTCTGCAACTGACGCACGTCCATGCCCGCCTCCAGGGCCCAGGCCTCCTGGGATGGGGTGCTGCCGCCAGAACGAATGATCATCTCCTCTCTCACCTCAAGGAGTTGCCGACTTTTCTGCACATCACGAGCCAGCGAGATCTCCTCAGAAGCTGTAAGCAAGGGAACACGCAAAAGGGAAGCCATAGGCAGGCTGAGTGCGTCGCAGCGGCCCTCGGGGCGCTTCTGTGGCGCAGGCATTGGTGGATGGTTGGGATGGGTCGGCAGACGTTAATCACTGCACCTGGCGGATGGGTGTTGCGCCATGGGAGTTGGCACACAGCAACTCCAATCACGACGATCAGCGACCCTGATCAGCCTGAATCTTCCGGCGTCTTCCCGCGCCTTAGCTCGGGTCAGCGGGCGTCGGAGTTGAGTGAGCGACTGGATGCCTGTCCCGCCTGGCGCACCAGCCAGTAGGCCACCGCCAGTCCCACCACGAGCAGACCGAAGCCCGCCATCAGCGGCGCCTTGTCTTCGGTCCCGGGGGGCAGAACAATCACCTTTCGGGCCACTGCCGTAAGGGCGGTGAGGAGCACCAGTTCGATCTGCACCACTTGATCGCGTAGATAGGCCATCACGTTCTGCAACACCTCCAGGGCGATGAAGATCAGCAGCAGGCGATCGAGCAGCTTGATAAGGCTGCCGTCGAACCAGTCTGTCTGCCACTGGGCAACTTTGACACCCGACTGGATCAACAGCTCGATGGTGGCAAAGCCGATCACAACAGCAAGCAACAGCGCGAGAATCTTGGCCAGCTGCCGCTCGTAGCTATGAATGGCGCCCAGAAAGCGCTTGTCACTGAAGAGATCCATGATGCAGGCGAAAGAATGGAGTGGCAGGCAGAATCTTGCGGCAAGCAATCACAAGAAATCGACCGCTGGACGAGACAGCCCGCGGTCGAAACTTGCAGAGGGGAGTCAGCACCAGATGCCGAAGCTAGAACTTATGATCCCGCAGTGCCTCCACCTGATAGATGTAGGTGATAATGGAATAGTCTGCGTAGTATTTGGCTTCGATCTCACGGGTGATCTTATCGGCAAGCTCACGGGTGCCAGTGAGCACCTCAATCTTCACATTCGAGAGGGTGTGGGAAACACTGGGCTGTCCCGTGGAGCGGACATTGCGGCTACCTTCACCACCGGCCGCATTGACGGTGTAGCCAGTGGCGCCGGCATCCTTGATGAGCTTGGTGAGCTTTTTGGAGAGCACCTCCTCAGCGACGATCACCAGCTTCCATACCTGTTGACTCATGGCTCTTTACTCCAAGTGGAATGGGAATTGATTGGTGGCTGGAATTTCCAGAATTGGTCTAGATTAACGTCCCAGCATCATCTCAGCAAGGCCGATAAACAGGGGTATGCAGATGGCGATCGCAACGGGCGTGCCGATGGCCGTGGAGGCACCGATGTAGGCCGAGGGATTCGCCGAAGGGATACCAGCGCGCAGGGTGGGCGGGCCGGAGATGTCCGAGCTGGATGCCGCAATCACGGCCAGAACCACAGCACCACCGATGCTGAACCCAGTGATCTTGTGGATGATCAGGCCAAGACCGAAGGCGAGAAAACCATGCAGGATCGGCGCGATGAACGCATAGATAGCGAACCACTGGGCAACCTTGCGCAGCTCATTCATCCGCTGGGCGGCCTCCATCCCCATGATGATCATCAAGACCGCAAGAAAGCCGCGGAACAGGGGGTTAAAGAAGCTCTCATAGACCGGCTCAGGCCTGGTGAGTATGCCCAAGGCCACGCCAAGCAAAAGGGCCGTGACGGCGGAACTTTGCAGACTCTCCTTGATGATCGGCCAGATCTCAACTTTATCGGCGGCGTTGCCTGTCCGCTTGCTGAGATACACACTGGCCACCACGATCGCCGTGACCAGAGCCGGGATGTCCATGAAGGGATAGAGAGCGGCCGTCCAGGCTTCGTAGGGCACCTTGGCAGCATCCAACTGGGGCAGCACCGCCGCGAGGGTGGAGCCACTGACGGCGCCGAACAGACCACCCGTTGCCACAGCATCTGGCACGGTGATACCTGGCAGCTTGCCGAGCGTATAGCGACTGATAAAAACAATCACGATACCCAGGAGAACCGCGGCAATTGCCGGAAGGAAGATTTCAGAGGGGTTGGAATTGCGGATGGCGATGCCACCGGTTAACCCAATCTTCATCAGCAAAAAGAAACTGATGAATTTATAGATCGAATCTGGAATCGCCAGCTGGCTGCCCAACGCGGCAACAACGATGCCCCCGATCAGAAAACCCAACGTTGGCGACTGAAGCTGTTCGACAAACAGGGAAACAAAATCAGACACTTCAACTCCTCAAATGGCACAGGCTGTGGAATGGTGAACCGGGCAATCAACCGCCCTTGCGAGCGAACTTCTCGTCAGCGGCCTACCTCCCAGGGGTGATGGGGTACGGATCGCTACAGCCTGGGGTTGGCGCAGAACCATAGGCAGTGTCCGGTGCGGTTGGGTGAGGTATCGGCAATCTCCTCCGGAACGCAGGGCCCCACCAATCCACCGCCCCAATCCAATCAAGGGATGCCTAGAACCCCGTAACCCCATGAGGCCCGCGATGCCCCCCCTGCCCCCGTTTTTGCTGGAGATCAGCCCCCACCAGCTCGAGGTGGCCGAAACCCTTCTGCAGGTTGGCCGCTTCGTGGTGATCTTCCTGGTCGCCCGCGCCATCGCCGAACTGCTGGTGCGGCTGGAGCTGCCCACAATTCTCGGAGAGCTGGTGGCGGGGGTGTTGATCGGTGTCTCGGGTCTGCACCTGATCGTGCCCCCCCAGACCGGAGCCGAGCTCAGCGCCGGAGTGACGGCCCTGGTGGGCTCCCTGGCCGAAATCACGCCCGAAGCGGTGAAGCACGTCTACGACGAAACCTTCCCCAGCCTCCAGTCGGTCTCGCAGCTCGGCCTGTTCGCCCTGCTCTTCCTCACCGGCCTGGAGAGCGAGCTCGATGAGTTGGTGGCGGTGGGGGTGCAAGCCAGCACGGTGGCGCTGGCCGGGGTGGTGCTGCCCTTTGCCGCCGGCACTGCTGGCCTTTACTACTTTTTCCACGTGCCCCTGATCCCGGCGGTGTTCGCCGGAGCGGCGATGACCGCCACCTCGATCGGCATCACCGCCAGCGTGTTCAGCGACCTGCGCTGGTTGAAGCGCCGTGAGGGCCAGATCGTGATCGGTGCCGCCGTGCTCGATGACATCCTTGGCATTGTGATCCTGGCGGTGGTGGTGGCAATCGCCGGCGGCGGCGCCTTCAGCCTGGGGCCCCTGATCCGGCTGGGCCTGGCGGCTGTGGTCTTCGTGGCGGTGGCCCTGGTGCTCAGCCGCAGGGCCGCACCGGCCTTCGACTGGGTGGTCGACCGCCTGAAGGCTCCGGGGGATGTGGCCGTAGCCAGCTTTTTGGTGCTCACCGTCTGCTGCTTCGCCGCCCAGGCCATCGGCCTGGAGGCGGCCCTGGGGGCCTTCGCGGCGGGCCTGATCCTCAGTGCCTCCAAGCACACCCACGACATTGATGCGGCCGTGAAGCCTTTGGTGGCCCTGTTCGCCACTGTGTTTTTCGTGTTGATCGGCACGACCATGGACCTGTCGGTGCTCAACCCGTTCGATCCGGCCAACCGCGAAGGGCTGATTGTGGCCGCCTTCTTGCTGGTGGTGGCCATCGCCGGCAAGGTGGCGGCCGGTTGGAGCTATCTGAGCCAGGCACCCACCAACCGGCTGGTGGTGGGGCTCGGCATGATGCCCCGGGGCGAAGTGGGCCTGATCTTCCTGGGCCTCGGCAGCCAGGCCGGGATCCTTAACCCGTCACTGGAGGCGGCCATCCTGGTGATGGTGATCGGCACCACCTTCCTGGCGCCGGTGCTGCTGCGCCTGGTGATCCCCACCGAACCCGCCGCCACCGACACCGCTGTCTAGGGGCCTCCCGAACGACCAGGCTGCGGGTTGATCGAGGCCTTTCCACGACCCCAGTGGCTCGGGCATGTACAGAAATGCCATGCTGTCAGGATTTACCCTCTCCTCCCGTTGAGGCGGCCCCTGCCCCTCAACAAAGCAGGAATGGGCCCCTGCTACATACCGTTTTTCCTACATGAACACAAGCGTTGCGCCTCTTCTTGATCGCGAGGGCAACTCGCCTGAAACCACTCGCTCAGGCTGTGTCCTGGTCAAAAGCTCCGGAGCCGGACTGGGAGACTCTCTTCGCGCCGTAATCCTTGCGCTCCTCTACGCGGGCCGCACGGACAGGCGAGTCATCATCGACTGGCGAGACGGACGCTTTGGGGAAGAGGGGGAGAACACTTTTCCCCATTTCTTTGAGCTTTTGGATGGCCTGCCAAGCTCCCGCCCTGAAGACTGGTATGGGTGCCCATCGGTGACGCCCGAAATTTGGCGCGGCAACCTAGACAAAACCATGGTTCAGATGTGGGGAGAGCTGAGAATCGCCGAATGGGACAGGGAAGTTGCGCGCCAAAAACTCTCCTTCAACCGACAGCATCTGGCCAGCGAAACAGTCTGCGTAATGTGGGACTTTGACGAAATAGCAGACTACAATCTTTCCCAGATTCAGACCTGCACTAAGCGCTATTTACGCCCGACACAAGCCATTCGCGAGCAGTGCACGGACTTTTGCCAACAGCACTTCAAACCATCGATGCTCGGTGTGCACATACGTGCCGCCAAAGAAGAGGCGGTACAAAAGATGCTCGCCTCCCCCGAAACGATTCGCAAGAAGGTTGATAGAATCCTGGATATTCATGGCTGCTCAGGCATCTTTCTTGCCACGGATCACGCCCCCACCCAGGATTGGTTTTTGCGCGTCTACCCAGACACTGTCATTCGACACAAACCCTTCAGCCCCGACGAATCCCCACTGCACCTCACTGACTTTGGCCAGCCCAGGAGCGAGCAAACGCGGGACGCCCTATTGGACATGCTCTTACTCTCTTCCTGCCAGGCGCTGCTCTACCCAATCAGCTCCTCGTTCAGCATTTGCGCCTCGTATCTGAGCCCTCTTCCACAGAACAGTCTTTACACCCTGGCTCCTAGCCAGCCCGTTGCCCAGCGACTGAGGAAAAAAATCCTGAGTATGTATCAAAAATCCAGGGGACTACCACGCTCAACCTGATAACAGCTTACATCAGGGAGAAATCCATAACTCACTCTTGGTCGTTGTTTTTGCGACTGCTGAGCAACGCATTCTCCATACATTCACAAACGTGACCGACATGTGCCCGGTGGGCACCCCTTTATTGGTCCTAATAGCGGGGCACCGAGGGGTCGATCTCCTCACTCCAGGCGTTGATGCCGCCGGCCACGTTCACCCCCTCGATGCCATGGCGCCCCAGGGCGATGAGGGCCTTGGCGGAGCGCCCGCCCAGCTTGCAGTGCACGTAAAGCTTCTTGCCCGCGGCCAGACGGCGCACGTCCTCGATCGCTTCGCCGCTTTCGATCCGGTCGAGGGGCACCAGCACGGCGCCTGGGATCACGGCGATCTCCGCCTCCTGGGGATTGCGCACATCAAGCAACAGCAGATCCTCCACCTGGCCGTCGATCAGGGTCTTGAGCTCAGCGACGGTGATCGTGGGAACGCTGCCGGCCTCTTCCTGGCCGGGGGCGGTGCCACCCACACCACAGAACTCCTGGTAGTCGATCAGGCGATCGATCACCGGGCGCTCCGGGTTGGGGCGCAACTTGAGCTCGCGGAAGCTCATCTTCAGGGCATCAAACAGCAGCAATCGGCCGCTGAGAGTGGTGCCGATTCCGGTGATGATCTTCACCGCCTCGGTGGCCTGGATCACGCCGATGATCCCGGGCAGCACCCCCACCACGCCCCCTTCCGCACAGGAGGGAACCATGCCCGGCGGCGGCGGCTCGGGGAAGAGGTCGCGGTAGTTGGGGCTGTTGGCGTCGAGGTTGAACACCGTGGCCTGGCCCTCGAAGCGGAAGATCGAGCCGTAGACATTCGGCTTGCCCAGCAGAACGCAGGCGTCGTTGACCAGATAGCGGGTGGGGAAATTGTCTGTTCCGTCGCAGACGAGGTCGTAGCCGCCGATGATCTCCAGCGCGTTCTCGCTGGTGAGCGCCGTCTCGTAGAGATCCACCTGGCAGTGGGGGTTGATCTCATGGATGCGGTGCTTGGCTGATTCGATCTTCGGCTTGCCCACCCAGCTTGTGCCGTGGATCACCTGGCGCTGGAGGTTGCTGTGGTCCACCACGTCGAAGTCGACGATGCCGAGGCGGCCCACGCCGGCGGCGGCGAGGTACAGGAGCAGCGGCGAGCCAAGGCCGCCGGTGCCCACACAGAGCACCGAGGCGGCCTTGAGGCGCTTCTGCCCCTCCATGCCCACCTCCGGCAGGATCAGGTGCCGCGAAAACCGCGCCACCTCGTCGGGGGTGAGCTGTACGCCGGTGGTATCGGGAGGAAGCATCGGTCCCGGTTCACAGTCTCAATCCACCATTCTCCACACCAGGGGGTGCGGTGGCAGCGGATCCTGCCCCGGATCCTCGGGAGCCCCGTCGAGCCACCAGCAGCCCAGGGCCCCCTCCACCAGGGCGCCGCCCCCGGAAGGGGGGGCAAGAATCACCATCAGCGTGGGCCCGGCGGTGAGGGTCAGATCGGTGGCGGAGGGAACCGGCACGCCATCGGGGTGGCTGTGGGCCGCGCCCAGCACCTCCAGACCCCGCTCCCGGGTCCAGCGCTGTGCGAGCAGCTGCTCACGGGGATCGAGCTGGAAGCGGTGCCGGCGCTCCCCGAAGGGCTCCCAGGTGTTGAGGGCAGGCCAGACCCGCTCCACACGCCAAACACGCCCCCCCGGGCCTCCGGCCGCTGCCGGGACGCTCAGGCGACGGCCCAGAAGAAGGGCGCACCCCTCGTGGGGCTCTGCGGCGGCGAGGACCCGGCGCAGAACCGTCAGGGCCTGCCGATGGATCTCAAGACCGGCTGGCGTGATCGGGAGCACGAGGGGTACCTTAGGCCGGTCCATTCACGGCTCGCCCCTCCCATGAGCGAAACCCCCAGCGCCCCCCCGGAGACGAGCCCAGACACCGACCTGACCTCCCCTGCGACCGCAACGGGCGAGGGCACCGACCACGGTTTCGATTTCAGTGAGCGCTACCAGGACGTGGTGGGCAAGCTGAACGAAACCCTCGGCAAGCTCGATTGGTCCGAAATGGGCAAAATCGGCAAGATCGCCGGCATCTTCGTGGCCGTGATCGTCGCCCAGATCCTGATCAAAGGGGTGCTCGACACCATCAACCTCCTGCCGATCGTCCCGGGCCTCCTCGAGCTGCTCGGCCTGGTCGTGGTGGGCAAGTGGAGCTGGGACAACCTCACCACCAGCGAGAAGCGCAATGCGGTGCTCGATCGTGTGCAGAGCGTGAAGCGCGAGTACCTGGGCTGAGGCCCGCTCAGCCACCACCTCCGTCCCGCTGCAGCAACCCTCCGATCAGGCGCCGGCTCTGCTCCCCGTAGGAGCCGCCAAACAGATTGGCGTGGTTGAGCAGGTGATAGAGGTTGTAGAGATCCCGGCGGTGCTCGTGGCCCGCCGGCAAGGGCCACGCCGTTTCATATCCTGCGAAGAAGGCGTGGGGAAACCCACCGAAGAGGCGGGCCATCGCCAGGTCCACCTCCCGATCAGCGCGGTGCACCGAGGGGTCGAAGAGCGCCCCCCGGCCGTCCCCGAGATGTCCGGCGTTGCCGCTCCACAGGTCCCCATGCACCAGGCAGGGTTCCGGGCTGTGGGCAGCCAGCCACTGCGGCACTCGCTCCAGCAGGGCAGAGGCCCCTGGCAGGGGGCCTTCGCGGCGCACGAAGCGATCCACCTGGGGGGCAAGGCGGCGTTCCACGAAAAAACGCCCCCAATCCTCCAGCCAACCGTTGGCTTGGGGTGTCGATCCGATGTGGTTGTCGCGCCCCCAGCCAAAGGCCAACCCGCCCCGATCCCCGGCCACCAGCGGCCCCTCCAGGCTGCGACGGTGCAGGGCGGCCAGGGAGGCGCCCAGGCCCCGCCAGGGATCCCCTTGCCCCCCTGAGGAGCCCAGATCCAGCCAGGGGAGCACCAGCACCGCCTGCTCCTCCACCTGCCCCAGTACCAGCGGGACGGGCACCCCCAGGCGCTGCGGGTCCGCGGCAGCCGCCAGCGCCACCAGACCGTCGGCCTCCGCCTCCAGGAGGGTCAGCGCGGCAAGGGGGCCGCTCTTGGCGAACAGGCGGCCCCCATCCGCCAGGGTGAGCGACCAGGCGCTGTGAATGCAGCCGCCCCCGACGGGGCTGCGGGCCACCAGGCGCACGTCGAGGTGGCGGGCCAGCCAGGGGGCCAGGGGGTCGGAGGCGCAGGCAGACGAGGAGAAGGCGGCCATCAGCGGGGCCCGCTGGGCGAAACGGGCACAGGCTGCGAGGAGGGCGCCCCCGGGCCTCCGCTGGGCAGCAGCCCCCCACGCCAGGCGAACACCGCCAGCAGCGCCACAAGGGCCGCCAGCAGCACCAACCGCAGCACCAGGGCCAACGCCTGGCCGATCCAGCGCAGCACCCCCAACACGATCAGGAGCACCAGGGCGGCCACCAGCAGGGTCGTCGTGGTCATCGACCGGGACGGGGACAGGGCGGGGCGACCTCCACCCTGCCACGGGAAGGCCGGGCCGGGTGGCAGCATGCGGCCATGCGTGAGGCCGCGGCCGCCAGTTCCCCGGGCAGCCCCGATGGGGCCCCTGATGGGGTATCCGATGTGCTGGTGGTGGGGGCAGGCATCGCCGGGTTGACCGCCGCCGCGCTGCTGGCCCGGGCCGGGCTGGCGGTGGCGCTGCTCGAGGCCCACCACCAAAGTGGTGGCTGCGCCGGCACCTTCCGCCGGGGCCCCTGGACCTTCGATGTGGGCGCCACCCAGGTGGCCGGCCTCGAGGCTGGTGGCATCCACGAGCGATTGTTCCGGCATCTGGGGGTCGCCGCCCCGATCGCTGAACCCCTGGATCCGGGTTGCGTCGTCGACCTGGCGGACGGCTTACCGCCGGTACGCATCCGACGGGACCCGGCGGCCTGGCGAGAGGAGCGGCAGCGGCAGTTCCCCGGCAGTGAGCGCTTCTGGCGGCTGTGCGATGCGATCCACCAGGCCAACTGGCGCTTTGCGGCACGGGATCCAGTGCTGCCGCCCCGCTCCTTCTGGGACCTGGGCCAGCTGCTGGGGGCGGTGGGCCCGGGTACCTGGCTGAGCGCACCCCTGACGACGGCAACGGTCGCCGACCTGCTGTGGCTCAGCGGCTGCGGCGGCATGGAGCGCCTGCGGCGGTTCCTCGACCTGCAGCTGCGGCTCTATTCCCAGGAGCCGGCGGATCGCACGGCGGCCCTCTACGGGGCGACGGTGCTGGCGATGGTGCAGGAGCCTCTGGGGCTCTGGCATCTGCAGGGTTCGATGCAGTCCCTCAGCACCGCCCTGGAGCAGGCCCTGGCGGCGGCCGATGGCCAGCTGCTGCTGCGGCACCGACTCGAGCGCCTGTCCCCCCCGCGCCACAAGGGCGAGGACTGGGAACTGGAGGGCACGGCCGCCGACGGCAGCCGTTTCCGACGGAGGGCCCGCGACGTGGTGCTCAGCCTTCCTCCCCAGGGCCTGCCCGACCTGCTGGGCGACGCCCTGCCCCAGGGTTACCGAAGACGGCTGGAGACCCTGCCCGAATCCAGCGGCGCGCTGGTGTTCTACGGGGTGGTGGAGCGGCGCTGGCTGCCGGCCGGCTGCCCGGGCCATCTCCAGCTCGACTGGAGTGAGCCGGGCTCCCTGTTCGTGTCGGTGAGTCGGGAGGGGGACGGCCGGGCCCCGGCCGGGGAGGCCACCGTGATCGCCAGTGTCTTCACGGCCGCCCGGCCCTGGTTCGCCCTCGACCCCGCCGCCTATGCCCAGGCCAAACGGGAGGCGGTGGCGGGAATCCAGCGGGGGCTGGAGCGGCTGCTGGGAGTGCCCGCCCACGGCTGGCGCCATGGGGAGCTGGCCACGCCGCGGGGATTCGCCCACTGGACCGGCCGGCCCTGGGGATTCGTGGGGGGGCTGGGGCAGCATCCCAGCCGCTTCGGTCCGTTCGGGCTGGCGAGCCGCACCCCCCTGGCCGGACTGTGGCTCTGCGGGGATGGGATCCATCCGGGGGAGGGCACCGCCGGCGTCAGCCTCTCGGCGCTGATGGCCTGCCGCCAGCTGCTGCAGGCTCGGGGCAGGCCCCTGCGGCTTCCCTCCTGAATCGGAGCCGTCAGAGGGGGGCGGCCAGCGGTTCCAGGAACGGCGGCCGCAACGCCTCCGCCGCCTCCAGCTGATCCCGCAGGGCCGGCCAATCCTCGGCGCGCACCAGGCTCTCGAGGCCCTCCAGGGCCGCGCGGTACTGCGCCAGGGCCGCCAGCAGGGCGGATCGGTTATGGCGGGCCATCCAGAGGCCGAGATCCGGGTTGCCTCCCCCCACCCGAGTGGTGTCCGCGAAGCCGCTGGAGGCCAGGGCCCGCGCCAGGGGGCCGAGGGCCCCTGGCGCACCCTGGTCGGCGGCCTGCAGGAGGGCGGCACCCACCAGAACCGGCAGATGGGAGATCAGGGCCACGGCACGGTCGTGGTCGGCGGCAAGGCAGCGCAGTGGCACCGCCCCAAGGGCGCGGGCCAGCGCCTCCACCTCCTCGAGGGCCTGCGGATCGGTGCCGGCGGTGGGGGTGATCACCCAGGGCCGCCCCTGAAACAAACCGATTTCCCCTGCCTCGACGCCAGAGCGGGTGGTACCGGCCATCGGATGGGAGGCCACGAAGCGCCCGCCCAACCGCGGCTCCCACGCCGCCAGCACCGGCCCCTTCACCGAGCCCACATCGGTGACGATCGCCTCGGGGGGAAGGGCCGCGAGCAGGGCGGGATCCGGCTCCAGCAAGCGGTCCAGGGGCAGGCAGAGGATCACCAGGCCGCAGTCCGCCAGCACGCAGGGGTCGGTGGAAACCACCGCAGCGAGGGAACGCTGGCGGGCCCGGGCCGCGGTCTCGGGCCGGTGCACCAGCGCCCGCACCGACGCACCGCTGCGGCCCAGATCAAGGCCGAGGGAGCCGCCAATCAGCCCCAATCCCACCAGCCCCACGGGGCGCGACTGCCAGAGAGGGGGCATGGGGCGAGGGCTCGCGTTGCGTCCAGCTTCCTACAGGCCGTTGGCAAAGGCGGTTCGCAGAGGCGGTTCGCTGGCGGAGGCGCTGTCGCCCACGCTGCCGTGCGCACCCAGGGCCCTCCCTACGATCCCCGGATGTTGGAAGCCAGCGCCCACCGCCATCTCAAGGCCCTGCTCCGGGGCGAGGGGAGGCAGCGCTGGCCGCACCACCTCACCCTGAGTCGCCTGGTGGCCCGCAGCCTGCGGCGGGGCGACCACACGGTGGTTCGGCTGGCTCCGGGCACCGATCCGAGCTGGGCGATCAGCCTGCTGGTGCCCCTGGCCCTCAGCGAGGAGCCCCTGGCGCTGGTGGTCAGCGATGCGCTGCGGCAGCGACTGCTGCGGGTGGAGTGGCCGCGTCTGCAGGCGGCGGGCCTGCCGCTGCCCTGCTGGCAGGGAGCCGATGCACCGCCGTCGGCCCGCGTCTGGCTGCTGAGCCACCGGGAGTTGTTGACGGCCTGGCGGCTGGAGCAGCTGGGGGAACGGCAGCTGGTCATTCCCGAGGCGGAGCGACTGGAGAGCGAGCTGCGGGAAGCGATGGCCATCCAGGTGAGCCCGAGCCACTGGGATGCGTTGATCCGCAGCCAGCCGGCGCTGGAGGAGAGCCTGTTGACCCTGCACCAGCGGCTCAGCAGCAGGATCCTGCGCCACCCACGCCGGCCCCTGGGCCCCGTACCCCTGGCGCCGGAGGACGAGGCACCGCTGCGCCACCTGCTGCGGCTGCTGCAACCCCTGCCCGGCCCCTGGGCCGCCTGGCTGGCGGCCGGCGGCGACGGATGGTGCGGCTGGGCGGCCCTGGAGCCCGACGGACTGCAGTGGACCCTGCAGCGGCAACCACTGGATCCCCTGGCCGAGCTGGCGGGCTTGCTGAAGGGGCGAGGCGCGGTGCTGGTGGGGGAGCTGGCCCGTGGCAGGGGCGCCGGAGCCGCCGGGGAGTTGCTGCCCGCCCAAGGGCTGGGCCTGGCGCCCACCGTGCAACTCGAGCTGACCGATCCGCCGCTGGCCGACCCGCTGCCGCTCTATGCCCCCCTGCGTCAGCCCCTGCCCACCAGCCCGCAGCTGGCGGAGCACCTGCTCGACCACTGCCGCCGCCTGGTGCTGGGCCAGGCGGGGCTGAGCGTGGTTCTCCTCGACGACGACGGACTGCGGCGGGCCCTGGCCAGCGCCCTGGCGGGGGAGTTCGGCAGCCGCGTGGGACACGAGTGCATGGCCCCCGAGGGCAATGGTGTGATCTGCGGCCGCTGGTCGTGGTGGCTGGAGCACCAGGGCCGCCTGCCGGTGCCCGCCCAGGTGGTGGTGGCTCTGCTGCCGATCGCCAGCCTGGAGGATCCGCTCACCGCGGCCCGGGTGGCCCGGCTCCGCCAGCAGGGTCGCGACTGGTTCCGCGAACTGCTGCTTCCCGACGCCCTGAACCGGCTGGAGCGGGGCGTGGCCAGCCTGCGGCGAAGCGGCGGACGGCTGGCCGTACTCGATGGACGACTACGCGGTCGCAGCTGGGGCCGCCAGGTGTTCGCCACGTTGGAGCCATGGGTGCAGCTCACCCGCCTGCTGCCCTCCTGAGGCCGCCCTAGCCTCCCGGGTGTCGAACCGTCCCCTGAACCTCAATGGGAGAAGCCAAGCGCCGAGCCAACCAGGGGCTGCCTCCCCGCGCGAAGAAGGCCGCAGGTCGCCCGGTGGACACCTCCCCGCGCATCCTTCCCTGGCTGCCGTTCAGCCGCCAGCAAGCTGATCGCTTCGTGCAGCTGAGCACCCGCGGGGCCTGGGTGGGCATCAGCGCCCTGGTGCTGTTCTGGCTCACGGTCCGCTTCCTGGGACCGGCGCTGGGCTGGTGGCAACTGGCCGACGGCTGAGGCAGCCCCCACGACTGGCTGCCCGAGGCCTCGGAGTGGGGATGCGCACATGGCGCCATCCCCCTCCCGGAAATCGGAAGAAAACCTTAGGCTTGCCCCACTGTCTGGACTGCCGCCGTGTTTTCCCGTCTGGCCGAGCAATACCGCTCGGTGGTCGACGATCTGGTGCTGAGCCTTGAGGCCCTGGCCCGATGCCTGAAGGAGCAGGGACGCCTCGCCAGCTGCTACACGTGCGGCGAGCCGGGCGAGCGGCAAGGCACCGCCTTCGTTGCCCAGCTCGCCGACCATCACCTGGTCCGCTTCCGCGTGTCCGACTGCGGCATCAACTGGGTGGAATCCCGCAATGGTCACGAGCTCGTGAGCCTCGAAGGCGCTGAAGCGATCCAGGAAATGCAACGGGTGGCGAATGTGCTGCGCCAGGAGCAGGAGCCCAGTGCCCTCTCGGGCGCGGCTCAAGCCGAGGAGGCGGAGGCCGCCTGAGCGGCACTCCACCAAACCCTTGCCGCCGGCCGCCTGGGGCGGCCGGAAGCCACTGACATCAGTCAGCCGGAATCTCCTCGAGCACCTTCACCGCCGCCGCCTCGGCCTCCGCAGCCCCCATGGGCTTGGTGGCCGCCTGACGAGCTGCCGCGGCCAGGGGCTTCATCGAGTTGGCGGTTACCTCGGATCCCTCGGTGAGCCGGAGGCGGGTGAGCTGCTCAATCACCTCCACCTGATCAGGGTTCTGCTCGAGCCAAGCGATCGTGTTGTCGCGACCCTGGCCGATGTTGTCGCCTTCGTAGCTGTACCAGGCGCCCTTACGGGTGACCACCCCGGTTTCCTCCGCCAGATCGAGCAGACAACCGAGGGTGCTGATGCCTCGGCCGAAGAGAATGTCGAACTCGGCGATGCGGAATGGCGGCGCCACCTTGTTCTTTGCCACCTTCACCTTGGCTCGAATGCCGTACTCCTCAGTGCCTCGCTTGAGCGTCTGGATGCGACGGATATCCAGACGCACTGAAGCGTAGAACTTGAGTGCGTTACCACCAGTGGTGGTTTCCGGATTGCCGTAGGTGACGCCGATCTTCTGGCGCAGCTGGTTGAGGAAGATCACCGTGCAGCCCGACTTGCCAATGTTGCCGGTGATCTTGCGCATCGCCTGACTCATCAGGCGGGCTTGGCTTCCCACCGCCAAGTCACCCATCTCTCCTTCGATCTCCGCCCGCGGCGTGAGGGCGGCCACCGAATCGACCACCACGATGTCGACCGCAGCAGAACGCACCAGCTGATCGACGATCTCCAGCGCCATCTCGCCGGTATCCGGCTGGGAGACGAGCAGGTTTTCGATGTCGACCCCCAAGGCGGCCGCATACACCGGGTCGAGGGCATGCTCGGCATCCACAAACGCCGCGACGCCGCCGCGCTTCTGCACCTCAGCGATGGCGTGGAGGGTGAGAGTGGTTTTACCAGAGCTCTCAGGGCCGTAGACCTCGACCACACGCCCCTTGGGATAGCCGCCGCCAAGGGCCAGATCCAGGGTGAGAGCGCCGGTGTTGATGGTCTCGACGCGCATGCGGGAGGCATCGCCAAGCCGCATGATCGAGCCCTTGCCGAAGTTGCGCTCGATCTGGTTGAGCACCAGGCCGAGGGCCTTGTCCCGTTCCGCGGCCGCGCGGGGATCGGCCGGGGCGAGGGAGCCGGAAGCGCTGGCGGAAGCGGTGGTAGCGGGGACGGCGGCCTTGGGATCAGAGGGCATGGCGGTGGTAAGCGATGGGGAAAGGGGCCGCGGAGACGGACATCAGGCGGCGGGTGGAAACCGGACCTGGCCGCCATCCTGCGACCTCCGGAAAAGAAGTTCCACCACCGGGGGCCGGCAGTGCGATCGCGTGTAGTACGAGCGTACTCTAGCGGTTCAGGGCCAGTCCGCCAGGGGGGCCGCGAAGCACTGCGGGTCAAGCCAGCGCAGGCCCGCCGCCTCCACCCCCTGCCCGTCACCGGGGGCCAGGTACCCCCACGACACCAGGTAACAGCGCACCGCCGCCAGGCCGGGGGTGGCCCGCACCCGCTCGAGGGTCGGCCGACGGTCCTCCACGAACCACAGGGGGCGCCCCCGCTCACGCAGCCGCAGCAGCACCTCCGGCTTGCTCCCGTGCTCATGCCCGAAGAGGGCGGCGGGGGCCAGGCCGGCGGCCCCCAGAAGCTCCGCGGCGAAGGCGGATCCTTTGGTGGTGAGCACCATCCACTCCGCCCCTTCGGCTCCCAGGCAAGAGAGCCGCTCCACCACCCCGGGGTAGGGGCGATGCAGGGCAAGCCAGCCGTCCCGGTCCTGGGCGAGGGCGTCCTCCCGCACGCTCTCAAGCTGGCGCTGCAGCTGCTCCGGGATCCAGCCCCAACGCCCCAGGGCGGCGGCAAGACAGGCCTCGTAGTCGGCCGCCGCTGCCGCGGCGTCAAAACCGGGGCGGCCCAGTTCCGCCGCCATCAGCACCATCTCCCAGCCCTGGTGAATGAAGGGCCGCAGCAGGGGGAAGCCGGGGGGAGCAAGCTCGGGAAGCCCGAGGGGGAAACCAGATTCAACGGCCAGGGCGAGGGCGGCCCGGCGGGCCGACCACCAGTACTCGGGCATGCCGTCCACCAGCACCCCGTCAAAATCAAAGACCAGCAGGGGGCCGGGAACCAGGGCGAGAGAGAAAAAACTGGGCCGCTAGGATTCGAACCTAGGAATGGCGGGACCAAAACCCGCTGCCTTACCGCTTGGCGACGGCCCAACGTGCCCGGGATTCCTGCCGCGCGAAAATTCGGCTGCCGGTCGGGTACCGAATCAGTAACCCACAACGGCCGGGCCTTCGTCAACCGGCTCAGGCCGGGAACACCCGCAGCCGCTGCTGCGGCCCACGGCCAAAGACGGCGCTGCGCAGTCGGTAGCGGCCCACCAGCTCGGCCTGCATCGTGCGCACCCGCTCGCTGCGGGGCAGCAGCTCGACAGGCCGTCCCTGGGGAAGAACCACCTTCTCCACCGCAAGCCGGCACTCCTCCATCGCCGCGTGGGCGTCGTCGGGGTCGGCGCCGCCGGGGGAAGGAGAGGCCTCGGGATCCTCTCCGCGATCACGCCGCTCCAGCAGCCGCTCAATCGCGCGCTGCAGCTGGTGCAGGCTGTCCGACTTGATCACCAGAATCGGCAGGCCCAGATCTCGGGCGCGGCGGCGCAGTCCAGGATCGCGCCCGAGCTGACCCCGGAGGCTGAGCAGGGCATCCGCCTGGTCGGGATCGCCCACCACCTGCACAGGCCAGGCCCGGCTGCGCACCGCCTCCTCCAGCGCCCGCGCCGGCAGACCCACCCCGCACAGACGCAGGGGGCCTGCGGGAACGGGTGCCGTAGCGGGAGCTGGCACTCGGGCGACCGGTGCTGCCGGCGCCGTTGCGGGGGGCGCATGCGGGGAGGGAGCCTGCGGATCCGGCAAGGGGACCGGTGCCAAGCGCCGGGGGGTGGGGGCAGCCCGGGGGGAGCGGGGAAGGGGCTCAGGGGCAACCGACGGCTCCGCCAGCCGCACCTCGCCGCCGGGAGTGAGCTCGCGCACCTGGGGGCGGGCCGCCTGGCCCCGCAGCAGCAGGTCGACGGTGAGGGCCACCTCCCGATGCACCGACCAGCGATGGCGGCTGTGCATCTCCACCGCAAGAGGAAATGTGGGCTCCGCGGCTCTCTCCAGAACGGTCTTCTGGGTGCGGCGCCGGCGGGCCTCCTCATCGCCCAGGGTCACCGACTGGATGCCCCCCACCAGGTCGCTGAGGGTGGGGTTGCGGATCAGATTGGCCAGCTCATTGCCATGGGCCGTGGCCACCAGCTGCACACCCCGCTCAGCGATCGTGCGCGCCGCCTGGGTTTCCAGTTCTGTGCCGATCTCATCGATCACGATGACCTCGGGCATGTGGTTCTCCACCGCCTCGATCATCACCTGATGCTGCAGCTCCGGCCGGGCCACCTGCATGCGCCGGGCCCTTCCGATCGCCGGATGGGGGATGTCGCCATCGCCGGCAATCTCATTGCTGGTGTCGATCACCACCACCCGGCGGCCCAGGTCGTCGGCCAGCACCCGGGCGATCTCACGCAGGGCGGTGGTCTTGCCGACCCCGGGGCGGCCCATCAGCAGCAGCGACTGGCCCGAATCGAGCAGATCGCGCACCAACGCCACGGTGCCGTACACGGCCCGGCCCACCCGACAGGTCAGGCCCACCACCTCGCCGGTGCGGTTGCGGATGGCGCTGATGCGGTGCAGCGTGCGCTCGATGCCGGCGCGGTTGTCCCCACCGAACGGTCCAAGACGCTGCAGGATCTCCGCCAGGTCCGACCGCTCGATCGGGGCATCCCCCAGGAGCTGGGCCCGCCCGGGGTAGCGCGCCTCGGGCGGGCGGCCCAGGTCGAGCACCACCTCCAGCAGCTGCTCACGGCTCTGGGGCGAGGCCAGGGCCGATTGCACGGTGAGGGGCAGGACCTCCAACAGCCGGTCGAGGTCGTCGGTGACGCGCTGGGTGGCGCTCGCCACCCCCGCGGACGAAGGGTCGGGGAAAAGATGCGGCGTGCCCAGGGAACCGGCGCGAAATCGCCCTCCGGTTCTAGCCGGGTTTCAGGGGGCGAAGGCGACCGGTTCGCCCATCCGGCGGTGCAACCAGGGATCCACCAGCGCCCGGGCGATCCCCAGGGCCCGCTCCCGCAGCTCGGGCTCGTCGAGCAGCCGCCCGCCCCCCGCCTGGGCCTGCACCAACAGGGGCTGGAGGAGGGAGCGGGCCACGCCCCCGAAGGCCACGCCCGCCACCCCCGGCACGGCGGCCCGCTCCACCAGCGCCAGCGTGCGGGCGTTCGTACCGCCGGCGAGCTGCAGGGGCCCAGGGGGGGCCTGGGCCGCCACCCGCCGCAGCAGGCGCACCGCGGCATGGGCGGTACCGCCGCCCACGTCGCCACTCATCGGCCGCCCATCCAACTGCCAGAGGGGGCGGAATCCAGCGGCGCGCAGCAGGCGGAAGCGGTCCCAGAGCTCGGCCGCCAGGGCTTCGGGCCTGACGGGCTCGGCGCGGTCGGACGGATCTCCTGAGCCAGCGGCCGGCTCCAGACCACAGCTGACAGCGAGCCGCTTGAGGGACACTCCGGAGCGCAGCAGCTGCTCGAGGCGTTCCGCGAAGGCGGCGGAGCGACCGAGACGGGTGTGCAGCTCCACAGCGTCAGGGCGGAGTGCTGCCAGCAACGCGGGCACGGCCTCGGGTTCCAGGAGCTGCTGGCGCTCCTCAATCAATCCGAGGGGGCAGGCGGGCCGGCAGCGGCCGCACCCATAGCAGCGAGGAGCCACCACACCTGCCGCATCGATCGCCAGGGCGGGGCAGACGCGCGCGCATGGGCGCGGGCAGTCGGCGGGGCAGCGGCTGGGATCGAACCAGGCCTTGCGGAAGTGGGGGTCGCCACCGTCGCTGAGGCTGACCATCAACCAGGGCGGCTCCGCACCCCGCTCGCAGGCCCAGGCGATGCCACGTCGGGCCGCGGCCACCACGGCCGGATCGGCGGCTACATCGAGGCAATGCACGCCTGCCCAGGTGTAGAGCCCAGCGAGGTCTTCGATGGCGGCAAGATCCTGGTTGCTGGCCCCGCCGATCCACTTGACCCAGCGGCCGGCCCGCAGGGCCTGCTCGGGGCGGGAGGACATGGGGCGGCAGCGGCGTCTGGAGGCCTCAGGCGGAGACCAGGGAAGCCAGGGGCTGCCAGCGCAGAGCGCGCGACCCTCCCATCTCCACCACGATGCGCAAACGGGGCTCGAGCCGCGTAAGGCTCAGCAGCGACTGAAGCTCCGCCGAGGAGAGCACCTGTCCTTCAAGCAGCCAGAGCAATACGGGGCCCTCGCCTTCAAACTGGGGGCCCAGCCATGGCATCACACGCTGCACTTCACCCACGGCTGCGCCGCGCCCCACGCTCTGGTGACCGAGGTGCGGGGGGCGCACGCCATGGAGCTCCAGCAGGAAGGCTGCGGGATCCCCCAGGCCTCGGGCGGAAGTGAGCAGGGCGCGATAGCCGGCCGCCCGCAGGCGGCGCAACAGGCGCGTCTCGGCTCCACCTTCGAGGGGTACATAAAGAGCCAGGGCTCCCGCCTTCTCAAGTTCCTCGCGGAAGCCGCGGCCGGTGAGCAGGAGGGGCATCGCAACGGGAGAACGGTGCAGGGCGGCAGTCTGACAGTCCCGCGGGAGGACTGGGGGGAGGGGTGGACCTTGATGGTCTACATTGTCTGCTTGTGCTGCAGATCCGCGCCCGTCCGCTAGCCGGGCCTCCGGTTCCCAGCACAGGGTCCGCCTTAGACGGCAGATCCTCCAGGCCAGTACGTCTTTGCCCGCGGCCCTGCGCCAGAGGCAGCGTCGGGAAACTGTCCCACCCGGAGCCTCGCTCCATCGGTTCGACAAGTCCCAGCCCCGCTGATTCGCCTCGCTAGCTCCTGGCTTCCTTCTCGCTTCGGCGCTGAAGATTGCCACCCCTGCGAATTCCGAACTCAGCACCCGCCGCCGATCCGGGCTTGTTCCGGGTCCGCGTCCGCTCTGCGGGCGCAGCGTGCGGCTGTCCAGCTGGCGTGCTCTCCCCTTCCATGTCCATCGGCATTCTCGGGAAGAAACTGGGCATGTCCCAGTTCTTCGACGACGAGGGCAGGTCCATCCCGGTCACCTTGATCGAGGCGGGTCCCTGCCGCATCACCCAGCTCAAGAGCGACGCCACCGACGGCTACTGCGCCGTGCAGGTTGGCTTCGGTGAGATCCGCAGCAAGCTCGTCAACAAGCCGGCCCAGGGTCACCTGGCCCGCTCCGGCGAGGAACCCCTGCGTCACCTGCGCGAATATCGCGTCGACCGCGTCGACGATCTTGAGCTTGGGTCCCCGATCACCGTGGCAGCCTTCGAGGCCGGCCAGAAGGTCGACGTCAGCGGCGACACCATCGGTCGTGGCTTCGCCGGCTATCAGAAGCGTCACGGCTTCAGCCGCGGCCCGATGAGTCACGGTTCGAAGAACCACCGCGAGCCGGGTTCCACCGGTGCCGGCACCACGCCAGGCCGCGTCTATCCCGGCAAGCGGATGGCCGGCCGCTACGGCGGCAAGCAAATCACCACCCGCGGTCTCACCATTCTGAAGGTGGACAGCGAACGCAATCTGCTTGTGGTCAAGGGCTCGGTCCCCGGCAAGCCCGGCGCCCTGCTCGACATCCGCCCGGCCAAGCGGGTAGGCAACAAGAGCGAGAAGTGAGGAACGAAGACATGACATCCATCTCTGTTCGCGACTGGCAAGGAAAGGAGAGCGGCACCGCCACTCTCCAGCTGACCGTCGCCAAGGAAAGCTCCGCCACCGACCTGCTCCATCGCGCCGTGGTGCGGCAGCTGGCCAACGCCCGTCAGGGCACCGCCAGCACCCTCACCCGGGCCGAGGTGGCCGGCGGTGGTCGCAAGCCCTACAAGCAGAAGGGAACAGGACGGGCCCGCCAGGGTTCGATTCGCACCCCTCTGCGTCCGGGCGGCGGCATCGTGTTCGGCCCGAAGCCGCGCAGTTACGAGCTGGCGATGAACCGCAAGGAGCGTCGCCTCGCCCTGCGTACGGCCCTGATGAGCCGCACGGACGACATCCTGGTGGTGAAGGGGTTCGGCACCGGTATCGACACCCCCAAGACCCGGGAGATCACCGCCGCCCTGCAGCGGTTGGGCATTGAGACAGGCACCAAGGTGCTGCTCGTGCTGGACGGCGCCACGGAAGCGGTAAAGCTTTCGGTGCGCAATCTGGAAAAGGTCAAGCTGATCGCCGCGGATCAGCTCAACGTCTTCGATCTGCTCAACGCCGGCAAGCTGGTGGTGAGCGAGGAGGCACTCGCGAAGATTCAGGAGGTCTACGGCGATGGCTGAACGGTTCACCGACCGGCTGGCGGATGTGATCCGCCGCCCACTGATCACCGAGAAGGCCACCCGGGCCCTCGAGATGAATCAGTACACTTTTGAGGTCGATCATCGGGCCGCCAAGCCCGATATCAAGGCGGCTGTCGAATCCCTCTTCGACGTCAAGGTCGTCGGCGTCAGCACCATGAATCCTCCTCGCCGCACCCGTCGGGTCGGCCGGTTTTCCGGCAAGCGGGCGCAAGTGAAGAAGGCGGTGGTGCGCCTTGCCGATGGCAACGCCATCCAGCTGTTCCCCGAGTCCTGAGGGCCTGACCTATGGCAATCCGTACCTACAGGCCCATCACCCCCGGCACCCGCACGCTGGTCGTTACCGACTTCAGTGAGATCACGGGCCGTGGCCGCGAACGCGGGCTGGTGGTGGCCAAACACCGCCGCAAGGGCCGCAACAATCGCGGTGTGATCACCTGCCGCCACCGGGGTGGCGGCCACAAGCGCCTCTACCGCATCGTCGATTTCCGCCGCGACAAGCACGGCGTGCCGGCGACGGTGGCAGCCATCCACTACGACCCCCACCGCAACGCCCGTCTGGCGCTGCTCTACTACGTGGACGGGGAGAAGCGCTACATCCTTGCTCCTGCGGGCGTCACCGTGGGCCACACCCTGGTCTCCGGCCCCGAGTCTCCGATCGAGAACGGCAACGCCCTGCCCCTCTCGGCCATCCCCCTCGGCTCCAGTGTCCACAACGTGGAGCTCTACGCCGGCCGCGGCGGCCAGATGGTTCGAACCGCCGGCGCCAGCGCCCAGGTGATGGCCAAAGAGGGCGACTACGTGGCCCTGAAGCTGCCCTCCACCGAGGTGCGCCTGGTGCGCCGCGAGTGCTACGCCACCCTGGGCGAAGTGGGCAACTCCGAGCAGCGCAACACCAGCCTCGGCAAGGCGGGGCGCAAGCGCTGGCTGGGTCGACGGCCGGAGGTGCGCGGCAGCGTCATGAACCCCTGCGATCACCCCCACGGTGGTGGCGAGGGGCGGGCTCCTATCGGTCGATCCGGCCCTGTCACTCCCTGGGGCAAGCCGGCCCTCGGCTACAAGACGCGCAAGCGCAACAAGCCGAGCAACCGCTTCGTGCTGCGCAAACGTCGCCGCACCTCCAAACGGAGCCGTGGCGGACGCGACTCCTGATGACCCTCTCCGCACCGCAGTTCGCCTGATCCGCCATGGGACGTTCACTCAAGAAAGGTCCGTTCGTCGCCGACAGCCTGCTCCGCAAAGTCGAGAAGCAGAATGCCGCCGACGACAAGTCCGTGATCAAGACCTGGTCACGCGCTTCGACCATCCTGCCGATGATGATCGGCCACACCATCGCCGTTCACAACGGCAAGGCCCACGTGCCCGTCTACGTGACGGAGCAGATGGTGGGCCACAAGCTGGGCGAATTCGCCCCCACCCGCACTTTCCGCGGCCACATCAAAGACAAGAAGGGAGGTCGCTGATTCGATGGCTACCAACAAATCCACTAGCCAGGCCCTCGCCCACGGCCGCTACATCCGCGGCTCCGTGTCGAAGGTGCGCCGTGTCCTCGATCAGATCCGTGGTCGCACTTACCGCGACGCGCTGATCATGCTTGAGTTCATGCCCTACCGCTCCACCGGCCCGATCACCAAGGTGCTGCGCTCCGCGGTGGCGAATGCCGAGCACAACCTCGGCCTCGACCCGGCCAGTCTCGTGATTAGCGAGGCTTTTGCCGACATGGGGCCGTCGCTGAAGCGGTTCCGCCCCCGCGCCCAAGGTCGCGCCTACGCGATCAAGAAACAGACCTGCCACATCAGCATTGGTGTGGCGGCCACTTCCGCCTGATTCCCGAGGACACAGACCGATGGGACACAAAATCCATCCAACCGGCCTGCGCCTGGGGATTACCCAGGAACACCGCTCGCGCTGGTACGCCCCTAGCAAGACCTATCCCACCCTGCTTCAGGAGGACGACCGCATTCGCCGGTTCGTCCACAAGAAGTACAGCGCCGCCGGCATCAGCGATGTGCTGATCGCCCGCAAGGCGGACCAGCTGGAAGTGGAGCTCAAGACCGCTCGCCCCGGCGTCCTGGTCGGCCGCCAAGGCAGCGGCATCGAAGAACTCCGCCAGGGCATTCAGAAAACCCTTGGCGACCCAGGTCGTCAGGTGCGCATCAACGTCGTTGAGGTGGAGCGCGTCGACGCTGACGCCTATCTGCTGGCCGAATACATCGGCCAGCAGCTGGAGAAGCGTGTCGCCTTCCGCCGCGTCATGCGCATGGCCGTGCAGCGGGCCCAACGGGCCGGCGTGCTTGGCCTGAAGATCCAGGTGGGCGGCCGTCTCAATGGCGCCGAAATCGCCCGGACGGAATGGACCCGCGAGGGCCGCGTTCCCCTGCACACCCTCCGCGCCGACATCGACTACGCAACCAAGGTGGCCAGCACCACCTACGGCGTGCTCGGCATCAAGGTGTGGGTGTTCAAAGGGGAGGTGCTCCCGGGTCAGCAGGATCAGCTGCCGGTGGGGGGAGCGCCGAAACGCCGGATCAGCCGGCGTCCCCAGCAGTTCGAAGATCGCTCTAACGAGGAGTGAGGGAGGCCTGAATCATGCTGAGTCCAAGACGCGTCAAATTCCGCAAGCAACAGCGAGGCCGCATGCGCGGCATCGCCACCCGCGGCAACACCATCGCCTTCGGGCAGTTCGCCCTTCAGGCCCAAGAGTGCGGCTGGATCACCTCGCGCCAGATCGAGGCCAGCCGCCGCGCCATGACCCGCTACGTCAAGCGGGGCGGCAAAATCTGGATCCGCATCTTCCCGGATAAGCCGGTCACGATGCGTCCCGCCGAAACCCGCATGGGCTCCGGCAAAGGCAACCCGGAATTCTGGGTGGCTGTGATCAAGCCGGGCCGGATCCTCTTCGAGATGGGGGGAGCCGAAATCACTCCGGAGATCGCCCGAGAGGCCATGCGCCTCGCGCAGTACAAACTGCCCTTGAAAACCAAATTCATCTCCCTGGCGGACCAAGAAGCCCTGGGCATCGAGCCCGAGGCATCCCCCGCCCCTGCCGCTGCCATCGTGGCAGCCGGTGATGCCGTCTCCGTGGAGTCCTGACCATGGCCCGTCCCGCGATTGCCGAGGTGCGCAAGCTCACCGACGACCAGATCCTCGAGGAGATCAACGGCACCCGCCGTCAACTGTTCGATCTCCGTTTCCAGCAGGCCACCCGCCGACTGGAAAACCCGCACCGGTTCCGTGAGGCCCGCATCCGGCTGGCCCACCTCCAGACCGTGCAACGGGAGCGCCAGCTCTCCTCCGCCTCCTGATCCCCCCCGAGAACCCCATGGCACTCAAGGAAAGGGTCGGCACCGTCGTCAGCGACAAGATGGACAAAACGGTGGTGGTGGCGGTGGAAAACCGCTTCCCCCACCCCATCTATCAAAAGACCGTGAGCCGCACCACCCGCTACAAGGCCCACGACGAAGCGAACAGCTGCAAAGTGGGTGATCGGGTCCGCATCACCGAGACCCGCCCCCTCAGCCGCACCAAACGCTGGACCGTGGCTGAAGTCCTCCCCACCTCCCACTCCTGAGGAGGAACTCCCCATGATTCAGCA
Organism: uncultured Synechococcaceae cyanobacterium; assembly: GCA_903907855.1. Taxonomy (GTDB): domain Bacteria; phylum Cyanobacteriota; class Cyanobacteriia; order PCC-6307; family Cyanobiaceae; genus Cyanobium. The sequence goes on along the minus strand of CAIVPT010000178.1, from coordinate 6,710 downwards.
GGAAACCTTCCTCACCGTCGCTGACAACAGCGGCGCCAAGCGCATCCAGTGCATCCGCGTGCTGGGCACCAACCGTCGCTATGCCCACGTCGGTGACGTGATCGTGGCCGCCGTCAAAGACGCAATGCCCAACATGGGCGTCAAGAAGTCGGATGTCGTCAAAGCGGTTGTGGTGCGCACCAGAGCCACCCTGCGTCGCGAAACGGGCAACTCCATCCGTTTCGATGACAACGCAGCCGTGATCCTCGGCTCCGACAACAACCCCAAGGGCACCCGCGTCTTCGGACCTGTTGCCCGTGAACTGCGCGAGCGCAACTTCACCAAGATCGTTTCCCTCGCTCCGGAGGTGATCTGACCATGGCCACCGCCACCCCCAAAGCTCAGACTCCCGTGCGCATGAAAATGCGCATCCGCAAGGGAGACACCGTTCAGGTGATCAGCGGCAAGGACAAGGGCAAGACCGGAGAAGTGCTTCGCACCCTCCCCTACGAGAACCGGATTGTGGTGCAGGGCATCAACCTCCGCACCCGCCACGTCAAGCCCAGCCAAGAAGGTGAGACTGGCCGCATCGTGACCGAGGAAGCCTCTCTGCATGCCTCCAACGTGATGCTCTACTCCACCACCGCCAACGTGGCCAGCCGCGTCGAGTTTTTCGTCGACAAGGACGGCGACAAAAAGCGGCGGCTCAAGAAAACCGGTGAAATTCTGGACTGACGTCACCGCAGGCCCACAAGCCTAAGACAGAAGCGCCACCTGCCACTTCCCTTCCGCTCCACTCCGCCCCCTTCCTCTCCGTTTCTGACCACGTCCAGAAACGCAGCTCCCCCCCTCCGCCATGTCACTGAAACAGCGCTACCGGGAGACGATCCAGCCCAAGTTGCTGAAAGATCTCAATCTCTCCAACATCCATGAAGTCCCCAAGGTGGTGAAGGTCACCGTCAACCGGGGACTCGGCGAGGCGGCCCAGAACGCCAAGGCCCTGGAGGCCTCGATTGCCGAGCTGGCGCAGATCACCGGCCAGAAGGTCGTGGTCACCCGCGCCAAGAAGGCCATCGCCGGCTTCAAGATCCGCCAGGGCATGCCGATCGGCGTGGCCGTCACCCTGCGGGGTGAGCGTATGTACGCCTTCCTGGAGCGTCTGATCAACCTTGCCCTTCCCCGCATCCGCGACTTCCGCGGCGTCAGCCCGAAGAGCTTTGATGGTCGCGGCAACTACACCTTGGGGATTCGGGAGCAGATCATCTTTCCCGAAATCTCCTTCGACAAGATCGACGCCATCCGGGGCATGGACGTGACGATCGTGACCACCGCCCGTAGCGACGAAGAGGGCCGGGCCCTCCTCCGCGAAATGGGGATGCCGTTCCGCAGCAACTGAGCCCTCTCCCGGACACGACCATGGCCAACCACGACCCGATTTCCGACATGCTCACCCGCATCCGTAATGCGAGTGAGAAACGTCATGAGAACACACGGATTCCCGCATCACGGATGTCCCGCAGCATCGCCAGCGTGCTGCAGCAAGAGGGATTCATCGCCGCCATCAGCGAGGAGGGTGAGGGCTACGAGAAACAACTGATCCTCGAGCTCAAGTACAGCGGCAAACACCGCCAGCCCACCATTCGCCGCGTGCAGCGCGTCAGCCGCCCTGGCTTACGCATCTACAAGAACACCCGCCAGCTGCCGAAGGTTCTCGGTGGGCTGGGAGTGGCGATCATCTCCACCTCCAAGGGGGTGATGAGCGACCGCGACGCACGCCGCCAAGGCGTGGGCGGCGAAGTGCTCTGTTACATCTACTGATCCTCGGAGGACCCGAACATGTCACGCATCGGCAAGGCTCCGATCCCCATTCCCGACAAGGTCAACGTCAGTCTCGATGGGCTGACGGTCACCGTGAAGGGGCCCAAGGGAGAACTGAGCCGCACCCTCCCAGACGGCGTCGCCGTTGCCCAGGAGGAGGGCTCACTGGTGGTCAGCCCCACCAGCTCCCACCGTCGCTCCCGGGAGCGCCACGGTCTCTGCCGCACCCTTGTCGCCAACATGGTGGAAGGGGTGAGCCAGGGTTACGTGCGCAAGCTGGAAATCGTGGGCGTGGGTTACCGCGCCTCCGTGCAGGGGAAAAAGCTGGTGGTCAGCGCCGGCTACAGCCACCCGGTGGAGATGAATCCACCCGAGGGGGTCACCTTTGTCGTCGAGAACAACACTACGGTGCTTGTCTCTGGAGCCGACAAAGAAGTGGTAGGCAACGAAGCCGCCAAAGTTCGCGCCATCCGTCCCCCCGAGCCCTACAAGGGCAAGGGCATCAAGTACGAAGGCGAACGGATCCTGCGCAAGGCCGGCAAAACCGGCAAGAAGTGAGGTCTGCCTGAGCGACGTCCCCGAGTACACCCATGTCTTCCCTCTCCCGCAAACTGCAGACCCAGAAGCGCCACCGGCGCCTGCGTCGCCATCTCACCGGCACCGCCGATCGCCCCAGGCTGTCGGTGTTCCGCTCCAACAATCACATCTACGCCCAGGTCATCGACGACGACGGCCAGAACACCCTGGCCGCCGCCTCCAGCCTCGACAAGGACCTACGCACCAGCCTCGAATCCGGTGGCAACTGCGACGCCTCAGTGGCCGTAGGTCAGCTGGTGGCCAAGCGCGCCCTGGCCAAGGGCATCCAGCAGGTGGTCTTCGATCGCGGCGGCAACCTGTACCACGGTCGGGTCAAGGCCCTGGCCGATGCCGCCCGGGAAGCGGGCCTTCAGTTCTGATCCTGCTCTCACCATGACCGAATCCAACGACCAGCTCCAGTCCAACGACATTCCGGCGGCGGCCGATGTGCCTGCGGCCGCCGAGGGGCAGCAGGAGCGCCGCGGCGGCCGCGGCGAAGGCCAAGGCGGTGACCGTCGCGGCGGTGTCCGACGCGGCGGGGAGAGACGCGGCCAGGAGCGTGACTCCGAATGGCAGGAGCGGGTGGTGCAGATCCGCCGTGTCTCCAAAACCGTCAAAGGCGGTAAGAAGATGAGCTTCCGCGCCATCGTCGTTGTCGGCAACGAACGTGGCCAGGTTGGAGTGGGCGTCGGCAAAGCCGGCGATGTGATCGGAGCCGTTCGCAAGGGCGTGGCCGATGGCAAGAAACACCTCGTCAAGGTGCCCCTCACCCGCCATAGCTCCGTTCCCACGGAAAGCCGCGGCCGCGATGGCGCCGCCAGCGTCTTGATCCGTCCGGCCGCCCCGGGCACCGGCGTGATCGCCGGCGGATCCATCCGCACGGTCCTGGAGCTGGCCGGCATCAAAAATGTGCTGGCCAAGCGCCTCGGATCCAAGACCCCCCTCAACAACGCCAGGGCCGCCATGGAGGCCCTGGAAGCCCTGCGCACCCACAAGGAGACCGCCAAGGAGCGGGGCATCCCCCTCGAGCAGATCTACTCCTGAGGCTCCCGATGACACAGACCCTGCAATCGCTCAAGCCCAACCCCGGCGCCCGGCGCCGCAAGACCCGCAAGGGCCGCGGCATCGCGGCCGGCCAAGGGGCCAGCTGCGGCTTCGGCATGCGCGGCCAAAAGTCGCGTTCCGGCCGGCCGACCCGCCCCGGCTTCGAGGGCGGCCAGATGCCCCTTTACCGGCGTGTTCCCAAGCTCAAGCACTTCCCCCTGGTCAATCCCCGCTCCTTCACCATCGTGAACGTGGGCGACCTGGCGGATTGCAAACCCGGCAGCACCATCAGCCTTGATTCGCTGGTCAAAGATGGGGTACTCACGGACAGCCGCAATCCCCTGAAGGTGCTCGGGGACGGCGACCTCAGCGTCAAACTCACCGTTCAGGCCTCCGCCTTCTCGGCCTCGGCCCGGGAGAAGATTGAGGCGGCCGGTGGAAGCTGCGAGATCCTCGGCTGATCGCCGGTGACCTTGAGACCCTAAGTTCGAAGCCGTTCCCCCTGCCCTACCGCGGGGGAACGGCTCTTTTCATCTCTGTCCCTCCCCACCCTTCCGCCATGGTCGTCAGCCGGGGGCGCAACCCCAGCGCCGCTGAAATCCTCAGCCAGGTGTTTCAGTCCAAGGGCCTGCGCGACCGGGTGCTCACCACTCTCGGGCTGCTTCTCCTGGTGCGCCTGGGCATCTACGTGCCTGTACCCGGCATCGATCGGGTGGCGTTCCAGGGCTTTCTCCAGCAGGGCGGCCAGCTGCTCGGCTTTCTCGACATCTTCACCGGTGGCGGCCTCTCCACCCTTGGGGTTTTCGCACTCGGCATTCTGCCGTTCATCAACGCCTCGATCATCCTGCAACTGCTCACCGCGGCCTTGCCGCAACTTGAGGACCTGCAGAAAAACGAAGGGGAGGCAGGACGGCGACGCATCGCCCAGATCACCCGCTATGTGGCCCTCGGCTGGGGTTTGATCCAGAGCGTGGTGTTCGCGATGATCTTGCGCCAGTACAAAATCGCCGACATCCCCGACTGGCAGTTCGTGCTGCAAACCAGCCTGGCGCTGGTGGCGGGTTCGATGGTGGTGATGTGGATCTCTGAGGTGATCACAGAGCGCGGCATCGGCCAGGGCGGCTCCCTCGTGATCTTCCTCAACATCGTGGCAACGCTGCCGCGGGCACTGGGCTCCACAATCGAGCTGGCCCAGAGCGGCGACAGGGCCACGGTGGGAGGCATCGCGATTCTGGTATTGGTCTTCCTGGTGACGATCGTGGGCATCATCTTCGTGCAAGAGGGAAACCGCCGCATCCCGATCGTGAGCGCTAAACGCCAGGTGGGTGGCGGTGCAGGCATGTTGAGCTCCCGGCAGAATTATCTGCCCCTCAAGCTCAATGCCGGCGGCGTTATGCCAATCATCTTCGCTTCGGCGGTGATGTTCCTGCCTCTAACAATCGCCAATCTCGCCCGCAATTCCACCCTGATCCAGGCGGCTGGCTACCTAAGCCCCAACAGCAGCATCCCCTGGCTTTATCCCTTGGTTTATTTCCTGCTGATCTGCGGTTTCGGTTTCTTTTACGCCTCCCTCACCGTAAACCCGGTGGATATCGCCACCAACCTCAAACGAAGCGGTGTGGCGATCCCCGGTGTCCGCCCCGGGTCTGCCACGGCCAACTACCTCACCAATGTGCAGAACCGCCTAACACTCCTGGGTGGCATCTTCCTCGGTGCGGTCGCCATCATCCCGTCGGCGGTGGAGGGAGCCACCCAGGTGCGCACCTTCCAAGGCCTGGGAGCCACCTCCCTGTTGATCCTGGTGGGCGTAGCGATCGAGACCGCCAAGCAGGTGCAGACCTTTGTGATCTCCCAGCGTTACGAAGGCATGGTGCGCCGCTAGGGGTACCGCCGCGCGATCCACCTTCCGCCTCCTCACCTCTCCCCGCCATGAAGCAACGCCTTCTCTTCCTCGGTCCCCCGGGGGCCGGTAAAGGCACCCAGGCCCAGCGCCTGGCTGTCTCCCATCAGCTGTTGCATCTCTCCACGGGCGATCTGCTGCGGGCCGAGGTTCAGGCTGGTACGGATCTGGGCCGGGAAGCGGAGGCGGTCATGGCCCGCGGGGAGCTGGTGAGTGATGCCCTGGTCCTGGCGATTGTGCGCAGTCGCCTGGAGGGGCACCCCGGAGGCTGGTTGCTCGACGGATTCCCCCGCAACCTGGCGCAGGCCGAAGCCCTCGATGAGCTGCTGGCCGCCCTCAGCCAGGGCATCGAACTGGTGGTGCTGATGGAGCTCGACGACGCTGTGCTGCTGCAGCGCCTGCTGGCCCGAGGGCGCAGCGACGACAACGAATCGGTGATTCGGCACCGCCTGCAGGTATACCGGGAACAGACGGCCCCCCTGATCGAGCACTACAGCGGCTTGGGACTGCTCCAGTCGGTGGAGGCCTCAGGCTCGATCGAGGAGATCGGCGCGCGCATCGAGGCCCTGCTCACCTGACTGGTCAAGGGCCGGGGCGGTTGACCCGTGTGATAGGGTAGCGGTTTGCGAAAGCGGAGAGCACCCACACCATGAAGGTGCGCGCCTCAGTCAAGAGAATGTGTGACAAGTGCCGGGTGATCCGTCGCCACGGCCGGGTGATGGTCATCTGCACCAATCCCAAGCACAAACAGCGTCAGGGCTGAGCCCAGCCCCCAAGCTCCACGGACGGGCCCAGCCCGTCCATTCCCCAGGCCCCAGCGGCCGCTGGCTTTTTCGTCAGCCTTCCGCTGTTCGCCTGGCCCCCTTGCCCCACTGATCGTTTTCCCCAACGTGGCTCGGATCGCCGGTGTCGACATCCCTCGTGACAAGAGGGTCGAGATTTCTCTCACTTACGTGTATGGGATCGGGCTCACCCGGGCCCGCAAAATCCTGACCAAATCCGGGGTTAACCCGGACACCCGCGTCAAGGACTTGAGCGACGCTGACGTGCAGAAACTGCGTGGCGCCGCCGAGAGCTTCACCCTCGAGGGCGACCTGCGGCGGGAGGAGGGCATGGCCCTCAAGCGCCTGCAGGACATTGGTTGCCTGCGGGGTCGCCGACACCGTGCCGGGCTCCCCGTGCGCGGCCAGCGCACCCGTACCAACGCCCGCACCCGCCGAGGCGCCCGCAAGACCGTGGCCGGCAAGAAGAAGTGAGGTTTCGGGCCGGAGTCCCTCCCGCCCCACCCCACCGCCTGCCGCCCCACGCCCCACCGCCTGCCGCCCCACGCCCCGCCACCCTGCCGCCGGCCCCGCTCCTACGGGATTCCTCCCACGGTCCAGCGTCACCAGGG
>CAIVPT010000177.1 GCA_903907855.1 uncultured Synechococcaceae cyanobacterium | reverse complement strand
CTCCTGGCCACCTGGGGCTCCGCCATCCATGGCGAAGTGGAGCAGAGGTGTGAGGCGCAGTTGGTGCTCCCCTATCCAGCTGGGATCAACGCCTTCACGATTGATCAGCGCACCTACCGCTTCCGCTCCTCCGCGCTGTTCATTCCGGCCGCCGGCACCCGCATCCGTCTCGATTGCAGCCAGTGCTCGGGGATCATCATCAGCTTTCCGGCGGAAACCCTGCTGCCGGTGGCGCAAGCCATCGCCGGTCCGGGCTTTGATCCCCTGCCTTTGCGGGCAGCCCTTGCCCAACCCGCCGTCCTGAGCCGCCAGGGGGACGCCCGCCGCGATCGTCTCCACGCTCTGCTGATGCAGACCATGGCCTATGCGGAACAGTGCATGGCGATCGGCGGGGGGATCCAGCCGATGCTGTGTCTCGATGATCTGATTCGCCGCCTGATCGTGATGCTGCTGCTACCCGACCTCTTGGAGGCGGCCGCGGCACCCCCGTTCCTGGCCGAGCCCTTCGCCCATCAGGACCTGGTGGACTGGTTGCTGGCCCACCTTCAGGAGCCCATCAGCCTCTCTGACATCGAGAAACGCAGCAGCTATTCCCGCCGTTCGCTGCAGTACGCCTTCAAAGAGCGATTCGGCTGCGGCCCGATGCAGTGGCTGCGCCAGCAGCGCTTGGTCAAGGCGAGGGCAATGCTGGAGCAAGCCGCTGGCCCTGGGGGCCTGCGGGACGTTGCCATGGCCTGCGGCTACCTGTCCCAGGCCTCCTTCAGCCGTGACTTTCTGGCCCGCTACGGCGAGCGTCCCTCCCGGGTGCAGCGCCGTTTCCGGGATCGCCGCCGGCTGGAACGGCTGGGAGGCGCGTTCTCCCCCAGCCCGTTTTCGGGTGATCCCCCCACAACCTGACGGCATGAAGGGGATGGTGCGGTCGCTTCGTCCACCCCAGCGATGCCGCTCCCTCAGATCGCCGCCGGCCCCGGATCCAGGAGCTCCAGCTCCAGCGAGGCCAGCTCCAGCTCCCGTCCGCCCAGCAGCTCAGCGCTGATCGCCCCGCACTGCGGGCAGGGCTCCAGGCCGTCGGGGCAGGCGAACGGGCGCCCACAGGGCCCGCAAAACGCTTTGGCCGGCACCGATTCCAGCGTGAGACGCGACCCCTCGGTGGGCGCCTCCCCCATCACCACGGTGAAGGCGAACCGCAGCGCCTCCGGATCCACCCCCGCCAGCGTCCCCACCCGCAACGTCAAGGCCCGCAGCCGGCCGCCGCCCTGGCGCTCGATCTCCTCCAGGGCCAGCCGCCTCACCTCCTCCATCAGGCTCAGCTCATGCATGGGGCGACTCCGCCTCCAGCCATTGGCAAAGCAACGCCTGCGCCACCGGCAGCTGCCGCCGCATCGCCTCAGTGAACATCGTGCCGTGGGGGAAGGCGTAGGCGGGCACCAACAGCAGCCAGGCCGGCGGGGGATCGCCGCCAAACAGGGCCGCCAGGGCCACCAGCCCCCCCGGATCAAGCCCATGGCCCCCGCCCACCTCCGCCCCCCCCGGCTGCAGCGGCCGCAGGGTTGGCACCGCCTCAGCCCTTGTCTCAGCCCCTGCCTCGCAGCATGCATCACGCTTGGCATCGCACCACGCGTCTACAAACAACACCCGCCGCGCCGCCGCCACCTCCAGCGCCAGCTCGGGGGTGAGCTGGGGCACCAGCCGCACCAGGGGCGCCCGCTCCGCCCCCCGCGCCCGCCGGGCCAGCCACCAGCCCACGCCGTCATCGCCGCGCAGGGGGTTGCCGATGCCGATCACCAGATCCGCCCGCGCCGCCCTCATCCCCGGCAGCGCTCCGCCAGCAGCTGGCCCGCCGCATCCCGCAGCTCCAGTCGCAACGGCATCTGCCCGGCGGCGTGGGTGGAGCACGACAGGCAGGGATCGAAGCAGCGGATGCCCGCCTCCACCCGGTTCAGCAGCGGCTCAGGGATCTCCGCCGGCACCGGATCGGGCAGGAACTCCCGGGCGATCTGGGTCACGGTGCGGTTCATCGCCAGGTTGTTCTGACCCGTGGCGATGATCAGATTCACCGCCGTGATCAGGCCGTCATCGTCCACCCGGTAGTGGTGAAAAAGGGTGCCGCGCGGTGCCTCACTCACCCCCACCGCCTCGTTGCGGTTCAGGTCGGCATGGCTGCGCACCCGGCCACCCACCAGCTCCGGATCGGCCGCATGGCGCTCGATCGCCTCCAGGCAGGCCACGATCTCCACTAACCGGGCGTGGTGATAAGCGAACGAGGAGGTGATGATCGCCGCCGGCCCGCTGCCGGAGCGCTGGCGCAGCTCCGCAAGCTCCCGATCCGCCCAGGGAGTACCGATCGATTCGCACACGTTCAACCGGGCCAGTGGGCCCACCCGGTACAGGCCATCCGGATAGCCCAGGGGGCGGTAATAGGGAAACTTCAGATAACTCCACGGCTCCACCGCCTCGGCCAGAAAGGAGTGGTAGTCGTCCTCCCGCAGCCGATCAGCAACGATCGTGCCATCGCTGGCGCGCACGCGCAGGCCGCCGCCTTCTCCGCCATCGAGGTGCTCCCAGCGCCCCTCGCCATTCACCAGGCCGAGGAACAGGCTGCCGAAGTCGCCGAAGCTGCGCTGCTCGCGCTGCAAAGGCCCATCGAGCAGGCCCTTGTAGAGCGCCAAGGTGCGCTCCAGGGTGGCCCGCTCCTCGGGTAATCGCTCCAGGATCCAGTCGCGGGTGGCCCCGTCCATCGGCGTGCGTACACCGCCGGGCACCGCCCAGGCGGCGTGGATGCGGCGACCACCGAGACGCTCGAGGATCTGCTGGCCGAACTGGCGCAGGCGGATGCCGGCGCGGGCCAGATCCGGATCGGCGGCCATCAATCCGAACACATTGCGCCGCGCCGGGTCGCACTCCCAGCCCAGCAGGAAATCCGGACTGCTGAGGTGAAAAAAGGAGAGGGCGTGGCTCTGGGTGATCTGGGCCAGGTTGAGCAGCCGCCGCAAGCCATCGGCCGCCGGGGGGATCGTCACCGCCAGCAATTTGTCGCCGGTCTTGGCTGCGGCCAGCAGGTGGCTCACCGGGCAGATGCCGCAGATCCTTGCGGTGATCCCCGCCATCTCGGTGAAGGGGCGGCCCTCGCAGAACTTCTCGAAGCCCCGGTATTCCGTCACGTGAAAGCGGGCATCGACGAGGTGGCCGCCGTCATCGAGCTGGAGGGTGATCTTGGCGTGCCCCTCGATGCGGGTGACCGGATCGATGACGACGGTGCGGCTCATGGCGCGGCGAGGCGAAACGGAACGAGGCGAGGCGAAACGG
>CAIVPT010000176.1 GCA_903907855.1 uncultured Synechococcaceae cyanobacterium | reverse complement strand
TGTGTGGCGGAATATAGGGGGAAAACTGGTGGCTTTGGTGCTCTCTCGCTGAGACCCAGACGCGATTTCCTGAAACGCCCACGCCTGAAACGCCCACGGGCCCGCCCTGCTGCCCTGCCGCCGAGCCTGGTGCCGACGCCGCAGGGCCCGGTGCCGACGATGAAGTAAAAGAGTGGCCAGAGCCGGTACGCAGAGATGTCCCAGTCCAAGCGCGAGCAGGTGGTCAGTCACCTCCGCTACATCCGTCAGGAGCTGCGAGAAATGCACCAGGGCGTGATGGAGGATGGTCTGCTGCCCGAAGCCGGTGAGGTGCGGGGGGTGATGGCCCAGATGGAGGCCCTGCTGGAGCTGCTCGAGGGCAAGGGCCGCAAGAAAGACGGCGAGGCCTGAGTCGCCGGAGACAACCGCGGCTGCCGTCAAGCCCTGAGGAGGACGCTCCGGCCAGCGGCCGCCCCTCCTTGCCTCCCCGCCAACCGCTTGGTTCTCTGGGTCCGTCCCCATCACCCCGCCCGGGCCTCCCAGGAGCCGGGCTTTTTTATTGGTATCCCCTATCGGTGGGGTCGAAATACAGCCAAGACGCCAGAGATGGTGTAGACAGGTCGTGCAGGGCCCGGCCGGGTGATGGGGATCACCGCCATGGGTCGGCCCGTGGGTCGACCCCCCTGCCCCCCTTCGATGCCCATCCCCCCGCTGGGGGGCCGGAGCGCCATCCGCTACCAGCAGACCCGGTTTCAGCAGCGCGTGGCCCAAGCCGGCGATGGCCTGGTGGCCTGGGCTGCCAACCCCTGGCGACGCGTCTCCCTGCTGCTGATCGTGCTCCTGACGGCCTTCGCCATCGGCAGCGGCCTGGGAACGATCACCGGAGCCCTCTCCACCATCGATCAGGTTTCAGCCCTGGGCTGCGTGCTGGCGATCGAGGGGGCCGCCCGGCTGCGGACACCGCTGCGGCGCCGCCGCGAGCGCCTGGCGCTGCAGATTCTGGACATGGCGCGGATGGGCCTGCTCTACGGCCTGCTGCTCGACGGCTTCAAGCTGCTCTGAGCTCCGGCTCGGCGGCCTCGGTGGCAGCCAACAGATACAGGAGAGCCATGCGGATCGGGATGCCGTTGCGCACCTGCTCCTCCACCAGGGAATGGGCCGGATCGTCGAGCAGGGCGCCGGCCAGCTCCACCCCCCGGTTCACCGGCCCGGGGTGCAGCACCGGCACCGGCCGGCCGCAGAGGGCCAGCCGTTCGTGGCTGAGGCCGAAGCGGCGGTGGTACGTATCGAGGCTGGTGAGCAGGTGCTGCTGCATCCGCTCCTTCTGCAGGCGCAGGGTCATCACCGCATCGGCGCCGGGCAGGGCCTCCTCCAGGCTGCGGCAGAGGCGCACGGCCCCCCGCTCCGGCACCGGATCGTGCGTCTGACCCGGCGGCGGCGCCTCCACGAAACGGGCGAAGATCTCCGGCACCAGGGTGGCCGGACCGCACAACACCACCTCCGCCCCGCAGGCCGTGAGCGCCCAGAGGTTGGAGCGGGCCACGCGCGAATGCAGCACGTCGCCGACGATGACGATGCGGCGCCCGGCCAGGCTGGCGGGGGAAGGGTTGCTTGGCTCGAAGTGGCGCGCCAGGGTGAACAGATCGAGCAGACCCTGGCTGGGATGGCTGTGCAGCCCGTCGCCGGCGTTGAGCACCGCCACCCGCCGGCCGGCCCGCTCCAGGTCGCGGGCCAGGCTGCGGGGCACGCCGGCGCAACGGTGGCGCACCACCAGGATGTTGGCCCCCATCGCCACGTAGGTGAGGGCGGTATCGAGCAGGCTCTCCCCCTTGCTGAGGGAGCTGGAGGAGGGAGAGAAGCTCTGCACATCGGCGGAGAGGCGCCGGGCCGCCAGCTCGAAGCTGCTGCGGGTGCGGGTGCTCGGCTCGAAGAACAGGCTGGTCATCAGCCGGCCCTGCAGGGCGGGGAGCTTGCGGGCCCCGGCCACCGGCAGGGCACGGAAACGCTGGGCCAGCTCCAGAACGGTGGCGTAATCGGCGACCGAGAAGGACGCCAGATCCAGCACATGGCGATGGGTCCAGCCGCTCAACGCACCCGCAGCGCCGTCACCCCCCAACCGTAGGGGTCAGCCGGGCCGCCAGCCAGTCGCGGGGGGGTGTGCGGTCGCCCGGGGCCCGGCGGCTGACGCTGCGACTGCCGCGCAGATACCAGCGCCAGGGCAACTCCTGCCCCTGGGAGACCCCGATCCGGCCGCAACGCTGCAGGGGCTCCTGGCCGGCGGCGCGCAGCTCCGCCAGGCCGGCGGCCACGGCGGCGGGCGGGGGCGCCAGCCAGAGGTCGGAGGTGGGTAGGGCGGGCAGGCCATCGTGGCGGCGGTCGATGGCGAAGTGGCGCGCCAGCAGACCCGGGCCGGCGGCCAGCCGCTCCGAACCCCCCGGCACCGCCACGGCCCGCAGCAGCACCCCGTTGGCCCAGTCCGCCCGGTCGGTGACCACATTCACGCAGTGGTGAATGCCGTAGCTCACATAGACATAAAAACGTCCAGGCTCGCCGAACAGGGTTTCGTTGCCCGGGGAGCGGCGCCGGTGGCCGTGGCAGGCGGGCTCCTCCTGGGAATAGGCCTCCGTTTCCACGATCACGCCCCAGAGAAGCTCGCCATCCGCCAGGCGTCGCACCAGCCGGCAGCCGATCAGCTCGGGGGCGACGGCCTGGGCGGGCCGGCGGTAAAACGCTGGCGGCAGGCCGGGTGGCGCGGACGCCGAGAGCGGTGGGGGCAGCGCCACGATGCATACCGGCGAATCCCGGTACGATGCCGCCAGATCGCTGGCCCTGTCTGTGCCGCCTGCCGAGGGGGAGCCCGCCGAAGCGATCCTGAGGGCGCGCAGCGGTGCTTACCGCGAGGGCTGGGCGGCATACCTCTCACCCTTCGACAGCAGGGCATTCCGGGCTCCTCTCCGTGCAGAGCAAGCTCCACGGCATCTTCCAGGCCTTCGCCAGCGATCCCCATTCCCTTCGTCGCCATCGGCTGGCAGGGAGATTCAGGGCGATTGGCACTCCCTCCTTCAGCACGTCGCTGACGAATTCCCCCACATCCGGCAACGCCAGGCGCTCCTCGTGGACGAACAGCTCGATCCTTCTCCAATGCTCGATCCTTCTTCAGCCCTGGGAGCAACAGCCCAACCGCCAGCCGAGCCGCCACCGATCCTCGCCCCGATCTCCCTGGGCGAATTGATCGACAAGATCACGATCCTCGATCTCAAGAACGAACGACTGCAGGGCCCCGCCCTGGCCAACGTCCAGCGCGAGCGGGACGCGCTGCGCCAGACCCTGGCCTCCCTGCCGCGGAGCGTCGATCCGGCCCTGGTCGAGGCGCTGCACCACACCAACGCCTCGCTCTGGGAGGTGGAAGACCAGCTGCGCGATCACGAACGCCAGCAGGACTTCGGCGCGACCTTCGTGGCGTTGGCGCGCTCGGTGTATCGGTTGAACGACGAGCGCGCCTCGCTCAAAAAGCGGATCAACCTGGAGGCCGGATCGCTGCTCGTCGAAGAGAAGAGCTATGCCGCCTACTGAGGCCAACGCGGCCAGCGCCGAGGGCGACGCCCGTGGCCAGGCGATCGCCGCCCTGATCGAGCGGGGGGCACTGGAGGAGGCGGAACGGCTCTGCCGCGAGCGGATCGCGGCGGGGGAGGTGGACGCCACCCTGTTCAGCCAGTTGGCCGGCCTGTGCGGCCGCCGCGGCCTCTGGCAGGAGCTGCGGCAGTGGGTGGAGCGGGCGCAGGCGCTCGCACCGTCCGATGTCAACGCGCGCAGCAACCTCGGCATAGCGCTGCAGGAACAGGGGGATCTGGAGGGGGCGCAGGCCTGCTACCGGCAGGCGATCGCCGAGCGGCCCTCCTTCGCCGAGGCCCACACGAACCTGGGCATGCTGCTGCTGCTGCAGGGGCACTACCCGGAGGGCTGGCGGGAGTACGAATGGCGTCACGCCATCCCCCAGGCAACCTGGGGGCTCCTGACCCGGCCCCGCTCCCCCCGTTGGGACGGGACCACCCCCCTGGCGGCCGGGGAAGAGCTGCTGCTGGTGGCCGAGCAGGGCCTCGGGAACACCCTGCAGTTCGCCCGCTATGCGCTGCCCCTGCGCCGGGCCGGCCTGGCGGTGCGCCTCTGCGCCCAACCACAACTGCATGGCCTACTCCGCAGCTCCGGCCTCGACCCCGATCCCCTCAGCCCGACGCAGGCCGTCGAAGATTGGAACGGGCCCTGGCTGCCGCTGCTCTCCCTGCCGGGGGTGCTCGGGGTGACCCCTGAAACGCCCATCCACAGCGACCCCTATCTGCAGCCCGATCCCGGGCGAATCGATCGCTGGCGGGGGCGGCTGGCCCACGCGCCCAGGCCCCTGGTGGCAATCGCCTGGCAGGGCAATCCGCAGGCGGAGCAGACCACGTTGCGCGGCCGCTCCCTCCCCCTCGAATCCCTCTCGCCCCTCGCCCAACGCACCGACATCACCTTCCTCTCGCTCCAGAAAGGCTTCGGGGCCGAGCAGCTCGCCTCCTGTTCCTTCCGCCATCGCTTCCTCGACATCCAGAGC
>CAIVPT010000175.1 GCA_903907855.1 uncultured Synechococcaceae cyanobacterium | reverse complement strand
GAGACCCTGGGCCTGGCCCCGCGGAATCAGGGTGACCTTCTGCACAGGATCGTGCTGCTTCACCAATGTGCCCACCAGGGCGTGGCCCACCTCGTGATAGGCGATCAGGCGCTTGCTGCGGCCATCGGTGAGGGGCTTGCCTTCCATGCCGGCGATCACCCGGTCGACGGCATCATCGATCTCCGCCAGGGTGATGGCTTCTTTGCGGCGGCGCGCCGTGAGGATCGCCGCCTCATTGAGCAGATTCGCCAGGTCGGCACCGGTGAACCCAGGCGTGCGGCGGGCAATCGCTTCAAGGCTGACTCCCTCGGCCAGGGTTTTGTTGCGGCTGTGCACCTTCAGGATTGACAGGCGTCCCTTGATGTCTGGGGCGTCCACTGACACCTGGCGATCGAAACGACCCGGTCGCATCAGGGCCGAATCGAGCACGTCCGGACGGTTGGTGGCGGCAATGATGATGATGCCGCTATTGCCCTCGAACCCATCCATTTCGGTGAGCAGCTGGTTGAGGGTCTGCTCGCGCTCATCGTTGCCGCCGCCGATGCCGGCACCGCGCTGGCGGCCTACCGCGTCAATTTCATCGATAAAAATCAGGCAGGGGCTGTTCTCCTTCGCTCGCTTGAACAGATCGCGCACGCGGCTGGCGCCCACGCCCACGAACATCTCCACGAACTCCGAACCGGAGAGGGAAAAGAAGGGCACGCCCGCCTCACCCGCAATGGCCTTGGCCAACAGGGTTTTGCCGGTGCCCGGGGGGCCCACCAGCAGCACTCCCTTGGGAATCTTGGCGCCGATGGCGGTGAAACGCTCAGGGGTCTTCAGGAAGGTGACGACCTCCTGCAGATCCTGCTTGGCCTCCTCGACACCGGCCACATCGTCGAATTTCACGCCGGTTTGCGCTTCCATCGCAAAACGGGCCTTGGTTTTGCCGAATTGCATCGCCTGGCCGGGACCGCCGGGCATGCCGTTGGAGCGGCGGGCCAGGAACACGAGTGATCCGATCAGCAGCAGCGGGAAGAGAAGGTTGCCGAGCAGACCCAGGGCCGGCGGGGCCTGGCGAGGGGGATGGATGTCAAAACTGATTCCCTGCTCCTTGATCTTGTTCACCAGCTCTGGAGCCAGCCCTGGCAGGTCGACCCGCATCCGCTGCACCCGGTTGTCGAGGTCGGGATCCACCGCCTCCACCACCGCCACCCGGCCGCCGTCAAACACATCCACCGCCGTGACCCGGCCGGCATCCACGTAATCCAGGAAGCGCCCGTAGCTCATGCGGGCCACCGCAGCGTTGCGGGGAGCCACCGTGGGACTTCCGGCGGTGCTGGGGGTGAAGCGCGCCGCTCCCCCGCTGAACAGCTGCCAGCCAAGGAAGAGCGCCACAACGATCGGGAGCAGCCAGAGAGCGATCAGGCGCCAGCGCTGGTTCATCGAAGGTGCGGATTTTTGAACAATTGTAACGGCGCCCCGGGGGTGCCGTGGCACCAGCATGCCCCAGCGCCTGGATCAGCCGGCCTGGGCCCAGGGACCATTCCCTTCAACCGCCTCCAGGACACCCCCTTCCAGGACACTCGCCTCCAGGGCAACAGGGGCATCCAGGCGCAGGGTGCGTGCCGGCATCGCCTCCAGGAGCTCAGGGCCCCCCAGGCAGTGGGTAAAGATCTCCACCTCGCTGTCCGCAGGGCAGGCGAAGCTCAACAGTTCGAAGGGGAACACCACCCGCTCGAGAAAAAACGCGTTCGGCCCCAGGCAGCGCAGGATCACCATGCGATCGGAAGCGTTGCGGTAGCCGCACTCCATTCCCATCTCGGTCCCCCCTCCGGCCATGTCGCCGTGCATGTCGCCGCTGACCTCGGCGATGATCGGCTCGGGCACAACCCGGTCGGGGAAGAAGCGATCGCCGGGCGACAGCGGATTCAAGGGCCTTTGGTCTGAGGTGGCAATCCATCTAGCCATCGGGGCCCGTCAGGCTTTGGTGACGAGGGCGACGATTTAGGAATTTCCATAGGTTTGACAGTGGCGGCCGCTCCTCAAAGGCTGCGCAGGGCCACGATCGGATCGAGTCGGGCGGCCCGCCGGGCCGGCACCACCCCGAAGAACAGCCCGATCGACCCCGAAACCGCCGCGGTGCCCAGCACCATCAAGGGCGAGATGGTGGCGGGCAGGGGCGTCAGCACCGCCACCAGCGCCACGGTGCCCACGCCCACGGCGCTGCCGATGACACCCCCCAGACTGGCCAACACCAGCGACTCCACCAGGAACTGGGTGAGCACATCGTCGCTGCGGGCTCCAAGGGCCTTGCGCAGGCCGATCTCTTCGGTGCGTTCGCTCACCGACACCAGCATGATGTTCATGATGCCGATCCCCCCCACCAGCAGGGATACGGCGCCGATCGCGCCAAGCATCAGGGTCAGGCCGCCGGTGATCGTGCCCACGATCTGTTGGGCGTCCTTCTGGGAGCGCACGGCGAAATCGTCCTCCCGCAGGATGCGATGTCGCTGGCGCAACAGGTTGGTGATCTGGAAGGCGGCGGCGCCGGTACTCGCCTCGTCGCGCGCCTCCACGCTGATGAATGACAGGCTGATGCCGTAGGTGGGGTCGCGGCCGCTCAGGCGGGCCACCATCGTGGTGAGCGGTACGTAGACGGTTTCATCCTGGTTTGAGCCGAACACCGCCCCCTTCGGCTCCAACACCCCGATCACCTCGAACGACTGATCCCGCACCCGCAGGCGCTGGCCGATCGCGGCACCGCGCGGCAGCAGTTTGTCGCGGAGATCCGGCCCGATCACCGCCACGTTGCGGGCGCTGCGCAGATCGGCGTCGTTGAGGAAGCGGCCCTGGGCAACTTCGAAACTGCGCACCTCCAGGAATTCCGGCGTCACCCCGGTGACGGTGGCGCTGGCGCTCAGGCTGCCAGCCTGCACCACCTCGTTGAGGGTGATCTGGGGGGCCACCCGCCGCACGCTGGGCACCTGCTCAGCAATGGCGCGGGCATCTTCGAGCACCAGGGTCTTGGGGGTCTGGATCCCCTGGCGGCGGGTGTCGTTGTTGCCGGGCACCACGAAGAGCACGTTGGCCCCCAGGTTGCTGAGCTGGCTATCCGCCAGGTTCTGGGCGCCGCGACCGACGCCCACCAGGGTGATCACCGAGGCGTTGCCGATCACGATGCCCAGCATGGTGAGCAGGCTGCGCAGGCGGTTGGTCTGCAGGGTGTGCAGCGCCATCGCCACGCTTTCGGCAACGGGAAGCTTTGCGCTCATCGTGGCGGCCGTAGCGGCGGCAGGGGAGGGGCTACAAGCCTGCCGAAACCGGGAAGGAGATGGGGCCCCGGGCACCGCGATGCACCACCCCTTCCCCAATCTCCAGGGTCACCACCTCGCCTTCGCGCAGGTCGGCGGTGGCGTTGGCCACCCCCACGATCACCGGCACGCCGAGGCGCTCGGCAATCACCGCGGCATGGCTCTGGCGCCCCTCCTCCTCGGCGATCACACCTCTGGCCTTGCGGATCGCCTCCAGGTAAGCGGCGCTGGTTTCGCGTACCACCAGGATCTCCCCCTTCTCCAGGCGGGCGGCCTCCTCCGGTGTGCTGGCGAGCCGCACCTTGCCGCTCACCGAGCCGCTGCCGATCCCCAGCCCCTTGCCCAGCACCGCCGAGACGATGCTCACCTTGACCAGATCCGTGGAGCCGCTCACCCCGGAGAGGGTGCCGGCGGTTTCGATCACCAGGTCCCCTTCCCGCAGCAGCCCCTGCTCGCGGGCCACCTCCATCGCCACGTTGAAGGTGCCATTGCTGGTGGCCTCGTCTTCGATCACCAGCGGATTGACGCCCCACACGAGCTGCAGCTGGCGCGCCACGTTCACATCGCTGGTGACCGCCAGGATCGGGGTGCTCGGCCGGAACTTGCTGACGTTGCGGGCCGTGGAGCCGCTCTTGGTGAGGGGCAGGATCGCGGCGGCGTTGAGCTGGCGGGCGATGCTGCTGACCGCCTGGCAGATGGCGTTGGGAATCGTGGTGGCCATGTGGCTGTCGAGCACCCGCTGGGGGTAATCGCGCTCGATGCGGCGCGCAATGCGGGCCATGGTGGCGACCGCCTCCACCGGGAAATCGCCCACGGCGCTCTCGTTGGAGAGCATCACGGCATCGGTGCCGTCGAGGATGGCGTTGGCCACGTCGCTCACCTCGGCGCGGGTGGGGCGCGGGCTGCTCACCATCGAATCGAGCATCTGGGTGGCGGTGATCACCGGGATGCCCAGGCTGTTGGCCTTGCGGATCAGCTCCTTCTGCAGCAGGGGCACCTCCTCGGCCGGCATTTCCACCCCCAGGTCGCCACGGGCCACCATCACGCCGTCGCAGAGAGGCAGGATCGAATCGATCGAATCAATCGCCTCGAACTTCTCGATCTTGGCCACCACCGGAGTGCTGTGCCCGTGGCTGCGGATCAGCTCGCGGATCTCCAGCATGTCGGAGGGGTTGCGCACGAAGCTGAGCGCCACCCAGTCGACCCCCTGCTGGAGCCCGAAGGCCAGATCCTGGCGGTCCTTGTCGGTGAGGGCCCGGATCGAGAGCTGCACATCGGGGAAGTTGACCCCCTTGTTGTTGGAGAGAACTCCGCCCACCGTCACGCGGCAGTGGAGCGTCTGCTGCTCGACGTCGACCGACTCGCAGACCATCTCCACCCGGCCGTCGTCGAGGAGGATGCGGCTGCCCTCGGTCACCTCATCGGCCAGGCGGGTGTAGGTAACGCAGGCGATGCGCTCGGTGCAGGCCAGCGGCCGGGAGGTGAGGCTGAAGGGATCGCCGTTGGCCAGGGTGATCGGGCCGTTCTCGAAGCGGCCCAGGCGGATCTTGGGGCCCTGCAGGTCTTGGAGAATGCCGATGTGAACACCGAGCTCATGGGCCACCTGGCGGATGGTGGCAATGCGCAGCCGGTGGTCTTCGTGGTCGCCGTGGGAGAAGTTCAGTCGGAAGGTGGTGGCGCCGGCCTCGATCAGGCTGCGCAGCACCTCGGGCGACTCGGTGGCGGGGCCGATCGTGGCGACGATCTTGGTGCGACGCATCAGATCGGGCCGGACCATCGGAGCTACGCGTACAAAGGCGGAAACTACCATCCGGACCAGATCCCGACCGTCTCGCCATGGACCTTCGCACCTACCAGCAGCGCGCCCGCGAGACCGCCCGCTACCCCGATGTGGGCCGCAACACCACCTATCCGACCCTCGGCCTCTGTGGGGAGGCCGGCGAGGTGGCCGACAAGATCAAGAAAGTGATGCGCGACCGCGGCGGCGTGATCGATGCCGCTGTGCGCGACGACCTGCGCCTGGAGCTCGGGGATGTGCTCTGGTACCTCGCCCAGCTGGCCACCGAGCTGGAGCTGGACCTGGCCGAGGTGGCCGAGTCCAACCTGGCGAAGCTGGCCAGCCGCGCCGCCCGTAACGTGATCGGAGGCAGCGGCGACCGGCGGTGAGGATGTCCCAGGCATGGCGTGTTCCCCCGGGTTGGTGCCGCGCTCCGCTGGGGGTTCTGCGGCGCCAGGCCTGGCGGCTGCTGGGCCATGCCCTGGTGCTCGCTCTGGCTGTAGGGCTGCCTGGGTTCATGGCGCCGGCGCCGGCGATGGCCGCCGAGCTGGTGGTGGGGGAGGTGCGCCTGGAGCCCTGCCCGCCGGAGGATGTGGGCGCCCAGCCCGATCGCCGTGCCGGCGCCAGCTGCTGGGCCCTGCGGGGTGAGGTGCGCAACGGCGGGCGACGCCCGGTGGTGGATACCGATCTGTTCGCCCTGATCCTCGATGCCAGCGGCGAACCGGTGCTGCCCAACCGCACCCGGGTGGGTTCGATCGGTGACGTGCCACCGGGCACGACCCCCTTCGCCCTGAGGCTGGCGGTGCCGGCGGGCACCCCCGGGCCGCTGCAGGCGCGCAACGTGCGGGCCCGGGGGTTCAGTGCCCCGGTGCGAACCCGGGCTACCGAAGGCCAGGAGCTGCTGCCACTCGAGCAGGCCCTGGCCCCGGAAGCGGCTCAGTAGGGCAGGGCGGCGCCCATCAGGGTCGCACTGGCACCGTTGAGCAGGCTCTGGGTGAGTTGCAGGGCAAGAAAGGCCACGATCGCTGAGAGGTCGAGGCCACCCACCGGTGGGATCAGGCCCCGGAAGACGTTGAGATACGGATCGGTGATCGCACTCACCCCGGAGAGCACGGGATTGCTCCAATCGAGGTTGGGGAACCAGCTGAGCAGCACGCGCACCAGCAGAACAAGCAGATAGATGCCCAGGGTCTGGGCGAGCACCTGCAGCAAGAAAACAAGAACAGACATGGCGGACGCGATCCGTTCTCCAGTATGGCGACGGCAGCTGCGCTCAGGCCGCCTGCTCCCCGATCTCCAGGTCCCCGATCTCCAGGTCCAGGTCCAGGGCCAGGGTCTCGGGGCCGCCCCTGGGGCGACGGCCCGAGGGCAGATCCTCAGGCCGCACCGAGAAGGTGCGGTGGAACTTCTCGCTCAGGGTCAGCCAGGAGGAGCGACCTTCGCTCTGGCGCTTGCGCTCGATGAAGCCCTGGGCCAGCAGCTCCTTGATGTGGTCGTAGGCGCCGGAGCCCCGCAGCTCCACCAGATCCGACTGCAGGATGCGTTTCTTCAGCGCGATCGTGGCGAGGGTGCGCAGCGCGGCGGTGGACAGGTCGATCGGCAGGAGATCCTGCACCAGATCCCCCAGGCTCTCCCGCAGCTGGAGGCTGTAGCGCTGGCCGTCCTGGTGGATCTCCAGGGCCGTGTCGCGGTGGGCGTAGTCGGCCATCAGGGTGATCAGGGCCATCTCGGCCTGCTCGCGGCCCACCGCGGCGATCTCCGCCAGTTCCCCGAGGCTGAGGGGCCGCCCCTTGAGGTAAAGGATGGCCTCGAGGCGGGCGGGCAGGGAGAGGTTCACGCCTCTGCCTTCGCCGCGGGCATATTCCCAGGTTGCCTCGCCACGGCGCTCAGACAGCCCTTCTGCGGGCAGCACTTCCGGGGACTCGGGGGAGTCGTCGAGGGGATCAGGAGCGGCGGCGGACTGGCTGGGCATGGAGCGGCTCCAGCGCGGGCACCCCGCAACGTATCGCAGCCCTCAGACCCCTACCAGCCCAGGGGGGGCCGCCAGCCGGGAGGCCGGCCCCAGGAAAATGCGATAGGCGGGATTGTTGGTTTCCTCCCAGTGCTGGTAGGGGAGATCTGCCAGGAAGGCCTGCCAGTCGACCAGCTCCGCTTCGGGCACCTGCACACCCACCACGATGCGCCCCACGTCAGCGCCGTGGTTGCGGTAATGAAAGATGCTGATGTTCCAGTTGGGGTGCAGGGCGCTTACGAAGGCCATCAGGGCGCCGGGGCGCTCCGGAAATTCGAAGCGATACAGCAGCTCCTGACCCTGCTCCAGGGCCGCACCGGCACTGGCGGGAAGCCGGCCCCCCACCATGTGGCAGAGGTGCAGCTTGGCCAGCTCGTTGTCGGTGAGATCGTGGCAGGGCAGGCCGGCGGCCTCCAGGGCCGCCATCAGATCGGCGGTGTCCTGCCGGTCGCGGATCTGCACCCCCACGAAGATGTGGGCAAAGCGGGGATCGGCCAGCCGGTAGCTGAACTCGGTGAGGCTACGGGCCCCCAGCACCCGGCAGAACTCCCGCAGGCTGCCTGGCTTCTCGGGGATCTCCACCGCCAGCAGCGCTTCGCGCTTCTCCCCCAGCTCCGCCCGCTCGGCCACGAACAGCAGCCGATCGAAATTCATGTTCGCGCCGCAGGCCACCGCCACCAGGGTCTGGCCGCGGAGGCCGCGGGCCTCCACGTCCTTCTTCATGCCGGCCACCGCCAGGGCGCCGGCGGGCTCGAGGATCGAGCGGGTGTCTTCGAAGACGTCCTTGATCGCCGCGCAGATCTCATCGGTGTCGACCGTGACCATGGCATCGACGTACTGCTGGGCCAGGGCGAAGGTGTGTTCACCCACCTGGCGCACCGCCACGCCATCGGCGAACAACCCCACCTGCTCCAGCCGCACCCGCTCGCCCGCCGCCAGCGAGCGGGTCATGGCGTCGGCATCCACCGGTTCGACGCCGATCACCTGCAGGCGCGGCCACAGGCTTTTCACGTAGGCGGCCACCCCGGCGATCAGCCCACCGCCGCCCACCGCCAGGTAGATCGCATCCGGCGGTTGGGAGCACTGGCGCAGGATCTCCAAGCCGATCGTGCCCTGGCCGGCGATCACATCCGGATCATCAAAGGGATGGATAAAGGTGAGACCGCGCTCGGCCTCCAGCCGCCGCGCTTCGGTGTAGGCCTCGTCGTAGGTGTCGCCGTGCAGCACCACCTCGGCCCCCCGGGCGGCCACCGACCGCACCTTCACCTCCGGCGTGGTGACCGGCATCACGATCACGGCGGCGCAGCCCAGCTTCCCGGCCGCCAGGGCCACACCCTGGGCATGGTTGCCCGCACTGGCGGCGATCACGCCGCGCGCCAGTTCCGCGGCGCCCAGACCCACCATTTTGTTGTAGGCGCCCCGCAGCTTGAAGCTGAACACCGGCTGGAGGTCCTCTCTCTTGAGCAGCACCTGATTGCCGAGGCGGCGGGAGAGGTTGGGGGCCGCATCCAACGGCGATTCGATCGCCACGTCGTAGACGCGCGCCCGCAGGATGCGCTGCAGGTAGGGGCTGGCCAGGGGCATGCCGCCGGGGCCGTAGGGGTTGGGGACGCCGTCGTTCATGGCCTCCAGTGTGGCAAGCGACCCGAGGGTGCCGCCCGGCGGCGGCCAAACGGTCGCGGTTGTCGCCGACCGCCAGAACGGACCCCGTAGATTGCCCGCATCCAGATCGGTATGGTCATGCACCTCAGCGAGCTGAATCACCCGAATCAGCTGCACGGTCTGGGCACCGCGGAACTCGAGGCGATCGCCCGCCAGATCCGTGAGAAGCACCTCGAGGTGGTCTCCACCAGCGGCGGCCACCTCGGGCCGGGCCTGGGGGTGGTGGAGCTCACCCTCGCCCTTTATCAAACCCTCGACCTCGATCGCGACAAGGTGGTCTGGGATGTCGGTCACCAGGCCTATCCCCACAAGCTGATCACCGGTCGCTACGGCGAGTTCCACACCCTGCGGCAGCGGGGCGGGGTGGCCGGTTATCTCAAGCGCTGCGAAAGCCGCTTCGACCACTTCGGCGCCGGCCACGCCTCCACCAGCATCTCGGCCGCCCTGGGCATGGCCCTGGCCCGCGATGCCCGCGGCGAAGACTTCCGCTGCGTCGCCGTGATCGGCGATGGCGCCCTCACCGGTGGCATGGCCCTGGAGGCGATCAACCACGCCGGCCACCTGCCGCGCACCAACCTGCTGGTGGTGCTCAACGACAACGACATGTCGATCAGCCCGCCGGTGGGTGCCCTCTCCACCCACCTCAATCGCATGCGGCTGAGCAAGCCGGTGCAATTCCTGCAGGACAACGCCGAAGAGGCGATTCGCCACCTTCCCTTCCTGCACGGCGAGTTGCCCGCCGAGCTCAAGACCCTCAAGGAGAGCATGAAGCGGCTGGCGGTTCCCAAGCTGGGGGCCGTGTTCGAGGAGCTGGGGTTCACCTACATGGGCCCGATCGACGGCCACGACATCCCGGCGATGGTGCGCACCTTTGAGGCGGCCCACCGCACCGAAGGGCCGGTGCTGGTGCATGTGGCCACCACCAAAGGCAAGGGCTATCCCTATGCCGAAGCCGATCAAGTGGGCTACCACGCCCAGTCGGCCTTCGACCTGGCCACCGGCAAGGCCTACCCCTCCAGCAAGCCGAAGCCACCCAGCTGGAGCAAGGTGTTCGGCCAGACCCTGGTGACCCTGTGCGAGCACGATCCGCGGGTGGTGGGCATCACCGCGGCCATGGCCACCGGCACCGGCCTCGACCTGCTCGAGAAGGCCCTGCCCAAGCAGTACTTCGATGTCGGCATCGCCGAGCAGCACGCGGTCACCATGGCCGCCGGCATGGCCTGCGAGGGTCTGCGGCCGGTGGTGGCCATCTACAGCACCTTCCTGCAGCGCGCCTACGACCAGCTGATCCACGATGTGGGCATCCAGAAGCTGCCGGTCACCTTTGTGCTCGACAGGGCTGGCATCGTCGGCGCCGACGGCCCCACCCACCAGGGCCAGTACGACATCAGCTACCTGCGCGCGGTGCCCAACTTCACGGTGATGGCGCCGAAGGATGAGGCCGAACTCCAGCGCATGCTCGTGACCTCGATCCAGCATGACGGCCCCTGCGCCATCCGCATCCCGCGCGGCGAAGGTGAGGGGGTGCCGTTGATGGAGGAGGGCTGGCAGCCGCTGGAAATCGGCAAGGGGGAGCTGCTCACCGATGGCGACGACCTGCTGATCGTGGCCTACGGCTCCATGGTCTACCCAGCCCTGGCCACCGCCGGCCTGCTGCAGGAGAAGGGGGTACGGGCGGCCGTGATCAACGCCCGTTTCCTGCGTCCCCTTGATGAGGCCCTGATCCTGCCGATAGCACGCCGCATCGGCCGGGTGGTGACGATGGAGGAGGGGGCCCTGGCCGGCGGCTTCGGCGCCGCCGTGGTGGAAAGCCTCAACGACCACGACGTGCTGGTGCCCGTGTTGCGCCTCGGGATCCCCGACCAGCTGGTCGACCACGCCAGCCCCGAGCAGAGCAAGCAGGCCCTCGGCCTCACCCCACCGCAGATGGCCGACCGGATCCTGGAGCGCTTCGCCGTGCTGGCGCCCGCCACCCCCCGCGCCGTTGTGCCGGCCTGAGCGCCCTGAACGAATGCTCGGTGCTGGTGGTGGGCGCCGGTCCGGCCGGCGGTGAGCTGGCCCGGCTGCTCGCGTGCCACGGCGTATCGGTGCAGCTGGTGGATCGGCTGCCCGATCTGCGGCGCGCCGCCTTCAGCAGCGCCGCCGTGCCACTCGACACCGTGAATCGCTTTGCCCTGCCCGCCGCCGTGGTGGCCAGCCGCTGGCAGGGCTGGCAGTTGATCGGGCCGGGGGAGCGGCGGCGCCAGTGGCAGGGGGATGGCCCCCTGGGGGCGGTGCTGGATTTCGGCGCCCTCCGCCAGTGGCTGGCCGAGGAATGCCGCCGTTGGGGTGGCACGGTGCGCCTGGGGCACACGGCCCTGGACTGCCAACCCGAGGGGGACGGGATGCTCACCCTTCTGCGTGGGCCCGATGGGGCTCTGGCGCAGGTGCGCAGCCGCTGGGTGGTGGATGCCAGCGGCGAACGCCGCAGCCTGCTGGGCACCGGGGCCCCGGACGGATCTGACCCCCTGGTGGAAGGGCTGGGGGTCGAGTGGTTGCTGCGGTTGCCGGAGGCGGCAGCGGCCCGCTGGCAGGGACGGCTCAGCTTCTGCCTGGGCAGCGATTGGGTCCCCCAGGGCTACGGCTGGGTGTTCCCCATGCAGCCGGGGGTGCTCAAGGTGGGCGTCTGCCGGCTCCGCGATCCGCGGCGCTCCCAACCGCCGCTGGCGCCATTGCTGGAGGGGCTGTTGGAGCGGTTGTTGGAGCCCGGCGAGCGGCAACGGCTGGAGGTGCTCGATCGCCATGGCGGGCGGATCCGCAGCCGGGTGCGGCGGCGGGAGACCCATCGTCAGGGGCGGCTGATCGGCCTGGGGGATGTGGTGAGCACCGCCAACCTGCTGGGCGGCGAGGGTATTCGCCATGCCCTCACCAGCGCCCGGGTGCTCGCTCCCCTTCTGCTGGCGGCCCTTCGCACGGATAGGAAGCCCCTGGAGAGCTATCCACGGGAGCTGGGGCGGGCCCTGGGCTGGCGTTGGTCGCTGAGCGGGCGCCTGGCACGGCGCACCTGGCTCGGCCTGCGGGATGGCCGGTCAGACGATCGCCTGGAGAGGCTTCTTGACGGGCTGGAGCTCTGCGGGGCGGAGGATCTCTCCGCCCTGCTGTTCGACTACCGCTTCGAGCGGTATGGCCTGCGCAGCCTGCCCTATCTGCTCGGCTGGCGCTGAGAGGGGGGAGGGCTGACGGGTGACGGGGTGAGCGTCAGAGGACGCCGCGGGAGGCCAGACCCTGAATCGCTCCGAGCCCGAGGATGTGGCCGAGGCTGATGGTGCCGAGCATGGCGCCATGGCTGAGGCCGCCGAACAGGTTGGGGCTGGGCAGCTTCAGGCCCACATCCGGCTTCTGGATGGTGGCCTTGCCGATGGCGATGGCGATGACATTGGCGACGATCATCACCAGGGCCACCTTGGGCGACCAGCTGATCGTGGCGGGGGTCACGGCCAGGATGGGGGAGAGAAGGGGGGTGATCATGGCGCACTTGCCGACGCCCCATCTTCCGGGGCCGGGCGCTTTCCCTCCATGACCCCGTAAAACTTGTTCATCTGTCGCGATCCCGCCCCCTCAACGGCCGCGGGCAGGCGGGGCCAGCAGGGACTCCCGCAATTCGCTCACCACGCCGTGGCGCTTGACGGCACTGATGGCCAGATCGATCCGATCGGCGGTGGCTGTGCTCAGGGAGGGGGCGTAGACGAAGGCCTGCGACTCTGGCCGGATCCCCTGGAGGGCCAGCCGGGTCTGGGGCGGTTGCGGTTGCTGCGCCTGTAACCAGGTGAGCTGCAGGTTGTCGGCCAGCACAGCGTCCACCTGATTCTGGCGCAAGAGCATCGGCCCCTCCGACACCCGCCGGATCAGCACCGGCCGCGCCGGCGGCCCCTCGCCCCGGCCATTCACCTCCCGCAACAGCGCCTCGCTCACCGATCCGGTCCGCACCGCCACCCGGCGCCCGCGCAGGTCGTTGGTGCTCTCCAGGCTGCCGCTGAGCCGTCCCTCGATTTCGTTGACAACGGTCACCGTGAGATAGCCCACCAGCAAAGACGCCGAAACGATGCGCACCAGGTAGGCCACCAGCACGAACACGTTGCCGCGGGTGGTCTCCACCACCACGTTGCCGCCAGGCCCGGTGGCGAGCACCTGGAAGAGCTTGCTGATGGCGCGCCTCAGGCCCTGTCGCCTGGTCTCCTCCCGCGTGCCGTAGCCCTCCACCGTCCAGGTGAGCCAGGTGAGCAGGGCGATCATGCTCAGGAAGCCCCCGAGGAGCTCCAGGAGAGTGGGGCCGAACAGCGACGAAAGGAAGGCCCAGCCGAGATCGAGCTGGGAGTTGGTCACCATCACCGCCAGCCCGTCCTCCTGGAACGGAAGGCTGAAGCGAAGCCGGTCGAGTCGCTCCGGCGACACGTTGATGCAGCCGATCGCCACATCGATGCGGTCGGCGGCTGCCGCGTCCAGGAGGGCGGCGGTGTTGGGCAGTGGCCGGATCAAGAAGGCCAGTTGCTCGCGGCTGGCGATGCGGTTCCACAGATCAACCGCCAGCCCCCTCCACACCTCCCCTTCCCGCCAGGCGCAGGGTTGGGAGCCGTCCACCACCCCCACCCGCAGCACCGGGGCGCTGGCGGCCGCCACCCTGGGGCTGAGCGGTGCGAGCAGCGCCAGAGCCAGCACCAGGGCACGGAAGCGCGCCACGGCCGTCAGGATTTGGGGGTCCTGCCGAGGAAGCCCAACACCACCAGCAGGTTGCTGAGGGTGAGGAAGGCCTCGGCACCGCCGTGCAGCGGGTCGACGTTGGCCAGCAGGGCATGGAAGCGAACTTCCGCCAGGATGGCCGCCGCGATCGTGATCGCCACGAACAGCAAGGTGAGCTGGAAGCCCCGCAGAGAGAGGCGGGGGAAGGCCTCCACCCGCGACGCCCAGAACAGGAACGCCAGGTACGGCAGCAACGAGAGCACGAACAGTGGCGTGGGGTCCACCCGGCCGAGCCGCTCCAGCAGCGCCAGGAAGCCCCCGCTCATGCTTCGTTCCCCGGCGCTGGATCGCTCCGGCGCAGTTGGCCACTGCGCTGCAGCCGCAGCAGGTTCCAGGCGGCGGCCGCCAGGGTGAGGTTTCCGAGCGCGGTGAGCCCCGCCTGCAGCACCACAAGCCCCTGAAGCGCCGGGCTGTTGTCGAACAGGTGCCAGGTGCAGGCCGCCATGGCGCTCGCCAGGGCCGGCACCATCGCCAGGGCCAGCCACCGCCAGCCCGGTTCCTGACGGCTCACCCCCCAGGCCTGAATCGCCACGATTGCGGCCAGCCACTCCAGCACCGAGGTGATGTGGATCCACCAAGTTCCGAGGGAGAGGGCGTGCATCGCTCGCACCGGTGGTGACCCGTAATGTACGGGCAGCGGTGTGGCCGGCGGCGGCGATCTTGTCCACTGGCTTCCGCCATGCCCGCCGGCCCCTTCTCTGTGGCTACTACGGCGAGCACAATCTCGGCGATGACGCCCTGCTGGCCGTGTTGCTCGAGCAACTCCCCGTTGGGGTCAGGCCGCTCGTCACCGCCCACGACCAGGCGCTGGTGCGCAGCCGCTTCGCCGTGGAAACCGTGGACCGGCGTTCTCTGGCGGGGGTGCTGGCGGCCCTGGCCAGCTGCGACGCCCTGGTGCTCGGCGGCGGCAGCCTGCTGCAGGACTCCACCAGCTTCCGCAGCTTGATGTATTACGCGCTGCTGATCGTCAGCGCGCGCCTGCGGGGTCGGCCCGTGTTGCTGTGGGGCCAGGGTCTTGGGCCCCTGCGGCGGCGCCGGAGCCGTTGCCTGGTGCGGGCGCTGCTCCCCCTGGTGAGCGCCTCCAGCTGGCGGGATCCCGCCTCCGCCTCGCTGGCGGTCCGCCTGGGCGGTGGCGGTGCCGTTGGCAGTGATCCGGTTTGGGGCTTTCCGGCGGTTTCCTGGCGCGGCGGCGGCGGCCCGATCGTGGTCTGCTGGCGGCCCCTACCGCGTTTCAACGCGGAGCATTGGCGGCCCTACCTCGAGGCCCTCACCCAGCTGGCCGAGGCCGTGGACCGTCCGGTGATCTGGCTCGCATTCCATGCCCACCAGGATGGCCCCCTTCTCGAGACACTCACCGACGAAGGGCTGGTGGGGGAGGGCCTGCGCCGCCGCAGTCATACGGAAAGGCCGGGGGATCCGGCGGAGGCGCTGCGCCGTTTCCAGGCCGCGGGTCTGGTGGTGGCGATGCGCCTGCATGGCCTGATCCTGGCGGCGCTGGCCGGCGCTCCCTGCGCGGCCCTCAGCTACGACCCGAAGGTGGCCGCCGCCGCCGCGGCGATCGGATGCCCCTGCCACGACCTGGAGGCCCCGCCGCCGCCGGACCTGGCCGAGGGTTGGCGTGCGGCCCTGGATCAGCCCCTGTCTGCCGCGCGCATGGCCGCCCAGCGCGGTGCCACCGAACCCCATCGCCGCTTGCTGCATTCCTGGCTGGGCTGAGATCACCCTGATCGGCGGGGCAGCACGGCGCGGTCGATCCGTTCACCACGGCTGTTCCAGGCATCGAGGGTGAGCTCCTCGCCATTCACGCTCAGCTCGGCGAAGCTGTAAGCGGAGAGGGCCCGGGCCGAGCGGGCGTTGGCGACCACGGGTCGCAGCCAGGCTCCGCCCCCACCGACCGTGAGGAAGGTGGTGCCGCGTATCACCCGGGTGCGCTCATAGTTGTGCTCGTGGCCGTTGATGTACAGCTGCACCCCGTGCCGCTCGAACAGGGGCGTGAGCCGGGCGATGGCCGCAGGGTCGTCGCCGTAGAGACCGGCGGAATAGAGGGGATGGTGGCCCACCACCACCTTCCAGGGGGCGTCACTTTCAGCAAGAGCCTTCTTCAACCAGGGCATCTGGTGTTGCCAGCGGGCGTTGACGTTTGTGTCGAGCAGGAAGAAGGCCACGGGCCCTTTGCGCAGGCTGTACCAGCGACCTGCCATTCCGAAGGGGCGATAGCGAACCTGCGGATCGCCATTGGCGGTGCGGATGTCGTGGTTGCCCAGCACCGCGTGAAAGGGCACCCCGGCGCGCAGCAGCTCCCGGTAGGGCTGCTGGAAGGTGCGCTCCACATCGATCAGGTTGCCGGCGGGGTAGATGTTGTCGCCGCCCATCAGCACCAGATCCACCGGCCGCCGGCGGTGGCGTTCCGCCATCTGTTCCCCCACCCCGCGCTGATTGGCGTTGCCACTGCCGGTGTCCGCCACCGCCAGGAAGCGCAGGGATCCTGTACTGGGGGCCGGAGCGGAGCCCGCCGGCTCCACCCGAGCGGCCAGAAGGGGAGCCGCACTCAGGCCGCCCAGCCACCGCAGCAGGCTGCGACGGGTGAGGGATGGGGGGCTCATCACAGGGAGGCGGGGCTGGCGGGCTCCGCCGCCTGCAGCTGCTCCAGGGCGGCGAGCACTTCGGCGCTGTGTCCTGCTGGCCGCACCGCGGTCCAGACCTGGCGGAGGGTGCCCTCGGGATCCACCAGGAAGGTGTGGCGCTGCGAGTAGGGCGCGATCCAGGAGCCATAGCGACGGCTTACCGCGCCATCAAGATCGGAGAGGAGCGGGAAGGCAAGCCCTTCGCTGCCGCAAAACGATTGGTGGCTTTCACCGTCGTCGGCGCTGATGCCGGCGATCGCAGCACCGCGGGAGCGGAAGCTCGCCAGATCCCGCTGAAAGCCTCTGGCCTCCAGGGTGCAGCCACTGGTGAAGTCCCGTGGATAGAAGTAGAGCACCAACCACTGCCCCCTGAAATCGGCCAGGGAGAGTTCGGTGTCTGTGGCACCGCCCCTGCCGTCAGGTGTGACGGCAGCCAGGTGGAAATCGGGTGCGGGCTGTCCGAGCGGAGGCAGGGTGCCCCCCAGAGCGGAGGCCACACCAGGACGGAGAAAACACAAAAAAGCTGCCGCACCAAGATCGCGCAACAGCTGCCGCCGCGAGAGTGGCTCCGGGGCCATGGCGAGGCTCAGAGGCGGGCCAGGTTGACGCCCATCTCCTTGGCGAAGGCGGCCAGCCCCTTTTTCTGGATGGTGCGCAGGGTGCGGGTGGACACCCGCAGACGCACGAAACGGTTGCCTTCGGCCCACCACAGGCGGCGCTCCTGCAGGTTCACCTGCTGCAGCTTCTTGGTGCGCACATGGGAGTGGCTGACGGCCATGCCGTTGTTGGCGCGCTGGCCGGAGAGCTGGCAGACCCGGGACATGAAGACCAACGAAAAAGAACAAAAAGGCCTAAGCCCATGGCCAAACCTTAGCAAAGCGACTCCGTCACAGGGGTTCCGGGGCCGACAGCCGCTCGCCGGTGCCCGCGTTGAACCACAGCTCATGGCGGGTCTCCCAGCCCACCCGCAGGCTCTCAGCCGCAGGGCTCTGCGACCCCAGCAGCATCCGCAGCGGCCCCCGCTCGCTCTCCAGCCAGAGCAGCTGCTGGGCCCCCATCCATTCCCGCCGCAGGATCCGGGCCGCCAGGCCCCCTTCGGCCACGGGGCCCAGGTGTTCGGGTCGCAGGCCGAGCTGGCGGCCGCCCTCGGCTGGCAGCAGGTTGAGGGCCGGCCGGCCGAGGAAGGTGGCCACGAAGCGGTTGGCCGGCGATTCGTAGAGCTCCCGTGCCGTGCCCAGCTGCTGCAGGCGGCCTCCCTCCAGTACCGCCAACCGGTCGGCCAGGCCGATCGCCTCCTGCTGGTCGTGGGTGACGTAGAGCACCGGGGCCTCGCCACCGCAGAGCAGGCGCCGCAGCTCGGGCCGCAGCTCCTCCCGCAGCTGGGCATCCAGGTTGCTCATCGGTTCGTCCAGCAGCATCAGGGCCGGCTGGCGCAGCAGCGCCCGCGCCAGGGCCAACCGCTGGCGCTGGCCGCCCGAGAGTTGGGCGGGGCGCCGCTCCCGCAGGTCTGCCAGCTGCAGAAGCTCCAACACCCCTGCGATGCGTCGTTCCCGCTCCCTTGGCGCCACCCCCCGCACGCGCAACCCCAGCGCCAGGTTTCCGAACACACTCAGGTGTGGATACAGGGCATAGCTCTGGAACACCATCGCCACGCGCCGCCGCCCGGGCGGTTCGTGGGTGATGTCCCGCCCGTCGAGAAGGATGCGACTGCCTTCCTCCGGGGCGTCCAGGCCGGCCACCAGGCGCAGGGTGGTGGTTTTGCCGCAGCCGCTGGGCCCCAGCAGGGCCACGCATTCCCCCGCCGCCACCGCCAGGTCGAGCCCATGGAGCAGGGGGCGCCCCCCCACCCGTCGGGCCAGCTGCTGGAGCTCCAGGGCGTTCATCCCTTCACCGCCGCCTGGGTGAGGCCGGACACGATCGCCCGCTGGAACAGCAGCAGCAAAACCACCAGCGGCAGGCTGCCGAGCACGGTGGCGGCGGCGTAGGCGCCATAGGGGACGGTGAACACGGAGGAGGCTCCCAGCCGGGCGATGGCGGTGGGCAGGGTGAGCAGGGGTTCGCGGCTGATCCAGGTGAGGGCGATCGGGTACTCGTTCCAGCTGAACAGAAACACCAGGATGGCGGTACTGCTGATCGCAGGCCCTAGGAGGGGCAGCAGCACAAAGCGGAGCCTCTGCAGCGGTCCGAGGCCCTCCAGCTGGGCGGCATCCTCCAGCTCCGGCGGCAGGTCGGCCAGGGCCGAGCGCAACAGCAGGATCGCCAGGGGGAGCGAGAGGGCGGCGTAGGGGAGCGCCAAGGCCAGGAGGTGGTTGGCCAGCCCCAGGCGCCGTGCCCACTCCAGCAACGCCAGAAACAGCAGCACCGTGGGAAACAGGCTTGCGGCGAGCAGGGCCGTGAGCGTGGCCCAGCGCAGACCGCCTCGCAGGTGCTGGAGGCCGTAGGCGCAGGGCAGGGCCAGCACCAGGGTGAGGGCCGTGGCCGCCAGGCCCACCACGGTGCTGTTCAGCAGGTACCGCCAGAAGGGGGGATCCGCCATCAGCAGCAGCCGGTAGTTAGCCAGCGTCCAGCCGCCGATGGCGGCGGCCCCGGGCAGGCCCGAGCCTGCACCCACCAGCGCATCGGACGGCCGCAGGGAGGTGAGCAGCTGCCAGAGCAGCGGCCCGAGACTCCAGAGCAGCGCCAGGGTCCGGATCATCGGAACAGGCCGGCGCGCCTCTGGCTGGCCAGCCAGAGCAGTCCAGGAACCAGCAACAGGGCAAAGGTGGCCAGCAACACGGTGGCGGCGTAGCCGAAATCGAGGAAGCGGAGGGCCTGCAGGGCGCCGTAGAGGGCCAGGCTTTCGGTGCTGCCGGCCGGCCCGCCGCCGCTGAGCACCTGCACCAGCTCGAACACCCCCAGCGCCTGGGCGAGGCGGAAGAGAGCCGCCAGCGCGAACCAGGGGGTCAGCAGGGGCAGGGTGAGGTGGCGCAGGATCCGCCACGGGCCCGCCCCCTCCAGCACCAGGGCCTCCCGCAGATCCGCGGGGATGGCCTGCAGCCCCGCCAACAGCAGCAGGGCCACAAAGGGGGTGGTCTTCCACACGTCGGCGACCACCACGGCGAACCAGGTGGTCGCCGGGGTGGAGAGGAAGCCATAGGGCTGGTGGCCAACGGCCACCAGCAAGGCGTTGATCGGACCGTGGGGATCATTGAGAATCCAGCGCCAGCCCAGGGCCATCACGGTGGTGGGCAGGGCCCAGGGCAGCAGCACCGCGGCCCGCAGCCAGCCACTGCGGGGGCGATGCAGGAGCAGGGCCAGCGCCAGCCCGAGCAGCAGCTCCAGACCCACCGAGACCGTGGCGAAGCGCAGGCTCTGGGCCACGTCCTGCCAGAAGCGGCCGTCCTGGGCCAGCCGCAGCCAGTTGGCCCCGCCATTGGCCACCGGCTCCAGACCGGTGAGCAGCGAGCTGGCGTGGCCGCTGAGCCAGGCGTAGCGCAGCAGCGGACCCACGAATACCACCGCCAGCAGGGACAGGGCGGGCAGCATCAGCAGCCAGGTGGTCATCTAAGGGCTCCCGGCGGCCATCAGCACGGCCTCACTCTGGCGCTGGGCTGTCGCCATCGTCGCGGCGGCAGCGGGGCTGCCATCGCCGGCCAGCAAGCCGTTCACCTGCCGTTGCACCACGTCGCTGAGCTGGGCGTAGAGGGGAGTGGTGGGGCGGGCCACAGCGCTCTCCAGGGCCTGGCGCTGTACCGCCAGCAGCGGTAGCTCGCTCCCCAGGGCCGGATCGTCATAGAGGCTCCCCCAGGTGGGGGCGTAGCCGTAGCGACGAGCCAGGTGGCGCTGCACCTCCTCCCCGCAGAGCCAGCGAATCACCGTGGCGGCCTCGCCGGGATGGCTGCTGCCGTGCAGCAGGGTGAGGCCCCAGCTGCCCAGCGTGCCGCCACCCCGCTGGCCCGGTGCCCCCACCAGCGGCACCACGCCCACATGGCCGCGCACGGAGCTGTCGCTCTGTTGCAGCAGGGCGTAGGCGTAGGGCCAATTGCGCAGGAAGGCGGCCTCGCCGGCCGCGAACAACTGGAGCGCTTCGTTTTCGGCGAAGCCTGCCACCGCCGGCGGGCTGACGCCCGCATCGATCAGGTGGCGTAGCCAGCCCACCGCCGCCACCGCCTGGGGCCGATCAAGGGCGGGCACCCCCCCGGCGGGGCCGGGTCCAGGCACCCACCAGCGGCCTCCGAAGGCCTGGAGCGCTTCGTTCACCACGCAGCTCAGCCCCTCGTACTGGCGTCCCTGCCAGAGGTATCCCCAGCGCACCTTGCCCTGGCGCTGCAGCCGCTGGGCCTGCTGCTCCAGCTCGGCGGTGTCGCGGGGCGGGCGCTCCATCAGATCGGTGCGCCAGTAGAGAAGGCCGGTGTCGCCCTGCAGGGGCACCCGCCAGAGATGGCCGTTGAAGCGGGTGCCGAGCAGGGCCCCCGGCAGCATGCCGTCGAGGGCTCTTTCGCCGAGGAGGGGTTCGAGGGGTTCCAGCCAGCCGGCGGCCGCGAAGCGGGCGGTCCAGGTGAGATCCACCAGCAGCAGGTCGTAGGGGGTGTCCCCGAGCAGCAGGCTGCTGACCGCCAGGTCGGAGAGGGCCTCGCTATCGAGGGGTCCGCGCACCACCTTCAGCCGCAGCTCCGGATGGTCGGCGTTGAACTGGCGTACCGGCCCGGCGGTGGCGTCGGCGAAGGGGGCGGGCATGAGCACCGTCACCGTCACTGGAGAGGGGGCGGGGGCGCTTGCCGCTGAGGGGAGGGCACCCAGCAGGGCCACCACCATGGCCGCCAGAACCAGGGCGAGGGCAGTGAGAACCGCAAGCCCCCGTGGTTTCAGCGGCAGTCGCGACCCCGGCTTCCGCCTTTCGGAGCCTGGTGCACCCCCCCTCAGAGCCCCCGCTCCATCAGCCGGCCCATCACCTCGGCGCTGCGTTGCTGGAAGCCGGCCAGCTGGTTGGGCTCGAGGCCGCCCACGGCGAGCCGGGCCATTTCATAGAGATGGCGGCTGAGGTCGAGGGCCAGGCGCCGGCTGGGGGAATCGTTGTCGGTGCCGGTGATCACCGCGCCGGCCTCCAGCTTGCGCAGCCCTTCCACCAGGGGATGGCGGCGGTTGATCACCAGCACGTGGTGGTCGGGGAGGCCAGGCAACCGTTGCTCCATCAGGGCGCCCATGTCGTTGATGCGCCGCATCTGCTCCGGCAGGAGGATCAGGGCCGCCGGGGCGCCCTCCCCCTTGAGGGGCTCCACCTTGACGGTCACACGCTCATCGTTGAGGGCGGTGCGGAAGAGCTCGCGCAGTTTTTCACCACTCTGTTGGCCGTCGGCCTCGGCCAGATCGGGGGTCTCGTCGCGCAGGCTGGCGTCGAGTTCGGCGTCGACCCGCTGGAAGCGGAGCTCGCCATGGCGATGCTCCAGCCAGGGGAGGAACTGGGCGTCGATCAGGGTGTCGGCCATCAGCACCTCCGCTCCCTGGGCGCGCCACAGGGCGAGGGCGCCGGCCTGGGCCGCTTCATCGGTGCAGTAGAGCACCCGCTGGCCATCGCTGGCCGGCAGACGGGAGCGGTAGCCGGCCAGGGTTGTGTAGGCGTGGTCGCCGACCGCGATCGGATCGGCACTCTCCCCTTCGCCAGCGGCTGGGGCGCTGGTGCGGAACAGCACCAGATCGGCCACCTGCTCGGCAAACTTCTCATCCTCCATCGCTCCGATCTTGATGAAGGGGGCGAGGGAATCCCAGATTTCGGCGTAGCGGGCCGGTTCCTCGCGCCGCAGCTCCTTGAGGCGATCGCCGATCTTCTTGGCCACGAAGCCACCGATGGAGCGCACGCGCCGGTCGGTCTGCAGGGCGCTGCGGCTGACGTTGAGGGGGATGTCGGGCGAGTCGATCACACCGCGCAGGGGCAGCAGATAGCGGGGCACCACCTCCTTGATCGAATCGGAGACGTACACCTGGTTGCAATACAGGCGGATCTCACCGTTTTCCCAGTCGGCACGGCCACTGATGCGGGGGAAGTAGAGGATGCCCTGCAGGCTGTAGGGGTAATCGGTGTTGAGGTGAACCCACAGCAGGGGATCACCCTGGAAGGGGTAGAGGTAGCGGTAGAGCTCGATGTAGTCGTTGTCGGTGAGATCCCTTGGGCTACGGCGCCAGGGGGACTCCTGCTTGTTGACCGTCTCGCCCTCGAGCTGCACCGGCACCGGCAGGAAATCGCAGTAGGTGGCGATCAGGGTGCGGATCCGGGCGGGCTCCAGATACTCCATCTCCTCCTCCATCAGGTGGAGGATCACATCCGTACCGGCCTCGGCGCGCTCGGCCGGGGTGAGGCTGAAGGTGGGGGAGCCATCGCAGCTCCAGCGCACCGCCTCGCTGCCGTCGCGGGCGGAGAGGGTCACCAGCTCCACCTGGCGGGCCACCATGAAGCTCGAATAGAAGCCCAGGCCGAAGTGGCCGATGATGGCATCGCCCTCCTGTTTGTATTTTTCCAGAAACTCTTCGGCGCTGGAGAAGGCCACCTGGTTGATGTAGCGCTTCACCTCATCGGCCACCATGCCGATGCCGTTGTCGGAAATGGTGAGGGTGCGCGCCTCGCGATCGATGCGGATGTTGATGGATCCCTCCGGCCCTTCGGAGCAATCGCCTGCCATCGCCGCCATGCGCCGCTTGCTGATGGCGTCAACCCCGTTGCTGACGAGCTCGCGCAGGAACACCTCGTGGCCGCTGTAGACGGCCTTCTTGATGATCGGAAAGATGTTTTCCGTATGGATCTGGATCTGTCCCTGTTCTTCCAGAACCGTCATGGGGGAGGAAAGTAACTGCCACTGGATCGTAGGCAGCCCCTCCACCGGCCCTCAACCGCGCCACGGGAGGGGTGACCGAACCTGGGCCCCGGCGACGCCAGGGCCTGTGCCCTCAGCCTGCCCGCTGCAGCTCGGGGCGCTCCTCCGGCAGGATCGCGCCGGCCACGGGGCACACCTGCAGGCAGATGCCGCAGTCGATGCAGGTGTCAACGTCGATCCAGAAGAAGGGCATGCCCCGCTGGTTGCTTCCCTTGCCGGGATGGATGCAGGCCACCGGGCAGGCATCTACGCAATCGGCCACCCCTTCGCAGATCTCGGTGACGATCGTGTGGGCCATCGACGGGGGAATGCGCTCCGGCGGATCTTAGGCAGCCAACCACTGGGCCCCGCGGCAGCCACGCTGGGCGGCGATGGCCTCGGCGGCGGCGGCACTGGCGCAGGGCTCGGGGCAGAGTTCCGCACTCTCGCCGCGGGCATGCAGCTCGGCCATGCGGGCCAGGGCGGCGCCCAACCCCGCTTCGGCGCTGGCGGCCACAAGCCAGGGGCTGGAGGGGCCGGCGGCGGGGCCATCGCCTGCGAGCAGTTCGCGGATCGCTTCGACGGCGAAGGCGAAGCCGGTGCCGGCGCTTTGCTGGGCATCGGCGCAGAAGCGCCCCACCAGGGCGTCGTACCGGCCGCCGCTGGCGATCGCCACCGGTGCGTCGGCGCCCTGGCAGACCAGCTTCAGCACCAGGCCGTCGTAGAGGTCGAAGTGGGGCTGGAAGGTGGGATCGAGCTGCAGCCGCACCCCCAGCTGCTGCGCCGAAGCCGCCACGCTCTCGAGGGTGCGGGCCAGGCTCTCCAGCAGCGGCATCGGGCCCAGCCATTGCTCCAGCTGATAGAGCACCTGGGCCGGTTCACCCCGCAGGCCCATCAGGGCGGTGAGGCGCTGACGCTCCGTGGCCGAGAGGGGCAGGGCCGCCAGGGCCAGGGGATCAAATTCGGTGAGGGCGGTGCGTACGGCAGCGCGCTGGTTGGCGGGCACCTGGCCGAGCAGCGCATTGAGCACGCCGTGGTGGCCCACCAGCAGGGTGGGCCGGTGCTCCGGCCGCAGCCCGAGGGTGGCGGCGGCCGCCAGCAGCAGGTGCATCAATTCGCTGTCGGCGGCGGGGGAGGGAACGCCGAGCAGCTCCACACCGCTCTGGAGTTCCTCGCTCACCCGCAGGCCACCCCCTTCACCGACGGTGCTGCGGTAGGTGCTGCCGCAGGCCCAGAGGCGTAGGGGACGGGGTCGGTCGGCCATGCGCGTGCTGGCGGCGCGGGCGATCGAGGCGGTGAGTTCGGGCCTGAGCCCCAGGGGTTCATCGGCCACCAGCCGCACCAGCTCACGCTCATCGATCGCGCCGCCGGCCTCCAGGGTGTCGAGGCGCTCGATCGAGGGGGGCGCCACCTCCTGGTAGCCCCAGAGCCGGTACACATCCGCCAGCAGGTCGCAGAGGCGGCGGTTGCGGTCCACCTCGCGGGGGTTGAGGTCGCGGACGCCGGCGGCGGGTTGCAGGGCCATGGGCAAGGGGGGAGCGGGCGAGTCCGGCGAGGGGATCCTATGGAGCTTCGATCCAGGGGACTCCGGATAGGGAGACGATCAGGGCGCTGTTGGCGGGCGATCTTCCGCTGCAGCCTGGTCCAGCTCCGGGGCGCCGTAGCTGGCCCCGGCCAGCGGCTGCAGGCTCGCCAGGGTCTCGACCATCACGCCATGCAGTGCTGGGCCGCAGGCGATCAGGCGCCCGTCGCCCAGGCGCAGGGGGCTGCCGTCATAGGCGCTGACCACGCCGCCAGCCTCCTCCACCAGCACCACCGCGGCGGCAAGATCCCAGGGGGAGAGGCCCCGTTCCCAGTAGCCATCCAGGCAGCCAGCCGCGACCCAGGCCAGATCCACCGCCGCCGCCCCCGCTCGGCGCACCCCATGGCTGCGGTGGGTGAAGTGGGCGAACTCGGCGTAGTTGTTGTCGCGACGGCGGGTGCGGTCGTAAGCGAAGCCAGTGGCGAGCAGGGCATCCTCCACCCGCTCGCACGCACTCACCTGCAGCCGGCTGTCATTGCGCCAGGCCCCGCTGCCGGCGGAAGCCCAGAAGCTCTGCTCCAGCGCCGGCAGTTCCAGGGCACCGAGCAGGGGCCGCCCCCGCCAGAGCAGGCCCACTGACGTGGCGAAGACCGGGAAACCGTGGGCGTAGTTGGTTGTGCCATCGAGGGGATCGACGCACCACTCCAGATCCCCCTGGCCGTTGCGGCGGCCGCTTTCCTCCGCCAACACCGGAAAGTGGGGGGTCTCCTGCTCCAGCACCGCCAGCACGGCGCTCTCCGCCGCCAGATCGGCTTCGGTCACCAGGTTGCCCGCCTCCCCCTTGGCACGGATGTGCTCCAACTGGCCGAACAGACGCCGCAGCGGTTCGGCGCCGGCGCGGGCCGCCTGGCGGGCCACCTCCAGGAGCCGCTCCAGCTCTCCGTTTGCCAAGCCGCAGCCCTCGCGTGCCGCGCCGCTCAGGCTGAGGGCCCGATGGGAGTCCATGGTCATTCCTCGTCGAGGGGGAGGCCGGAGCGGACCGGACCGCGTCCGAAATGGCGTCCGAACTGCAACTCGTAGACCTCGTCCTCATCCTGGGTTTCCACCTCCAGCGGCCCGGTGGCCCGGGCCACGCAGAGCAGGCCATAGCCGCGGTCCCGCAGCTCGCGCGAGAGGCCGAGGGCCTCGCGGTGGTCGATATCGCCGTGCAGCACCCGCACCGCACAGGCCGTGCAGCAGCCATTGCGGCAGCTGAAAGGAAGCGGATCGCCCTGCCGCTCGAAACTGCGCAGGATGTATTCCCCCTCGGGAACCTGGTGGCGGATGACGCGACCGGCCTGGCGCCAGTGCACGGTGATCGGAAAGGTGCGCGTCATCGTTCCTGGGTTCGGGGCATGGGCGGGCTGACGGGGGGGAGGGGGGAGGCGCAGGCTGTGGAGGGGGTGCCTGCTAGATTGAGGAAGTCTCCCATTCTGCTGGCAGAGAGAAGTCCCATTCGGGATCCTTCCCCATCACCAGCCGATCCCAGGGAGAGGTGGCCGAGTGGTCGAAGGCGCAGCACTGGAAATGCTGTATAGGGGCAACTCTATCGAGGGTTCGAATCCCTCCCTCTCCGTTCTTCTGGCCCTTCGGGGCCTTTTTTGTGACCAATTCTGCCGGCGCCGCCCGCTGGCCTCCCCTGCTGGCCTTGGCAGGCGTCAGCCGAATCGGCCGCTCACGTAATCCAGGGTTGCCTGCTGGCCGGGGGCGTTGAAGATTTTTTCGGTTTCGCTGTACTCCACCAGATAGCCGAGCTTGCCCGTGCCACCGTCGACGGCTTCGGCGTTGAAGAAGGCCGTCATGTCGGCAACGCGCACGGCCTGCTGCATGTTGTGGGTGACGATGATGATCGTGTAGCTGCGTTTGAGTTCGTGCATCGTCTCCTCGATCTTCAAGGTGGAGATTGGATCGAGGGCGGAGCAGGGTTCATCCATCAGGATCACCTCAGGCTCGGTGGCGATCGCCCGGGCGATGCAGAGGCGCTGCTGCTGGCCGCCAGAGAGGGCCAGACCACTCTCCTGGAGCTTGTCCTTGCATTCATCCCATACGGCAGCCTTGCGCAGGGAGCGTTCCACCAGTTGGTCCATGTCGCCGCGGAAGCCGTTGATGCGGGCGCCGAAGGCGATGTTTTCGTAAATCGTCTTGGGGAAGGGGTTGGGTTTCTGGAACACCATGCCGATGCGGCGGCGCACTTCCACCGGATCCACCTTCGGCTGATACAGGTCTTGGCCGTCGAACAGCACCCGCCCCTTGAGGCTGCAACCAGGGATCAGGTCGTTCATGCGGTTGAGGGCGCGCAAGACCGTGCTCTTGCCGCAGCCGGACGGGCCGATGAAGGCGGTGACGCGGCCCCGGGGAATGTCCATGTAGACACCGCGCACGGCCTCGAAGCTGCCGTAGGAGATGGTCACGTCCTGCAGCGCCATGCAGATGTCGTCGCGACGCTGCTGAGCGGCGGGGGCGGCGAGGGGGGAGGCGGTCATGGCAGTGCAGGGTGAGGGGAAAGGAAAAGCCAGGGGGAAAGGGAACGGAGCCGGCGGCTTACTGGCGGCTGACGCGACCGAGCCAGCGAGCCAGCAGGTTGGCCGCCAGGATCATCAGCACGAGCACGAAGGAGGCGGCCCACGCCAGGGCGTTCTGGGCCTCGTAGGGCATGATCGCGAAGTTGTAGATCAGCACCGACATCGTCGCAATCGGGTTGAAGATCCCCTCCGGCCAGAATGGTGAGAACAGGGCGGTGAAGATCAGCGGCGCCGTCTCACCGGCGGCTCGGGCGATCGCCAGCACCACCCCGGTGGCGATCGGGGTGAGGGCTGCGGGCAGTACCACCCGGGTGATGGTCATGAAGCGCGACGCTCCAACGCCATAGGCCCCCCAGCGCATCTCCTGGGGCACGAGCTTGAGACCCTCGTCGGTGGTTTTGATCACGGTGGGAAGCATCAGCACCGCCAGGGCGATGCCGCCGGCCATGGCGCTATAGCTCTGGCCGAAGAACAGGCGGGTAGCCACAATGATCCCGTAGATAAAAACACCGCAGACGATCGAGGGAACCCCGGCCAGCACGTCGTTGCCGAAGCGCACGAAGGGGGGAAACCAACCGCGCCCGGCGTACTCGCTGAGGTAGATGCCACCACCAACCCCCACCGGAATGGCGATCAG
Source organism: uncultured Synechococcaceae cyanobacterium (assembly GCA_903907855.1). GTDB lineage: Bacteria > Cyanobacteriota > Cyanobacteriia > PCC-6307 > Cyanobiaceae > Cyanobium. Next base: position 3,875 of record CAIVPT010000175.1, on the reverse strand, counting down.
GGAGGCGATCAAGCTGACCACCACGGTGCCGATGATTGCGTTGCCGATCCCACCGCCGTCGAAGCTCGGTGCCGGGGGAAGTTGGCTGAGCAGCTGCGGGCTCAGCAACCGCCCGCCCTGCACCAGCACGTAGAGCAGAACGAGAAACAAAGGCAGCACCGCCAGACCTGCGAAGAGGGCGGCGACGCCGGTGAAGACCCGGTTCCAGCGGTTGCGAGCCAGCCCAGGCTCGAAGAAAAGGGAATGGCGCTCGAAGGCGGGACGCGCCGAAGGGGAGGGCAGGGTGCTGCGGCTCATGGATCAGTAGCGGAGGCTGAGCTTGCGCACCACCCAGCGGGCCAGCACGTTCACGGAGAAGGTGAGGGCCATCAGGATCAGGGCGGCGTACATGAGAGCGGAAACCTGGATGCCGTCGGCTTCGCCGAATTGGTTGGCGAGCAGGGAGGCGATCGTGTTTCCCGGGGCCAGCAGGGAGGGGGAGAAATTGAGGGAATTGCCGATGATCATCGTCACCGCCATCGTTTCGCCCATCGCCCGGCCCAGGGCGAGCATCACGCCTCCGGTGATCGCCGAAACGGCCGCCGGCAGAATGATGTGCATGATCGCCCCCCAGCGGGTGGTGCCTACCCCGTAGGCCCCCTGGCGCAGCTCCACCGGCACCTGGCGCAGGGCATCACGGGAGATCGCCGTGATGATCGGCAGGATCATCACCACGAGAATCAACACCGCCGGAGCCATGCCTGGCCCCTGGGGAACGGTGGAGAACAGTGGCATCCACCCCAGCAGGCGGTGGAGGAGCTCGAGTGCAGGGCGGATCATCGGCTCCATCACGAAGATCGCCCACAGGCCCAACACCACGGACGGGATCGCCGCCAGCAGTTCCACCATCAGGCCGATGGCCTCGCGCAGAGCCGGTGGGATCAGGTCTTCGGTGATGAAGATCGCAGTGCCAAGCCCCAGGGGTACGGCGACCAGCAGGGCCAGCAGGGAGCTCACCAAGGTGCCGTAGATGGCGGTGAAGGCCCCATAGCGGTTGTTCACCGGATCCCAGGCGGACGTGGTGAGGAACGTGAGCCCGAAGCTGCGGATCGCCTCCTGGGCACCCTGAAGCACGGTGAAGAAGATGCCGGTGAGCACCACGGCCACAATCCCGGCCAGAAGCAAGGTGAGCCAGCGGAAGCCGTTGTCTACGAGCTTTTCGGCGAAAGGACGCCGCCGCAGGCTGAACGCATCCTGATAATTCCCCTCGACCAGGGATCCGCCGACTGCTCCTTTCGGCGGCCGGCGTGGATTTCTTTGTGCCTCCTCTGAAGCCTGGCTGGACATGCGGAGTGGGCGGGAGCGGGTGAAGAGGGGGTGGTCCCTCCGGGTCAACTCTAAGAAGCCCCACTGCCTGGGCCGTTTAAGATGGGTTTAACGGTTGGCCAGGGCCGGTAGCTTGGGGCGACACCCGCCCGGATCTTTCTCCAGGGCAACAGACCTGCACTTCCTCCATGGGGCGGATCGTCGGCATCGACCTGGGAACCACAAACTCGGTGGTGGCGGTGCTGGAGGGCGGCCGTCCCCAGGTGATCGCCAGCGCCGAGGGGGGGCGCACCACCCCGTCGGTGGTGGGGTTCAGCCGGGAGAAGGAGCTGCTGGTGGGCCAGCTGGCCCGCCGCCAGCTGGTGCTCAACCCCCGCAACACCTTCGCCAACCTCAAGCGCTTCGTGGGGCGCAACTGGGACGAGCTCGACGAGGGCAGCCTCGGTGTGCCCTACACGGTGCGCGCCAACGACCTAGGCAACGTGCGCATCGTCTGCCCCGCCACCGAGCGCGAATACGCCCCGGAGGAGTTGGTGGCCTCGATCCTGCGCAAGCTCGTCGACGACGCCGCCACCTATCTGGGCGAGCCTGTGGAAGCGGCGGTGATCACCGTTCCCGCCTATTTCAACGACGCCCAGCGCCAGGCCACCCGCGACGCCGGCCGCCTGGCGGGTCTGCAGGTGGAGCGCATCCTCAATGAGCCCACCGCCGCGGCCCTGGCCTACGGGTTCGACCGCAGCAGCGCCCGCCGCGTGCTCGTGTTCGACCTGGGGGGCGGCACGTTTGATGTGTCGGTGCTGCGCATCGCCAACGGCGTCTTCGATGTCAAGGCCACCAGTGGTGACACGCAGCTCGGCGGCAACGACTGGGATCGACGCATCGTCGACTGGCTGGCGGATGCCTTCGAGAAGGACCACGGCCTCGATCTTCGGCGCGACCGACAGGCCTTGCAGCGCCTCACCGAGGCGGCGGAAAAGGCCAAGCAGGAGCTTTCCGGTGTGCGCAGCACCCCGATCTCCCTGCCGTTCATCGCCACCGGTGGCGAGGGCCCCCTCCACATCGAGACCACCCTCGAGCGCGGCACCTTTGAGAGCCTCTGCCCCGATCTCCTCGACCGCCTGTTGCGACCGGTGCAACGCGCCCTGCGCGATTCCGGCATGGCCGCCGACGACATCGACGATGTGGTGTTGGTGGGCGGCTCCACACGCATGCCGATGGTGCAGGAGATGGTGCGCACCCTGGTGCCGCGCGAGCCCTGTCAGTCGGTGAATCCCGATGAAGTGGTGGCGATCGGGGCGGCTGTGCAGGCCGGCATCCTCACCGGCGAGCTGCGCGATCTGATGCTCAACGATGTCACGCCCCTCTCGCTGGGTCTGGAGACGATCGGCGGGGTGATGAAGGTGCTGATTCCCCGCAACACCGCCATCCCGGTCCGCAAGGCCGACGTTTTCAGCACCTCGGAGGCCAACCAGAACTCGGTGGAGATCCACGTGCTGCAGGGCGAGCGGCAGATGGCCACTGACAACAAGTCGCTGGGGCGTTTCCGCCTCTCGGGCATCCCGCCGGCGCCCCGGGGGGTGCCCCAGGTGCAGGTGTCGTTCGACATCGACGCCAACGGGCTGCTGCAGGTCTCCGCCACCGACCGCACCACCGGCCGCCAGCAGAGCGTGTCGATCCAGGGGGGCTCCAACCTCAGTGAGGAGGAGATCCAGAAGCTGCTGGAGGAGGCGGAGCAGAAGGCGGCGGAGGATCGTCGCAAGCGTTCCGAGATCGACCGGCGCAACCGGGCCCAGACCCTGGTGGCCCAGGCGGAGCGACGTCTGCGCGACGCCACCCTGGAGCTCGGTCCCTACGGGGCCGAACGGCAGCAGCGGGCGGTCGAGCTGGCGTTGCGCGATGTCCAGGATCTGCTGGCCGGCGGCGACAGCGCCGAGCTGGAACTCTCGGTAAGCCAGCTCCAGGAGGCCCTCTTCGGGCTGAACCGTCGGCTGATGAGCGAGCGCCGTGCTGAGGCCGGCCCACTGCAGGGCCTGCGCAACACCCTGGGCTCCCTCAAGGACGAGCTGTTCGCTGAAGATGACTGGGACGACTGGGACAGCCCGCGCCGGGGCGACTGGGACGGGGGCCGGCGCGGCGATCCCTGGTCCACACCGGTGCGTCGGGGGGAGGGCCTGTACGGCGGCTCGTCTCCGGCCATCTCACCGTTGGAGCGCCCTGGCTACGAGCGCTCTGTCTACGAGCGCTCTGCCTACGAGCGCTCTGCCTACGAGGAGCCGAGCGATGGGCGCGACCGTTTCCGATCCGGTCGCGAGGAACGGGACGCCTCGGAGCGCGGCGGCCCGCGCCGCGAGACCTATGGCGGCGATGCCTATGGCCGCGAGGCCTTTAGGCCGGAGGCCAAGGGCCGTGATGACTACGACCGCCGCGAGCGCACGACCAGGCTGGAGCGCCCAGCGGCCCCAGTTCCCTCCCCAGCCCCTCGCCGTTCCGGGCCCAGCGCGATGGAGGATCCCTGGGCGGATGCAGAAGCGCCGTGACACGCCCTGCCGCTACCGCCCCCTCCCTGGACG
>CAIVPT010000174.1 GCA_903907855.1 uncultured Synechococcaceae cyanobacterium | reverse complement strand
GTGCGCCTGAGACGCGAGCTGGGCTTGCCGCTTCACCGCACGTTGGATGCCAGCCGCTCCCCGCGGGACGCCAAGGCCCTCGCCACCCTGGCCTACCTGCACAACGGCAAGCTCGATTATCCCGCCCGCATCCTGCGCCACATGCAGAATCCAGGCCTTCACGCCCTTCTTTACGGCGTGCGGCGCGAGCTCACCAGCCCCCTGATCTGATTCGAACCTGATTCAAGTCTGAATCGAGAGAGGCGGAAAGGGGATCTCAGCAGAGAAGCCCCAGGGCCGCCAAACGGGTTTCCAGCTCCGACCAATCGAAACTGCGAGGGTCGCCCCTGGCCCCCCCCAGATCCACGTGGCGATGGGTGGTGATCGCCTCGGGCGGGATGTTGAAGCGACGCATCCACTCGGCCAGCACCAGGGCAACGGCGTCGTACTGCGCGGCGGTGTAACCGCTGTGGCTGCCTTGTTCGTTTTCCCCATCGACCGGGGTCTCAAGGCTCAGGTGAAGGGCGAAATTATTGATCGAGCCGCCCACGGAGGGATTGGTGACCACCCACTGGCCGTTGAAGGCCGAATTACCGGCTCCGAAGGCGCGTTTCTCGGCCGGCACCGCCTCCACAATCTCGCCGCGCTGGCCCACGAGTGTGTGATAGCTGACCTGATCCTCATCGCGGGGATGGGGAGTTTTGAACGTGTTGAGAGCCGAATCCATGCTGTAGACGGTTTCGTGCAGCACCACCACCCGTGGTGTGGGATCGAGTGGGTTGCCGAAGGCATCCTGCCGATAGCGATCGCCGAAGTTGCTGGGATCAATCGCCACCTTTTGGCGGAGGCTCGAGAGGTTCGCCAGGGCGGAGGAGAGCCGGTAGCTCACCTGGGGATCGCTTGCCGGGCAGGCCTGGGCCAGCGGACTCCGCCATCGCAGGGGATCCGGCGGGGGCGGTGCGGGCCGGCGGGGGGGAGCGGCGGGGGCATCGCCACCGGGGCGCCCCACCTCCTCCAGCAGATCAAGAAGGGAGGGGCGGGCATCGGCCCGGCTGCCGGCATCGCCGATCAACTCGCGCGCCAGCCAACCGAGGGCCCCGAGGCTCAGGAGGGCGGCCCCGGCCGTGGCCCACACCAGTGGTTGCAAGCGGGAATTCATGGGCGCAGCGCCAGCCAGCGCTGGCGGCGCTCAAGCATCCACGGCTCCGCAGCCGCCAGCGGCTCCAACCGCCAGCGCACCACCACCGGCGGATCGGCCTGCAGCGCCAGCGAGCGAATGCGGCCATCGCGGCAGAAGAGCACGTCCACCGGCGACGGCGCAGCGGGCTCGCCCAGCAGGGGCGCCAGATCCTCATCGCTCCGCACCCGCTGGCCAGCGAGGGCGAGCAGTTCGTCGCCCACCTGCAGGCCGGCGCGCTCCGCGGGGCCATCGCGATCGACGCGCCGGAGGATCAGCGCGCCCTGGGCCTGCAGCTCCGGCTGCCACCCGGCGGACGGATGGGGCGCAGTTTCGGGGAACAAACCCAGACCCACCTCCACCAGATAGGCATCAATGGGCGGATCATCGGTGCTCTCGAGCCAATGCGGCAGAAGGGTGGACAGATCCGGGGCGTGGTCGGCGAAAGCGGCGATCAGATCCTCATTTCGGTAACCACGGCGGCTGCGGCCATGGCTGCGCCACAACTGCTGCAGCACCGCGCCGATCCAGGAGCCGTGGCGGCGCAGATGCAGGTCGAGCAACAGCGCCACCACGGCACCTTTGAGGTAGTAACTGATCTGGGTGTCGTGGGAATGGGCGTCCTGTCGGTAGAGCTTGACCCAGGCCTCCTCGGCGCTGGCCCTCAGGCTCTGCACCCGTCGGCCTGCCGTGAGCCGGAAGCGGCTCAGGTCAGCGCCCAGGTCGTCCCAGAGAGAGGCCCCATCGGCCAGCCCCGCTGCCACCGGCAGGAGCAGATCGAGGTAACTGGTCACCCCCTCGGCAAACCAGAGGGTTGCCACGATGGAGGGGCGGTCGTAGTCGATCGGGGCCAGTTCGGCAGGACGCAGCCGCCGCACATTCCACTGATGCAGATATTCGTGGGCCACCAGCTGGAGAAGCTTGCGGCGCCCATCCGGCCGCCGCAGAGCCCGGCGCCCCGCCTGCAGCACGCAGCTGCGATCGTGTTCGAGGCCGCCATAGCCCTGCTCGAGCAGGTGGAGCACGAAGAGATAATCGTCGGCCGGCGGGCGCTCCTCCCCCATCAAGCGGCAGCAGGCCTGGCATACCGCTGCCACGTCTGCCAGGAAACAGGGATCGTCGGCGGGCAGGTCGCCGCCCCAGCTCACCCAACGGTGGGGGCGGCCAGCCACCGTGAAGGAATGGCAGGGATGGGGCCCAGCCTCAATCGGGCTGTCGACAAGGGTGTCGAAGTCGTCGGCCCACCAGGAACCATCCGGCTGCTGCGGCAGGGGCACGAACGGAATCCAGCCCTCAGGCAGGTGCAGCACCAGCTGATGGGGCTGCCAGCGCTCCCCCTCCACCTGCAGCACCACCCCAGCTAGAGCGAGGAAGCCATGGTCGCCGCTCAGGTGGCAGGTGCGCACGCTCAACTCGCTGGCCAGCACCCGCCAGTGAATGTCCAGGGGCTCCAGGGAGGGGAGGGTCAGACTCCAGGTGGCCACCTCCCGGCGCCGGGGAGTGAGGCAGCGACCGCCCTGGTGGATCTCCAGCCCCTCCAGGGTGCGGACGTAGTCGCGGATCAGATAGGAGCCGGGCGTCCAGGCGGGAAGCCGCAGGGTGAGGGCGGCCTGGCGGGGCATATGGCGAAGGCGGGCCTTCACAAGGTGGCGATGGGGCTCGCGCAGGTCGAGCTCCAGCAGAAGAGGCTCGAAGGAGACGCCCTCAGACACGGACCTTCACGACGGCGCCCGGAAGCTGGGCAGCGGCCTCCGCCAGGGCCTGGCGGGCGGCGTAGGCGCGGGTGATGCGGCCCAGCAGGCGCTGCAGGGGGCGCGAGCGGCTCAGACGCTGCAGATCCCCAACCAGGGCAAGGGAACCGTCACTCTGACGGATCCAGCCAAGGCTCTGACCATCGGCGAACTCGACCCGCACCTCCACGGGCCGGCTCTCCTCGAAGCCGCGCACGTTGCCGCCGCGGATGGGGTGCAGGTCCAGACTTTCCAGGCTGGCGACCAGGTGGTCGGTATCGCGCAGGACCGTTGGCAGGATGGAGAGGTGGGACATGAACCGATGCCCGCTTTGGCTGACGCTAGCGGCAATTCAGGGTGGAACGATTCCGGAGTGTGCATTCAGTGGCCGCCAACGCCGCCACCGGGCACCCCGGCCCCCCCGCCACCCCTGCGGCTGGGGGTGATGGCCTCCGGCGATGGCAGCAACCTGGAGGCCCTGGTCAGCGCCTGCCGCGACGGCAGCCTGGCGGCCACGGTGGTGCTGCTGGTGGTCAATGAGCCCAGTTGCGGTGCCCGCCGCCGGGCCGAACGGCTGGGGCTGCCCTGCCTTCTGCTGGACCACCGCGACCAGCCCAGCCGGGAGGCCCTAGACGAGGCGCTGGTGGCAGCCTTCCAGGCGGTGGACGCGGATCTGGTGGTGATGGCGGGCTGGATGCGAATCGTCACCCCGCGGTTGATCAATGCCTTCCCGCAGCGCTTGCTGAACCTCCACCCCTCGCTGCTGCCCAGCTTCCGGGGGCGCGATGGGATCGGCGATGCCCTGGCCGCCGGCGTGACCCTGGCCGGCTGCACCGCCCATCTGGTGGTGCCGGAGGTGGATGCGGGGCCGATCCTGGTGCAGGCGGCGGTGCCGGTGCTTCCCGACGATGACCGCAGCCGCCTGCATGCCCGAATCCGGGTGCAGGAGCACCGGATCCTGCCGCTGGCGGTGCGACTGGCGGCGGAGCGACTGCGCGCCGCCGGCCAGCTGCCGTCCCCCCGTTCTTAGGGGTAGAAGGGGAGCAGCGGCAGGCCGGTGGAGGCCTCGAGGCCGGCCATCAGGTTGAGGCATTGCACCCCCTGGCCCGCCTGCCCCTTCACCAGGTTGTCGATGGCGCTCATCACGATCAGCTGGCCGGTGCGCTGATCCACCTGCACCGAAAGCAGGCAGCGGTTGGTCTGCCGCACCCATTTGGTGGAGGGGTAGGTGCCGACGGGCAGCACGTCGACGCTGGGGCTGTGGCGGTAGGCGGCCTGCAGCAGGGTGGTGCAGTCTTCCGCGGTGAGGCCCGGATCCCGCAGGCGGGCATAGACGGTGGCCAGCAGCCCACGCACCATCGGCATCAGGTGAGGGGTGAACTGGAGACGAATCGGCTGGCCGGCCACCCGGGAGGCCAGCTGCTCGATCTCACTGGTGTGGCGATGGCCCACGACGCCATAGGGGAGCACCGCCTCCGAAGCCTCCGCCAGCAACAGGTGTTCCTTGGGGGCGCGGCCACCGCCGGAGGTTCCCGTTTTGGCATCAATCACGATGCCGCCGGGCTCGATCAGCCCCTGCTTGAGGAAGGGGAGCAGGGCCAGAAGGCTGGCGGTGGGGAAGCAGCCGGGGGCGGCCACCAGGCGCGCCGGGCGGATGCGCTCCTCCTCCCACTCCACCAGGCCGTAGACGGCCTGACGGCAGAGGTCGGCGTCGCTGCGGGGCACCTCGCGGGCTTCGCTGGCGTACACCTCCTGCCACTGGGCCAGGTCGTGGTAGCGGTAGTCGGCGGAGAGGTCGACCACCCGCACCCGGCGCTCCAGAAGGGCGGGAACCAGGGAGGCGGCCAGGCCATTGGGCAGGCTCAGCACCGCCAGCTCGGCGGCGGCGGCGATGGCGTCGGGATCCGGCCGTTCCACCTGGGGATCGCCGGGCAGGGGGAGAAAGGGAGCCAGGTCGCTCCAGCGGCGGCCGCTGCTGCGTTCCCCGCCGAGGAAGGTGACCGCCAGGTTCGGGTGGCCCTGCAGCAACCGCAGGGTCTGCAGGCCGCCGTAGCCACTGGCACCGATGACCGCGACGCTGCTGGCTGCCATGGCGCTGGAGGGAATGCGGGATCGTACCGGCTTTATAAAGGACTCCGCGGCCCCCCCGACCCTGCTGACCCGCTCCGACCGCGAACCGGGCCCCGCCCCCGCCATGGCCACGTTGACTCCTCCCCTGAGACCGAACCCAAGCCCAAACCCGATCCGGTTCGACACGATCCCGGACGCGCTGGCGGCAATCCGCAACGGCGAATCGATCGTCGTCGTCGACGATGAAAACCGGGAAAACGAAGGCGATGTGATCTGCGCCGCCCAGTTCGCCACCCCGCAGCAGATCAACTTCATGGCCACCGAGGCGCGGGGCCTGATCTGCCTGGCGATGGAGGGGGAGCGGCTGGATGCCCTCGATCTGCCGCTGATGGTGGATCGCAACACCGACAGCAACCAGACGGCGTTCACCGTCAGCATCGATGCCGGGCCGGAGAATGGCGTGGGCTCGGGCATCTCCGCCGAAGACCGGGCCCGCACGATCCAGGTGGCCATCCATCCGACCACCCGCCCGGCAGATCTTCGGCGTCCGGGTCACGTGTTTCCCCTGCGGGCCCGCTCCGGGGGGGTGCTCAAGCGGGCGGGTCATACCGAGGCCGCCGTTGATCTGGCGCGGCTGGCGGGGCTCTATCCGGCCGGGGTGATCTGCGAGATCCAGAACCACGACGGCTCGATGGCCCGGCTGCCGCAACTGGTCGACTACGCGGGGCGCCATGGTCTGCGGCTGATCTCGATCGCGGACCTGATCAGCTATCGGCTGGAAACGGAGCGATTTGTGCGCCGCCAGGCCGAGGCGAGTCTTCCGAGCGCCTTCGGCCGCTTCCGGGCGATCGGATACCGCAACGAGATTGATGGCAGTGAGCATGTGGCGATCGTCAAGGGCCAGCCGGAGAGGGCCAGCGGGCCGGTGCTGGTGCGGGTGCATTCCGAATGCCTCACCGGCGATGCCTTCGGCTCGCTGCGCTGCGACTGTCGGCCGCAGCTGGAGGCGGCCCTGCAGCTGATTGAGAACGCCGGGGAAGGCGTGGTGGTGTATCTGCGGCAGGAGGGGCGCGGCATCGGCCTGATCAACAAGCTGCGGGCCTACAGCCTCCAGGACGGTGGCCTGGACACCGTGGAGGCCAACGAGCGGTTGGGCTTCCCGGCGGATCTGCGCAACTACGGGGTGGGGGCCCAGATCCTCAGCGATCTGGGGGTGCGGCGGCTGCGGCTGATCACCAACAACCCACGCAAAATTGCCGGCCTCGGCGGCTACGGCCTCGAGGTTGTGGACCGGGTGCCCCTGGTGATGGACCCAGGCGCCCACAACGCCGCCTATCTGCAGGCCAAGCGCACCAAGCTGGGGCACCTGATGGAGGAGAGCGCCTCTGGCAGCGGGGAGGAAACACCCCTCTGCGGCCCTACGGCGGTGTTGGGCTGGCAGGGCGAGGCCGATCTGGCGACCCTGGCGGAGCGGCAGGAGGCCCTGCGGCTCTGGGTGCTCGACCAGGGCCTGCTGCTGGAGCGGGAGGAGCACCCCCGCCTGCTGGCCTTGTTGGCCCAACCGCAGCTGGCGGTGCTGGTGCGGGCACCGGAGGGGCGGGCCCTGAGCCCGGCCGACCTGGCGGGGGTGCTGCAGCGCTTCGCTTTCTGGCCAGAAGGGGCGGCCGTGAGCCTGCTGCTGGCCCCCGATGGTCGGCGGGTGGAGCACCCCAGCGTGGATCTGGAGCCGGAAATCCGGCCCCTGACCGACCTGGGGGCCACAGCCACCACCTGTCCGCGGTTGAGCCTCTCCCCCGGAGCGTTCGTGGTGTGGCGCTGAGGCTCAGGCCTCGATCGTCACCTTCTGGATCCGGCTGCCGTTCTTGAGCTTGAGCACCACGTCGAGGTCGCCGGTGTGGCCAAACACGGTGTGTAGGCCATCGAGGTGGGGCTGGGCCCCATGGCACAGGAAAAACTGACTGCCGCCGGTGTTGGGCCCGGCATGGGCCATCGACAAGCTGCCGGCCTGGTGCTTGTTCGCGTTGATCTCACAGGGAATCATGTAGCCGGGGCCGCCGGTGCCGGCTACACCCCGGGCACCCTCGCGGCTGTTCGGGCAGCCACCCTGGGCCATGAAGCCATCGATCACCCGGTGAAAGGCGAGGCCGTCGTAGAAGCCGTCATTGGCGAGCTTGACGAAGTTGGCCACCGTGCCCGGGGCGTCCGCCTCAAAGAGCTCGAGGTGGATGGTGCCGGCGTCGGTCTCCATCAGGGCCTTGGTCACGGGCAATCGGGGGGGAAAAACCGACTGTATCGAGTGGCGGCCCCTGGGGTAGAACGGTGCCCCATGCCGCTCCCGCCGTCTCGATGGGTTCCTCCCCCAGTCCCGCCGCCGCCGGCGGTCCCGATCTGATGACCGCCCGCCTCGGGGTGCTCGGTGGCAGCGGTCTCTACGCCATGGAGGGCCTGGAGGGGGTGGAGGAGATCCGGATGGAGACCCCCTACGGCGATCCCTCCGACGATCTCCGCCTCGGTCGCCTCGGCGATCTGGAGGTGGTCTTCCTGGCCCGCCATGGCCGCCACCACACCTTTATCCCCACGGAGGTTCCCTACCGGGCCAACCTCTGGGCCCTGCGCTCACTGGGGGTGCGCTGGATCCTTTCGGTGTCGGCGGTGGGATCGCTGCAGGAGGAGGTGCGACCGCTCGACATGCTCGTGCCGGATCAGTTCATCGATCGCACCCACCAGCGGCCGCTCAGCTTCTTCGGGAAGGGGGCGGTGGCCCACGTCACCGCGGCGGATCCTTACTGCGCTGTGCTGAGCCGCATGCTCGCGGATGTGGGCGAGAGCCTGATGCCCAACAATCGGCGCCTGCACCGTGGCGGCACCTATCTGTGCATGGAGGGACCGGCCTTCTCCACCCGGGCCGAATCAGAGCTCTACCGATCCTGGGGATGTGATGTGATCGGCATGACCAACCACACGGAGGCCCGTCTGGCGCGGGAGGCGGAGATGGCCTATGCCACCCTCGCGATGGTCACCGATTACGACTGCTGGCACCGCGAGCACGAATCGGTGACCGTGGAGATGGTGATCGACAACCTGCGGGCCAACGCCGAGCTGGCGCAGCGGATCGTGCGCCTGGCGGCGGAGCGGGTGGCGGCCACCCGGCCCCCCAGCCGGGCCCACAGCGCCCTCCGCAACGCCTTGATGACACCGCCCCAGGTGGTGCCCGCCGCCACGCGCCGCCGCACCGACCTGTTCACGGCCCCCTATTGGGGCCCCTGGGAGGAAGGCGCTCAGGGGGACAGCGCGTAGCCCAGGGCGGAGAGGGTGTTGCGCAGGCCGGGGCCGTGGGCAGCGAGGGCCTCGGCGGCAGCGGCAGCCCCCAGACCGCTCGCCTGCATCAGCAGCGCCAGTTTCACGGACCCCCCGGCGTCTGCGAGCCGCGTCGCGGCCTGCTCCCGGTCGATGCCGGTCAGGTCGGCGAGGATGCGCAGGGCCCGGTCCTCGAGCTTGCTGTTCGTCACCGCCACGTCCACCATGCGGTTGCCGTACACCTTGCCCAGGCGCACCATCACGCCGGTGGAGAGGATGTTGAGGGCCATCTTGGTGGCGGTGCCGGCCTTGAGGCGGGTGGAACCCGTGAGCAGCTCGGGACCGGTGAGCAGGCGAATGTCAATGTCGCAGGGCATGGGCGCCTGGCGGCTGGGCACGCAGGCCATGGCGATCGCCAGGGCGCCGATGGCGCGGGCATGGGCGAGGGCGCCGAGCACGTAGGGGGTGGTGCCCCCGGCGGCAATCCCCACCAGGGCGTCGGCCGGCCCGAAACCCCGCTCCTCCAGATCGCTGCGGCCCGCCTCGGCGAGGTCTTCCAGCCCCTCAGAACTGCGGAGCAGGGCCGGGGCTCCGCCCGCCAGCACCCCCTGCACCAGCTCCGGGGGCGAGCAGAAGGTGGGGGGACATTCGGCGGCGTCGAGCACCCCGAGGCGGCCGGAGGTGCCCGCTCCGATGTAGAAGAGGCGGCCACCCCGGTGCAGGCGGGCGGCGATTGCATCCACGGCGGCGGCCAGGGCCTCGCGGGCGTCTTCCACGGCCTGCTGCGGCTCGCGATCGTTGCGGCAGAAGAGCGCGACAAGAGAGGCGGTGTCGAGCTGGTCCAGCTGCTCACTGGCCGGATTGGCCTGTTCGGTGAGCAGGTGGCCGCGGCTGCCCACGGACCGGCCGGTTGGCGAATCGCTGGGGGTGGAGGGGGTGATGCTCACAGCAGGCCCTCAAGGCGGCGGCGGAAGGCCTCCAGGTCAGGATCGCTGCCCGCGCTGCCCTCGTGGGGGGCGGGGGCTGGGTCGGCCGCGTTCTCGGCCGCCTCGGCCTGGTCGCGCCAAAGGCTTACGTCCATGTTCTGTTCGGGTGGGGCGATCAGCAGACGGTCTTCGTCGCTGCGGGGCAGGAAGCCGGCCGGCACATGACGGGCTTCATAGCCGGCCTCAACGCAGAAGCGCTCGATCTCCTCCCGCTCCAGGGTCTCCACGGTGGGGGTGGGGAAGTCCTGGGCTTCCAGGAGGCCGGCATAGCGTTCGGCGTCGTCGGGATCCTCAAACAGCAGCACCACGGTGCGGCCGTTGAGCTCAAGGGAATGGATCCCTTCGGTGTCGCTGCCGGCGTCAAACAACAGCACGTGCACCGTTGGGGAACTCACGGGCGGGGCAGAAGCGTCTTGGGCTCAGTGTCTCATCCATCGTGCCGCTCCTCGGCCAGCTCCCTCAGTCGGCGGTAGAGGGCCTGCTCCGCCTCAGTGAGGTCGTCCTCCACCACGATGCGGACCTCCACCAGCTGGTCACCGCGCTGGCTGTCGCGGGCCAGGCCCCGGCCGCGCAGCCGCAGCAACCGGCCGCTGGAGGAGCCCGGCGGCACCCGCAGCCGCACCGGGCCATCGAGGGTGGGCACCACCGCCTGGCAGCCCAGGGCCGCGTCGGCGGGGGGAAGCTCCAGCTGGAAATGCACCCGCAGACCATCGATGCGCAGGCCCTCGGGGGTGCGCACCCGCAACTGCAGGAAATGGTCGGCGCCACCGGGGCCCACCCCCGCCAAACGCAGGCGCCAGCCATCGCCCGCCAGGGGCGGGGTCCAGACCTCCACCACGGTGCCATCGGGGAGCTCGAGTTCCACCCGCGAACCTTCGAGGGCCTGTTCGGGGAGGAGCTCCACCAGGCTTTCGAGGTCGTCGGCGGCCCGCACCGGCGGCGGACTGGCGGGCCGGGCGGCCACCTCGGCGCGGGGGGTCGCAGGGGGCTCCGCCGGCTCATCATCGGCGGGAGCGGCCGGTTCCTGGACCTCTCCGAACAGGGCGGAGAGGTAGTCCTCGAAGCGGGGAAATCCGGTGGCAAAGGGGTCGTCGGAGGCGGAGCCATCGCCACCGTCGAGGCCCTGCTCCCAGGCCTGGCGACGGCGGGGATCCGAGAGCACCGCATAGGCCTCGTTGACGAGCTTGAAGCGTTCCTCCGCGACGGGATCATTGCCGTTGAGATCCGGATGCCAGCGGCGGGCCTGCTGGCGGAAGGCCCGTTTGAGGCTGTCGGCGTCGGCTCCGGGCTCAAGGCCCAGAATCACCCAGAAATCGGTTCGGCCGTCGAGGGAGGGGGCGGCAGCGGCAGGGCGTGTCACGGCGCTTCTGCATCCGCCCAGGGATCCTCCATCGCGCTGGGCCCGGAACGGCGAGGGGCTGGGGAGGGAACTGGGGCCGCTGGGCGCTCCAGCCTGGTCGT
>CAIVPT010000173.1 GCA_903907855.1 uncultured Synechococcaceae cyanobacterium | reverse complement strand
TGGGTTCCTGGCGCTCTCCCACCGCCGCAGCGTGCTGCGGCGCCCGTTCTGGCTGGATCTGCCGCTGCGCTACCCGCCCTATGCGGGCAAGCTGCCCTGGCTGGAGCGGCTTCTCCGGTGAATTCTCAAGCAAAACCAGGGGCTCTCCAACACCAGCGGCTACCGGCACCGGACGATGCCTGGGCCACAACGACGGTGACTCGGGCGCCGATTTGCGAAGCGGATTCGCGAAATTGCCCCTCCGGGGGGCTGGGCGAGGACCCAGTTGATCCTTATGGTGCCGGCGTGCTCCGTATCTAGCGCCCATGCGCCGCCCGCTCGTCGCCCTGGCCCTGGCCCTGGTGTTGCCCCTGCCCTCCCTCGCCGGCCAGGTGACCGTGAAGGAGGGCGAGACCCTGTCGGAGATCGCCGATCGCCTCGGCGTGCCGATGGGCCGCCTGATGCAGCTCAACGGCATCAGCGATCCCAACCTGGTGGAAGCCGGTCGGGTGTTGCAGGTGCCCGGTGGTTCCGGGGGCGGAGGGGGCAGCCGCGGCAGTGTCGCCAGCGGTGGCACGGTCACCGTGAAGGACGGGGAAACCCTTTCGGAGATTGCGGATCGCCACGGCATGAGCGTTGAGCGCCTGATGGCGATCAACGGCATCAGCAACCCCGATCACGTGGAAGCGGGCCGCCGGCTGCGGGTGAGCGGTGCGGTCACCGCCGCCGCCAAGCCAGGCGCCGGGACTCCTGCCGGTGGCTACCGCCGCGGGGCCAGCGAACATGTGGTGCGCCCAGGCGAGAGTCTGTCCACCATCGCCGATGGGTATGGGGTGCCCATGAGCCGCCTGGTGTCGATCAATGGCATCGGCGATCCCGATCTGGTGCAGGCCGGCACGCGCCTGAAGCTCAAGGGAAGCCCTGCCCCCGCCCCGGCAACCGCGCCAGCCCCGCGGCCCCGCCCCGCGGCCACGGCCACCGTCGCTCCCCGCCCGCAGCCCAAGCCCACGGTCGTGGCCGCCGCATCACCACGTCCGGCCGTCACCCCATCGCCCGCAGCCGCCAGGCCTACCCCTGCGGCCACCACCACAGCCACAGCCACCGCCCGCCCCGGCGGCACGGGCCTGGCCACCACCCCGGGCACCGGCAAGCCCGACTGGCGCACCTACGGCCCTCTCCAGGTGGACTGGGCCAACTGGCAGCCCATGGGCGGCAGCATGGTGGCCCCCACCCTGAACGGGGAGGGACAGTCGCTGTACCTGGCCGTCAACTGCACGGCCCGCAAGATCAACGCCACCAGCCAGGCCGGCCAATGGAAAACCTGGGACGATCCCCAGGCCGACTTCGAGCAACAGCTGGTGAGCGACCTCTGCAAGGCGCGCGGCTGAGGCGGCCCTAGGCCGCCCAGTGCAGGGGCCAGGGGCTGCGCAACCAGCGACGCCCGCTGGAGCGCAGCCAGAGCCTCTGGGCCCCATCGTCGCTCTCACCCAGCAACTCCTCTTGCACCAGGCGGCGGGCCAGCCAGGCCCAGCGCTCCTCGTCGCTGTCGTGCCGACCGGCCAGATCCCCCGCCAGCCCCCGCAGATCACGGCCCCCGCGCTCATCGAGCATGGCCAGCAGCACACCGGCCTGCTCCGACCAATCCCGGCGCTGCGGACGGGCGAGACAGTTGTCGCAGCGACCGCACGGAGCCCCCAGCTCCCCCACCGCCAGCAGCAACGCCTGCTCGCGACAACCCTCCCCCTCGGCCACCGCCTCAATACGCCGCAGCTTGGCCTGGGCGAGCTCCAACCGCTGCCGCTCGACCTCCTCCACCGGGCGCCCCCCCTGCTGGGAGGTGGCGCGGATCGCCCAGCCGAGGCTGACCCGGTCGCCCGGATCGAAGAGCACCAGGCAGCGGGCGGGCAGGCCGTCGCGCCCGGCCCTGCCGGACTCCTGGAGATAGCCCTCCGGACTGGCCGGCAGATCCAGATGCAGCACCAACCCCACGTCCTGGCGGTCGACGCCCATGCCGAAGGCCACCGTGGCCACCAGCACCGGCCGGGGATGGCGCTGGAAGTGCTCGAGGGCCAGCTGGCGGCTCTGGGGATCCATGCCGGCGTGATAGGCGATCGCCTCCACCCCGGCAGCGGCAAGGCGGGCGGCCCAGTGCTCCACGGAACGACGGGTGCGGGCGTAGAGCAGCACCGCCCCCCGGCTGTCCCCCACGGCGTCGAGCACCTCCGCCAGGGGATCGGCGGAGCGAGGGCGCATGGTGTAGGCGAGGTTGGAGCGCCGGGCCGAGCGCACCTGGATCAGGGGCCGGCGCAGCTGCAGCAGCCGGATGATGTCGGCACGCACCTGGGGGGCCGCGGTGGCGCTGAGGGCCACCAAGGGCACGCCGGGACAGAGGGCCCGCAACTGGCCGAGCCGACGGTAGTCAGGGCGGAAATCATGGCCCCAGGCGCTGATGCAGTGGGCCTCGTCCACGGCCAGGGCCACCAGCCGACCCGCCGCCAGGATGTCATCAAGCCACTGGCGTGTGCTCTCCAGCTGCAGACGCTCCGGGGCGAGGTACAGCAGGCGCAGCCGGTTGTCCCGCAACCGATGCAGCAAGGAGCGCCGCTCGCCCCCCTCGAGGCCGCGATGCAGGCAGGCGGCGGCGATGCCGCGTCGCTGCAGCTGGCTCACCTGGTCCTGCATCAGGGCCACCAGAGGCGAGACCACCACCACGAGGCCGTCGCGCACCAGGGCCGGCAACTGATAGCAGAGGGATTTGCCCGCTCCCGTGGGCAGTACCGCCAGGCAATCGCGGCCGGACAGCAGGGCTTCCACCACCGGCCGCTGGCCGGGGCGAAAATCCTCCCAGCCGAAATGGCGGACAAGCGACTCGCGTAGGGAGTCGGGCGGTTCCGCCGGCGGGTCCTGAAGGGGAACCTGCGACAAATCAACGCCACCGCTGGTGTGGACAGACCTTAGCCTCCACTAGATCTGGAGGGGAGGGCACGAAGCGGCTCAAGGCAGTGGCGGCGGCTCCAGCTGATCCGGCGATTCCTCCACCAGCTGGAGCCGCACCCGCTTGCCGCCCGCCAGCTCCCCCAGCGAAACGCGCATGGTGTTGCCGCTCAGGCTCTGCAGGGCGGTGATCAACTCCCGCAGGTGCGGTGTGCTGCTACCGCTCTCCACCCACAACCGCTCCTGCAGTCCGTTGAGACGGCGCCAGCTGGTGTGCAGGCGGAGCACGGCATTCTCCAGCTGCTGGGCCTGGTACACCGCATCCGAGAGGATGCCGAGCACGTCGAGCCGCTGGGCCTCCTGGATCGCCTTTTCGAGGTCGAGCTCGCCCTGCTGCAAGGCACGCACCGCCCCACCCGCCTCCGTGGCCTTGCTGAGCCAGCGGGCGGTGAGGGTCACATCACGCACGCGCTCAAGCTCCGGCTCCTCCCGCAGCGCCTGCCGCAGATCGTTCTGCTGCTCCTCCGGCAGGCGGGCCAATTCCTTCACCAGGGGCGCCACGGCCCGCGGCGGCAGCAGGTTCTCGGCGGTGCGCTGGCGGATCTCCTCCGGCAGCAGGGGGCTGGTGGCGGCCACGAATTCATCGGCCAGACGCCGCACCTGCTTGCGGGTGATCGCCTGCCCCTCGTTCGCGGCCTGCCCCACCATCAGCTGCACCTCCGGATCAGCGCGAGCAGCCTCGAGGAAGGCGCTCTTGGAGAACTGGTTGACGCTCTCGGGCTCGATCACCCCCTCCCCCAGCATCTGGTCGGCCGACTCAGCCAACTGGATCAGGGTGTAAGCCCGGGTCTTGCTGATCTCACGCTCCCGCAACCACTGCAGGAAATTGGTGCCCCGGTTCTCGCCGCCGCGACGCTCCCGGTCGCGGGCGGCCCGCAGGATGCGCCCGCGCCAGATCTCGGTCTGCAGGTCGAAGCGATCGCACACGGCCCAGGCCTCATCGAGCCGGGCGTGGAACTCCAGGGTGCCGATCGCCTCGCTCTCGGGATCGGGAAGATCCAGGGTGAAGGCAGGAGCCTCAGGGGCGAGCATCGGCGGGCGGCGGCGGGGGAAACGGGGATGCTGCCACGGGAACGACGGGCCACCGGGGCCCTCCGGTGTGGCGTCACGACGAAGCGACGCGGCCAGGCGACGACGATTCGTGACACCCCTGCAGCCTTCCCCCAACCGGGCGGGTAGGGTCGCCGAGAAGCCACCCGATCCCCCAAAGCGCAGCGATGGCCATCTCCCGCGGCGACAAAGTGCGCATCAAGCGTCCCGAGTCCTACTGGTTCAACGAGGTCGGCACGGTCGCCTCGATCGACACCTCCGGCATCCGCTACCCCGTTGTGGTGCGCTTCGACAAGGTCAACTACAACGGCTACAGCGGCTCAGAAGGCGGCATCAACACCAACAACTTCGCCGAGGCCGAGCTCGAGAAGGCCTGACCCCCCTCTCCCGCTCCCTGATCTGACAGGCTCGCTGCCGTACGAGCAGCTGCCCGGTGCCCGAACTCCCTGAAGTTGAGACCGTCCGTCGTGGGCTGGAAAGCCAGACATGCGGTCTCGTTGTCACTCAGGTTGAGGTTTTGCGCGCCCGCGCGATCGCCCATCCCCCCGACCCGGAGTTGTTTGCCCTTGCCTTGCGCGATTGCCAGGTCACGGCCTGGCACCGCCGAGGCAAATACCTGTTGGCAGATCTCCGCGAACCCCAGGGGGGAGATGGCGGTCGCTGGGGCGTCCACCTGCGCATGACGGGCCAGTTCCTCTGGCTGACGGAACCCAGGGAACCCTGTCGTCACACACGCGTACGCCTCTTCGCCCGTTGTGGCGGCGAACTCCGTTTCGTCGACACCCGCAGCTTCGGCCAGATGTGGTGGGTACCTCCGGGCACTGCGGCGCAGGAGGTGATGGGCGGATTGGCCCGGCTGGGCCCGGAGCCGTTCGAACCCGCGTTCAACAGCACCTGGCTGCGCGAGCGGCTGCAGGGCTCGCAACGGCCTATCAAGAGCGCCCTGTTGGACCAGTCGCTGGTGGCGGGGGTGGGAAATATCTATGCGGATGAAGCCCTGTTTGCTGCCGGAATCTCCCCCCGCACCCCAAGCGCTCGCTTAAGCGATGCCCAGCTGCAGGTCCTGCGGGATGCGTTGGTGGAGGTATTGAGCGTCAGCATCGGAGCGGGCGGCACCACCTTCAGCGATTTCCGGGATCTGCAGGGACTCAACGGCAACTACGGAGGACAGGCCTGGGTGTACCGACGCGGAGGGGAACCCTGCCGCCGCTGCGGCACCGCGATTGAACGGGAGCGGCTGGGCGGACGCAGCAGCCATTGGTGTCCCCAGTGCCAGCGCTGAGAGGGCAGGGGTTCCCATCACAGTTCCCACCTCAGTCAGCCCCACCGATGCGCTTGACTCAGAGGAGCCTTACCTAACCCAGTGGTCGCCTCGCCATCCAGCTCGCCCCCCCGCGGCGGCTCGCCCTCCCGGGGCAACTCACCCGCAGAACTAACGGCCTTCTCCGAGCAGGCCCTGCAGCTGACCGAGACGATGGCAGCGATCCATCGGCGTGGCTGGTGCGAAGGGACGGGCGGCAATTTCAGCTGCACCCTCAGCCACGACCCCCTGCGCCTGCTGATGGCTCCCAGTGGGGTCGACAAGGGTTCGGTAAGGCCAGAGGAGCTGATTGTGGTTGATGGCAATGCCGAAGTGATCCACGGTTGTGGCCGGCCCAGCGCAGAAACCCGGCTGCATATAGCCATCATCAGCCGTTGCCATGCCGGAGCCGTGCTTCATACCCATTCCCAGTCAGGCACGCTGCTCTCACGTCACCACGGACCAGGCCCAGGCGAGCCCCCTGGCCACCTGGTGATTGAGCAATTGGAAATGCTCAAAGGCCTGGAGGGAATCCACAGCCACGACTGCCGCATCGAGATCCCGATCCTGGCCAACGACCAGAACCTCGAACGACTCAGCAGCAACGCCCAACCGATCCTCGCCAACGCTCCCCACGGACTCCTGATCGCAGGCCACGGGCTCTATGCCTGGGGAAGCGACCTTCGCCAGGCCCAGCGGCATCTGGAGATCTTGGAGTTCCTGCTGGAGCAGCAGTGGCGCCAACTGCTGCTGGACACCCTTCTCCAGTCCCAGCGTTGACCTTTGGCCCGAGAAGAAAGACGACCATGTAGCGAGCCACAGCGAAGGGGAGATGTCCGCGCAGCTGCCAATGCCGAACCCGACTCCTTTTCCCCCTAGCTCCCCGCACCCTTGCCCCAATCACCTGAACCAACCCACCGCCATGGCGCCCACCTCCTTTCGCCACGTGTTACTGGACATCGAAGGCACCACCTGCCCCGTGACGTTTGTCAGCGAGGTGCTGTTTCCCTATGCAACGAAGCGACTGGAAGCGTTTTTGGAGCAAAATGCCAGCGACCCGATCGTCATGGAACTGCTTCAACAAGTAGAGCAGGCCTGGGAACAGGATCCAGATCCCAGCGCGCAGGCACTCCGTGTAACCGAAACAAAAACAACGAACGGGCCAAATCCAACACAAGCAGTTCCTCACCATGTAGCTCCCTACCTTCTCTGGTTGATCCGAATGGATCGAAAACTGGCACCCCTTAAGGAACTGCAGGGCCTGATCTGGGAAGACGGCTACCGCAGCGGCGCCCTGCGAGCCCCCCTCTACGAGGACGTGGCACCGGCCCTTGAGCGCTGGAGGGATGCCGGCCTCGGTATGGCTGTGTACTCCTCTGGTTCCGTGAAAGCACAACAACTTCTATACCAGTACAGCAGCGCCGGCGACCTGCGACACCTCTTCAGCCACTGGTTTGATACACGGATAGGCTCCAAACAGGAACCCGCGAGTTACGAGATGATCTGTGAACAGCTCGCCACTCCTTGCCACCAAGTTCTCTTCATCAGCGACTCCCCTGGGGAAGTCAAAGCCGCACAACGCGCTGGCTTGGCCGTTCTGTGCAGCAACCGCGAGCAAGAGACCTACCCTCAACATGACAACGCAGACTTCACGACCATAGATTCATTTTCTTCGATTAGCCTCCCGCCATTCACACCCTCTCCAACCCCTAGCCAGAGCCAGAACTAGAGACAGATCAGGGTTCGCTACAGGCTGCCTCGTGCTCCTCCGGTTGTTGCTATACCAGCTCCTGTCACCGCCGCCCCAAAAAAAGCAGACACAAAAAAAGCCACCATAAGGTGGCTTCTTTCGCAGGGCAGGAATGATCAAATCCCCACTCTGGTTTGAAAAAGTTTTACCTGGCATCGAGCTATTTTCGCAGGGGGCTACCCCCCAACTATCGTCGCCGCTG
>CAIVPT010000172.1 GCA_903907855.1 uncultured Synechococcaceae cyanobacterium | reverse complement strand
TCACCGCCCAGGCCCACGGCCGGCAACGGCGATGGCGACCCTGCCGCTGTTGCTCGCCGCGGCCCTCACGGGCTGCAGCAGCGCTCCGGCGGCCCTCCAGGGGCCCGCCGCCCGCCAGCTGCCCCTGCCGCCGGGCATCCGCGTGGCCTTCAACCACCGCGGCGAGAGCCGCTACCGCAGCCCGATCAGCGGCAAGTGGCGCCAGGGGGACGACCTGGAGGCCCTGCTGTTGGAGAGCATCGCCGCGGCGCGTCAGGAGCTGGTGGTGGCGGTGCAGGAGCTCTCCCTGCCGCGGGTGGCCGAGGCCCTGGTGGCGGCCCAGCGCCGGGGCGTGCGGGTGCGGGTGGTGCTGGAGAACACCTACGCCACCCCCTGGAGCCAGCTGACGCCGGCCACGCTTCCGCCCCATCAGCGCCGGCGGGTGGAGCAGCTGCGGGCCCTCGGCTGGGGCGATGCGGTGGCGATCCTGCAGGACGGCGACGTGCCCCTGATCGACGACACGGCCGACGGCAGCCGCGGCAGCGGCCTGATGCACCACAAGTTCCTGGTGGCCGACCGGCGGGTGGTGGTGACCGGATCGGCGAACTTCAGCCCCTCCTGCATCCACGGCGATGCCGATGACCCGCGCAGCCGCGGCAACGTGAACCACCTGCTGCACCTGCAGAGCCCGGCGCTGGCGGCGTTGTTCCAGGAGGAATTCGAGCGGATGTGGGGCGATGGCCCCGGCGGTGCCCCCGACAGCCGCTTCGGGCTGGCCAAGGAGAGCGGTCCGCCGCAGAGGGTGCGGATCGGCGACACCACGGTGGAGGTGCTGTTCAGCCCCCACCGGCGCCGCGATCCCCACCACGGCCTGGCCTGGCTGGAGAGCCAGCTGGCGGGGGTGCGGCAACGGCTCGACCTGAGCCTGTTCGTGTTCTCCGGCCAGAACCTCACGGAGACGCTGGGGACGCTGCGCGGCCAGGGTGTGCGCATCCGGCTGGTGGCGGATCCGGGCTTCGCCCACCGCTCGTTCAGCGAAGTGCTCGATCTGATGGCGCTGGAGCTGCCCGACCACCACTGCAAGATCGAGGCGGGCAACCGCCCCTGGGGGCAGGCGCTCGAGGGGGTGGGCACCCCCCAGCTGGCGGGCGGCGACAAGCTGCACCACAAGTTCGCCGTGCTCGATGGGCGGCGGCTGATCAGCGGCAGCTTCAACTGGAGCCCCTCGGCGGCCCACCAGAACGACGAAACGCTGCTGCGGATCGATTCGCCGCTGCTGGCGCGCCACTTCGAAGCGGAGATGGACCGTCTCTGGCGCGGGGCCGAGCTGGGGATGACGGAGCGGCTGGAGCGGCGGCAGCAGCGGCTGCGCCAGCGCTGCGGATGGGTGCGTCGGGAGAGGGTTGCGGAGAAGAACGGTGCGGAGAAGAAGGGTGCGGAGAAGAGAGGTAAAGTTGCAAAGATGCCAACGGAGAGCGCCGCGAAGCCATGGATTCGGCCCCCAGCACCCGCTCCCAATCGCCCCAGCTCGACGCCATCAATCTGATGCTGCGCGATCTGCACACCCGGCACGACGAAATCCGCCACCGGGCCGCCTTCCGGGGCTGCACCAGCGAGCTGCTCACGGTGCAGCAGGAACTGGTGGATTACCTGCTGGCCAAGAAGCACAAGCTGCTCGGCCTCGAGGCCACCGCCGCACCGGAGAGCGACCGCAATTACAACTCCTTCACCTGATCCCGCACCTGATCCCGCACCGGATCCGGCCGCGGGGGAGGCAGCGCCTGCGGTGCTGATCGTGGGTGGCGGGCCGGCCGGGGTGGCCCTGGCCTGGCAACTCTCCCGCCAGGGGATTCCGCTCACCCTGGTGGAGGCGAGCCGCTCGTTCGAGCGGGCCTTCCGCGGCCAGGGGTTGATGCCCAGCGGCCTCGAGGCCCTGGCGGCGCTGGGGCTCGACCCCTGGCCCCCATCGGTGCCGCGGCGACCGCTGGGGGGCTGGAGCTTTGTGGTGAACAGCCGGCCGCTGTTCACGGTGCGCGAACCGATGGGCAGCCCGGTGCCCTGCACCTTGATCGAACAGGGGGCCCTGCTGCGCCACTGGCACGGGCGGCTGGAGCAGCAGCCGGGGGTGCGGCGGATCTGCGGGCAACCGGTGGTGGCGCTGCTGGAGGCGAACGGTCGGGTGACGGGGGTGGAGCTGGCGGATGGGCGGCAGCTGACGGCGCCGCTGGTGGTGGCCTGCGATGGCCAGGGGTCGCGGTTGCGGGCCCTCTCCGGGCTGCCCTATGCGGGGGGGAAGGCGCCGCTGGAGGTGCTGTGGTTCCGGCTGCGGGGGGAGGCGAGCGGGGCGATCGAGGCGTGGCTGGGGGATCGCTTCGTGACGCTGGTCGGGGAGAGCGGCAGCGGTGCCCTGTTCCGGCGGGCCGATGCGGGGGTGCAGCTGGGCTGGTCGGTGGGGGCGGAAACGGGCGCGGGCGGGGCGCCGGATTGGCTGGAGCGGTGGGCGGCGGCGGCCCCGGCGGATCTGGCGGCGCTGCTGCGGGCCCTGCCGCCCCAGGCGGTGCGCGGCCCGCGGCGGTTGCCGGGGCGCGTGGGCCTGGCGGGCCGGTGGCAGCGGCCGGGGCTGTTGCTGCTCGGGGATGCGGCGCACCCGATGAGTCCGCTGCGGGCCCAGGGGCTGAACATGGCCTTGCGCGACGCGGTGGTGGCGGCGGCCCTGCTGGCGCCGGCCCTGGCGGGAGGCGGTGCGGCAGGCGGTGCGGCGGGCGGTGCGGAAGTCCAGAGACAGGCCCTGGATGCGGTTCTGCCGCGGATCGAGGCGGCGCGGCGCCCGGAGATTGAGGCGGTGCAGGCCCTGCAGGCGGAGGAGGCGGCCCGGGCGGAGCTGCTGCGCAACCCCTGGCTGCGGGGGATGGTGGCCGCGAGCGCCCCCCTGAGCGGCCCGTTGCTGGCGCGGCGCTGGCGGGCCAGCCAGCGGGTGCTGCGCGACGGACTGGCCCCCCTGCGGTTGGAGCGGTGATGATGGGACGCTCTTCTCCCCTCTCCATGGCCGCGTTCGCCGCCCCCGCCGGGCCCCTGCGCCAGTTGCTGCTGGTGGCCGCGGGGCTGGCGCTGGTTCAGGGGGCTGGGGCGCCATCGCTGCGGGCTGCTCCCGCCGATCCCCCCTATCCAAGTACCGCCAGCCTGCGGGCCCTGCAACTCGCCACCCTCGACTGCGGCCGCGACAACATCGCCAAGCCCTGCGAGACGGCCCGCCGCGACGCCGACGGCCTGCTCGACCATCCGCGCCTGCCCGGCCGCTGCAAGGACGTGCTCTGGAGCATCCGCCAGAAGGCGGTGGTGGCGCCGAACAACAGCTTCGCCCGCCGCGAGCCGATCGATGCGGCGGGGCGGGAGGTGATCGCAGCCTGCAAGGCACTGCCGAAGGCGGCGGCCAAACCGACGGAAGCCAAGCCGGCCAGCGGGGGCGGTGGCTTCGGCTTTGGGTTCGGCGGCGGATCGGGCGGCAGTAGTGGCGGCGGTGGCGCGGGATCGGGGCCCTGAAAGGAGGCCTGGCGCCCTAGGGCATGTCCGCAGGCACCGGCTCCGGCTCGGGCCGGGCGCGGGAGGGCCCGCCAGCCACGGGAGCCCCGCCGATCAGGCGCAGCAGCTCACGGGAGGTGTCGTCCATGAACGCCACCGACATCGGGGTGACCACCACCGCCCGATCCGCCAGGGAGCAAAGGGAGGGATCGCGGCGGGCCTCGTGCTCACAGCTGCTGGAGAGGCCGAGCAGGGCGTTGGTGAGCTTGCCCCGCAGGCAGCTCTCGCGGCCGGCGCGGGCGAGCACCGCCCGGGCGGCCTTGTCGGTGCGGGCCACCGCCTCGGTGTAGGGCAGCACGGCCGCGCAGGTGGGGGGAGCCGCCGCGGTGGCGGTGGCCGCCGCGAGGCTGGCCGCCAGGGCGACACCACCGAGGGCACCACCGAGGACACCGCCGCTCCACAGCCGCACCTGGCGGGCGAGGGAGCGGGGCAGGGAACGCGGGAGAGTGAGGAAACGGATCATGCCGCCAGGTTATCGAGGCCCCCTGGCCCGGTGCACCTTGCGATGCCCGGAGTACCTTGGGCCCGCCCCGCAGCCCGGCGACGGGCCCGTCGATGAGCCAAAGCAGTTCCGCCGGCACCCCCCTCTCCGGCGAGGTGCGCCGGGTGTCCCTGGCGGCTCCCTTCACCGACCAGAAGCCGGGCACCTCGGGGCTGCGCAAGAGCAGTCGCCAGTTCCAGACCCCCCATTACCTGGAGAGCTTCCTGGAGGCCAGCCTGCGGGTGGTGCCGGGGATCGCGGGCGGCACGCTGGTGGTGGGCGGCGACGGGCGCTTCGGCAACCGCGAGGCGATCGGCGTGATCCTGCGGATGGCGGCCGCCCACGGGGTGGCGCGGGTGATCACCACCACCGGCGGCATCCTCTCCACCCCGGCCGCGTCGAACCTGATCCGCCGCCACGACGACGCCGCCGGCATCATCCTTTCGGCCAGCCACAACCCGGGCGGCCCCGAGGGCGACTTCGGCGTGAAGATCAACGGCTCCAACGGCGGCCCGGCCCCCGAATCGCTCACCGACGCGATCCACGCCGCCACCTTGACCCTCGACGGCTACCGCATCCTCGACGCGGCAACCCCCAGCCTCGACACCCCCGGCACCCACCATCTGGGATCTCTGGAGGTGCAGGTGATCGACGGGGTGGACGACTACGTGGTGCTGATGCAGAAGCTGTTCGACTTCGATCGCCTCAGCGAGCTGCTGCGCGGCAACTTCCGCCTGGCCTTCGACGCCATGCACGCCGTCACCGGCCCGTATGCCAGCCGCATCTTTGAACAGCTGCTGGGGGCGCCGGCGGGCACGGTGCGCAACGGCATCCCGCTGGAGGATTTCGGCGGCGGCCATCCGGATCCCAACCTCACCTACGCCCACGACCTGGCGGAACTGCTGCTGGGCGGCGACGGCTACGACTTCGGTGCCGCCTGCGACGGCGACGGCGACCGCAACATGATCCTGGGCCGCCGTTGCTTCGTGAACCCCAGCGACAGCCTGGCGGTGCTCACCGCCAACGCCACCCTGGCGCCCGGCTATGCCGACGGCCTGGCGGGGGTGGCCCGCTCCATGCCCACCAGCGCGGCGGCGGATGTGGTGGCCAAGGCCCTGGGGATCGAGTGCTTCGAAACACCCACGGGCTGGAAGTTCTTCGGCAACCTGCTCGACGCCGGCCGCATCACCCTGTGCGGTGAGGAGAGCTTCGGCACCGGCAGCGACCACATCCGTGAAAAGGATGGCCTCTGGGCGGTGCTGTTCTGGCTGCAGATCCTGGCGGTGCGGGGTGAACCGGTGGCCCAGGTGATGGACGCCCACTGGCGCACCTACGGCCGCCACTACTACTCGCGCCACGATTACGAGGCGATCGCCAGCGACGCGGCCCACGGCCTCTACGGGCGGGTGAAGGAGATGCTGCCGTCGCTGGGGGGCCAGCCGTTCGCGGGCCGCCTGATCCGCACCGCCGACGACTTCAGCTACGTGGATCCGGTGGATGCCTCGGTGAGCCAGGGCCAGGGCCTGCGCCTGCTGCTCGACGACGGCAGCCGGGTGGTGCTGCGCCTGTCGGGCACCGGCACCCAGGGGGCAACGCTGCGGGTGTACCTGGAGAGCTACGTGGGGGCCGAGGGCAACCTGCACCAGGATCCGCAGGCCGCCCTGGCCGATCTGATCAGCGCCATCGATGGGCTGGCCGAGATCCGCCAGCGCACGGGCATGGAGCGCCCCACGGTGATCACCTGAGCAGCTCCGCCCCCGCCACCACGCTTTCCCCCCGCAGCGGCGGCGACCTGCTGGCGGGGGTGACCGTGGCGGCCTATCTGATCCCCCAGTGCCTGGCCTACGGCGAGCTGGCGGGTCTGCCGCCGATCCATGGCCTCTGGGCCGCCCTGGCGCCGCTGCTGCTCTATGCGTGGCTGGGCAGCTCGCCGCAGCTGTCGGTGGGGCCGGAATCCACCACCGCCCTGCTGACGGCGGCGGCAATCGCACCGCTGGCGGCGGGAAATGCAGCGGCCGCGGTGCCCCTGGCCAGCCTGCTGGCGCTGTTGGTGGGGATGGTGTGCTGCGTGGGGGCCGTGGGGCGGCTGGGCTTCCTGGCGGATCTGCTGTCGCGGCCGATCTTGGTGGGCTATCTCAGCGGGTTGGCGCTGATCCTGATCAGCGCCCAAGCGGGGAGGATGCTCGGGATCCCGCTGCAGGGCGATACGCCGCTGACGGTGATCCACGAGTTGCTGGGGCGGATGGGGGAGATCCACGGCCCCACGGTGCTGGTGGGGCTGGGGGTGCTGCTGTTCCTGATCGTGGTACCGGCACGGTTCCCGCGGGCCCCGGCGCCATTGCTGGCGATGCTTCTGGCGGTGGCGGCGATGGGGCTGGGCCATCTGGAGCAGCGGGGGGTGGCGGTGATCGGGGCGATCCCGGCGGGATTGCCGTCCCTGGCCCCACCGGCGATCGTGTCGGCGGAGGCGGTGAAGCGGCTGGCGGCGGCGGCGGTGGGCATCGCCCTGGTGGGCTACTCCGACAACGTGCTCACCGCCCGGGCCTTCGCGGCCCGCAGCGGCAGCCGCATCAACGCGAATCGGGAACTGCTGGCGCTGGGGGTGGTGAACCTGGCGAACGGGGTGCTGCAGGGGTTTCCGGTGAGCAGCAGCGCCAGCCGCACGGCCCTGGGGGCGTCGCTGGGCAGCCGCTCGCAGCGCTTCTCGCTGGTGGCGCTGGCGGTGGTGCTGGTGGCGCTGGTGGCGCTGAGGCCGCTGCTGGCGATGTTCCCGCGGGCGGCGCTGGGGGCGGTGGTGATCGCGGCGGCGGTGCGCCTGATCGACCTGGGTGAATTCCGGCGGATGCTGCACTTCAAACCGAGCGAATTCCGCCTGGCGGTGGTGACCTTGCTGGGGGTGCTGCTCACCGACCCGCTGGTGGGGGTGGGCCTGGCGGTGGCGCTATCGGTGATCGATCTGTTCGCACGGCTGATGCGACCGCACGATGCGGTGATGGGGCAGGTGCCCGATCTGGCGGGCCTGCATGATGTGAACGACTGGGAGGGAGCGCGCACGATTCCGGGACTGGTGATCTATCGCTACGACGCGCCATTGTGCTTCGCCAATGCCGAACATTTCCGCAGCCGGGCCCTGGCGGCGATTGCGGCGGAGACATCGCCTGTGCAGTGGTTTGTGCTCAACGCCGAAGCGATTGTGGAGATCGATATCACGGCGGCGGATGTGCTGCTGGAGCTGCAGCAAACGCTGACGGCACAGGGGATTGTGGTGGGCTTCGCGCGGGTGAAACAGGATCTCTATCGGCAGCTGCAACGGGCCGGGGTGGTGGATGCGGTGGGGACAGATCGGTTTTTCCCCACCCTGCCCACGGCGGTGGCGGCGTTCCAGGCACGCCCAGCTAAGCTTGAACCTACGGCCAATTCGTCACAGCAGGCGCCATAACGATGCCCCCTAGCAGTACGCCCATTGAGGTGCATTCCTTCCTGACGGCCACGCTGGGACTTCTGGTGTTGTTTGTGGGCAAGGTTCTGAACCGGCGCATCCGGCTGCTGCGGGAATTCACCATTCCCGAGCCTGTGAGCGGCGGGCTGCTGGTGGCCGCGGTGCTCACGGTGCTGCATGGGCTGTTCGGGCTGGAGATGGAGTTCGGCATGCGGGCCCGCGATGTGCTGCTGGTGGTGTTTTTCACCACGGTGGGCATCAACGCCAGCTTCGCGGATCTGCGCCGCGGCGGCCGTTCACTTCTGGTGTTGCTGGCGCTCACGATCTTCCTGATGCTGGCGCAGAACACCCTGGGCATTGCCCTGGCCCGCTGGGAGGGCCTGCCCGGGGCCACCGGAATGCTGATGGGCACGGTGTCGCTGATCGGCGGCCATGGCACCACGATCGCCTGGGCCCCGCAGATCGCCGGTGAGAAGGGGGTGGCCAATGCACTGGAGATCGGCATCGCGGCGGCCACCTTCGGGTTGATCCTGGCGAGCGCGAGCGGCGGTCCGATCGCCCGCTTCCTGATCCGCCGCTACCGCCTGGAGGGTCCTGCGGCTGCTTCTGCGGCGGGGGCAACGGCGAAGACGCGGGATGGCGGAGCGCCGGGCCAGGCACCAGCAACCGCGGGCGGAGATAAACCAGCGGCGCCCACCAGCACCATGCTCAGCTCCGATGAATTCCTCGGGGCGGTGCTGGCGATCAATGTGTGCATCATCCTGGGCACGCTGCTGCAGGGCCTGATCCGCGAGCGGGGCCTGTTCCTGCCGTTGTTTGTGCCCTGCCTGATTGTGGGCATTCTGTTGAGCAACCTGCTGCCACGCCGGGGCGCGAATCTGCCGTTCGGCTGGCCCGCGCGCACGCCGGCGGTGTCGCTGATCGCCGAGATCTCGCTGGGGGCCTTCCTGGCGATGTCGTTGATGACGATCCAGGTGTGGACCCTGGTGGACCTGGCCGGCCCGCTGCTGCTG
>CAIVPT010000171.1 GCA_903907855.1 uncultured Synechococcaceae cyanobacterium | reverse complement strand
GATCTCGTGGCCAAAGGGAGCCAGAACATCGACACCCTCAACCGCGAGGTGGCCGCCACCCTCGGCTGCGGCACTCCCCAGCCCCAGCCGGGCTGCGCGGTAACGGTTCGCTTTCTGCAGCAGACGGTGCGCACTACATCACCGGCGGAGGTGTTCGCCCAGCTGCTCTATGCCTTCGAGCTCGCCAACGCCAACCCGAGCGTGGTGGGTCTCAATCTGGTGGCCCCGGAGGATCATCCGGTGGCCCTGCGCTTTCACATCCGCCAGGCGGTGGAGTTGGCCGGCGCCAGCCGCATCGGCCATGGCGTTGCTGTGCTCTATGAAGATGCCCCTTTTCAGCTGCTGGAGGAGATGCGGCGGCGGGGGGTGTTGGTGGAGATCTGCCTCACCAGCAATGAGGTGATCCTCAATGTGGCCAACGACAACCACCCCTTCCTGGACTACAAACGCTCCGGCGTACCCATGGCCCTCGCCTCCGACGACGAAGGCGTCTCCCGCATCGACCTCAGCAACGAATTCCAGCTGGCCGCCCAGCGCTACAAGCTCGGCTATCGGGATCTGAAAACCCTGGCGCGCAACAGCCTGGAGTACAGCTTCCTGCCCGGGGCCAGCCTCTGGCAAGCACCCACCTACCAGGCCAAACACCCCAGCTGCGCCGCCGACAACCCGGCCGCCCAAGGGCTGTCCGCCCCCTGCTCCGCCTACCTGGCCGGCAGCGAACGGGCCCAAGCGCAATGGAAACTCGAGGGCAACTTCGCATCCTTCGAAGCTCTACCCACCTTCCAACACCGCGGCGACGGGCGCACCCCCCCACCGCCTCAACCCCGGCCGGGCGCCTGATCGGGCGACTCCCGCAGGCGGGGCAGCAGCTGCACCAGGTTGCAGGGCCGGGTGTTGGCATCCAGCTGGGCGCCGATGAGGCGATCCCAGGCCGTTTGCACCGCGTCGAGCGAGCCGGGCAGCACGAAGATCAGCGTGCCGTTGGCCACGCCGGCCAGGGCCCGGCTCTGCAGGGTGCTGGTGCCGATCGTCTCAAAGGAGAGCACGCGAAACAGCTCACCGAATCCCTCGATCGTCTTGTCGAGCAGGGGCGCCACCGCCTCCGGGGTGCCGTCGCGACCGGTGAGGCCGGTGCCGCCGCTGCTGATCACCACCGCCACCGCAGGGTCGGCGATCCAGTGGCTGACGGCGGCGCGGATGCGGTAGCGGTCGTCGGGCACGATGCGGCGCTCGTGCAGCCGGTGGCCCGCAGCCTGCAGGCGCTCCGCCAGGGCATCGCCGGAGCGATCGTCCGCGGCGGTGCGGGTGTCCGAGATGGTGAGGAGGGCGATGGCGAGGCTCACGCAGGGCCGGCGGGGGCTGGCCCCATTGTGGGCGGCAGAGCCCATGCGGCAGCGTCCAGGCAACCGCCCCAGAATCGGCGTTGCTCCCTGCCTGCGGCCCGTGGTGAACCTCCTACGCCCCGATCCGTCCGAGCCGGCTGTCGTCACCACGCCGGCCGAAGCCGCTGCCAGTGGCGCCCCCCTGCAGATCGGCGTGCGGCTGTTCGCGGGTCTGCGGGAGGCCGCGGGCTGGGGCGAGCGGGATCTGGAGATCCCAGCCGGGGCCACCCCCCGCACGCTCTGGCGCCACCTGGGGCTGGCGTCGCCCCCAGCCAGCGAGGCTGGGGAGTTGCCGAAGGAGCTGCGGGTGGCGATCAACCAGGCCTTCGCCACGCCCGACACACCGCTGGCCGACGGGGACGAACTGGCCTTCCTGCCGCCGATCAGCGGCGGCTGAAGCGGGCGGGTGCACCATGACCCAGACCCCTCACAGCGGCAGGAGCACCTCCATGGCCCCGTCCGACGCCGCCCCAGCGCCCGCCCTCCTGAGCATCGGCCTGCATCCGCAAGGCTTCGACCCCCTGCAGGCGCTCGGGAGCTGGCAACGGGAGCTGGCGGAAACACGGGGCAGCGGACCCGCCGCCGAGAGCAGTTTTGTGGGGCGGGTGCGCGACACCACGGCCGAGGGGCGCCCCCTGGAGGCCCTGGAGCTGGAGCACTACCCCGGCATGACCGAAACCCAGCTGGAACGGTTGGCCCGCGAGGCCGCCGCCCGCCACGGTGCGCTGGCGGTGCTGGTGCGCCACCGCGTCGGGCGGGTGGAGCCGGGGGAGGCGATCGTGCTGGTGGCCGTCGCCGCCGACCGCCGCGGCCCGGCCCAGCGCTGCTGCCAGGAGCTGCTGGAAGCCCTCAAGCACGAGGCGCCCTTCTGGAAGCGGGAGTGGAGCGCCGGCGGCGGCACCTGGGTGATGGGCAACACACCGCTGTAAGCCATGGCCTGAGGTTGCGTTTCGGGAGGCCAAGTCGCTCGATAGGCGACACCGAAGCTGATCGCGGATCCAATCGCGCACACCGTGGGCGCACCATCCCTGGCAGTAGGGGATGAACCCCTATCGGCTCGCCAGGCATTCTGCGGGGCAGGTGTTCAGCTCTTCTGGGCCCCCTTCAAGGCAGATCGTGCCGTGAGGAGTTTTGCCAGGCTGGCGCGGTCACCGGCCTTCCGAAAGACGACTTCCGCCTTTGAAAAGTCATCCTTCGCCGCTTCGTTGCGACCCAACTGAGCCTTGATGACCCCACGATTCGCATACGCTTCGCCATTGCCAGGAGCCAGAGCCACAACCCGGTCAAAATCCGCGATGGCTCCCTCATAGTCAGACTGATTAGCGCGTACTTGCCCCCTAAAGGCAAGGGCCTTGAAATTCATGGGCTCCTCTTCAATGACACGATTCAGATCCTTGAGCGCTTCACGGTAGTCGCCAGCCAAGAGGAGGGCATAGCCTCGATTAAAGATATAGGAGGAGCGATTTCCCTGCAGCTTGATGGCAGATGAGTATTCGGCGATTGCCAACTGGTATTTGCCAGAAGCCATCAAGACATTGCCCTTATTGTTAAACGCATCAGCATTACTCGGATCGGCAGAGATTGCCTGATCAAGCAGCTGCTGAGCTTGACCGACACGCCCTTGACGTACAGCTTCGATGGCTTGATCAAGATGCTGACGTGACTTGAGTTGGTCGGCGGTCGAGCTTGCCTGGGGCTTTGGAGCACAGGAGACAAGCGAAAGCAGAAGCATCGTGGCAACAAATCCAGTGGTTGCTCTATTCATAGTGAGGACTGGCAGAAACTGACGATGGGGAGCAATGGCGGCCCTGGCGGACCAATATGGCTATGGAGGCAATTAGATAACAGAGCATGCCAATGGGACCCGTGGGCGGCAAATGGGAGAGCCCAAAAGAAACTCCGGAAACAACGAGCAGTACAACCACCCAGGCATCAACCTGATAATGCTTCATTGCAAAATAGGCGAGCAAAAGCATGCTGACCAACCAGCCACCACCAGCCAGAATGCCAGTAACCGAGAAGGAACCACCACCGATGAGGGGGTCAGCAAGAAAGTTGATGATCAACGTGTTACCAAAGATCTGGAGTGGCATGGATAGAACGGATGCATTGTCAACCACAAGGCCAGAAGCGATGCCCGTAATCGCATCCAGCGCCGAATAGAAGGCCAGGAATACGCTGATACTGCAAAGGAGCGGCAGGACGGTGGATACTGGAATGGACGTGGCGACAAGACAAAGGACAGAGATAGCAAGGCCGCACAAAAGGAAGAGCTGCAGGATATGGAGGTGCAGCCACCAACCATCACTAGCAATGATTGTTTGCCAGGGAGTCTCCCCAGCCAGCGGAACCGGGTGGCGACATTCAAGCAAAAACAACAAAACGGGTGGCAGAAGAATGAGCAGGGGCCTCAGCCATCGCCAGAGAATGTTGCCAGATCGCATAGAAGCAGAATCAACCAAGGAAGATAAGCCTAGGGCAGAACCAAGCCATAGGAAAGGCTTCAGCCTTCACTGATGCCCGGATAATCAGGCTTCATCAAACAAGCACTTCGACTGGATATAGGCCCCACCAGACCTTCGAGGCTGAATAGATCGGCCAAGAAGCCAATGCGCGGGCGCAGAATACCTCACTCGCATCCTATCGACGAAGTAGTAACTCAATTATCCGAGGGAGGAAGAGCGCATCGCAAGACGAATAGAGATTCCCCGAGAAAGCATGATTGGTTTGCTGGCCAATGCGAACGAAACTCTGCAAAGAATCAAAAACGAAACAGAAGCTAGCTCGTACGGAGCTGAGGTTGTTG